>DASVMY010000358.1:0-37393 GCA_036384135.1 Caulobacteraceae bacterium | reverse complement strand
GGCGGTGACCGGGCTGCGGCGCCAGGCCGGCGGCGGCTTCCAGGTGGTTTCTGGGCGCGGCAGCGTGGAGGCGGCGCAGGTGCTGCTGGCCACGGGCGCCGCGACCACGGGCCCGTTCGGCTGGTTCCGCCGCCGGATCGTACCCGTCGGCAGCTTCATCATCGTCACCGAGCCGCTGGATGCTGGGTTGCTGGGCCGCCAGCTGCCCAAGCGGCGCAACTACGTCACCAGCCGGACCATCGGGAACTACTTCCGCCTGACGCCGGACAACCGGCTGCTGTTCGGGGGACGGGCGCGGTTTGCCATGTCCAATCCGACCTCGGACCAGAAGAGCGGCGAGGTCTTGCGCGCCACCCTGGCGCAGATCTTCCCGGAGCTGGCCGGCGCGCGCATCGACTATTGCTGGGGCGGCCTGGTCGACATGACCGCCGACCGCCTGCCTCGGGCGGGCGAGCACGGCGGCCTCTTCTACGCCATGGGCTACAGCGGCCATGGGGTGCAGATGTCGGTGGGCATGGGCCAGGCGATGGCCGATGTCATGGACGGTCGGGCGGAGGCCAACCCCTGGCGGGACCTGCCCTGGCCCGCCATTCCCGGGCATTTCGGGAAGCCTTGGTTCCTGCCCCTGGTGGGCGCCTATTACCGCCTGCAGGACAGGCTGCACTGATGCCGCCGGCCCTTTCGCGCCGGTCGATGCTCGGCAACGGGATGATGGCCGGCGGCGGGCTGATCCTGCCTGGCGCCGCCTGGTCCGCGCCGTCGCCGCGCCGGGGCGGCCGCATCCGGGTGGCGAGCATATCCAGCTCGACGGCCGACACCCTGGACCCGGCCAAGGGCGCGCTCTCCACCGACTATGTGCGCCACTACATGATCTACAGCGGCCTGACCCAGTTCGACGCTGCCCTGACGCCCCGGCCGGCCCTGGCCGAGACCATCGAGAGCCGCGATCGGACGCTGTGGCGGATCAAGCTGCGCAAGGGCGTCCAATTCCACGACGGCAAGACCCTGACCGCCGACGACGTGGTCTATTCACTGCTGCGGCACAAGAACCCGGCCACCGCGTCGAAGGTCAAGGCGATCGCCGCCCAGTTCCAGGAGGTCAAGGCGGTCGGCCCCAACGAGGTGGAGGTACGGCTGACCGGCCCCAACGCCGACCTGCCGACCATCCTGGCCACCTCGCACTTCCTGATCGTCAAGAACGGCGCCGCCGACTTCCGCACCGCGGTCGGCGCCGGACCCTATCGGCTGAAGCTGTTCAAGCCGGGCGTGCGCACCATCGTCGTGCGCAACGACGCCTATTGGAAGCCCGGCCATCCCTATCTGGACGAGATCGAGCTGATCGGCATCCCCGACGAGGTCTCGCGCGTCAACGCCCTGCTGTCGGGCGACGTGCAGCTGGTCAGCGCCATCAATCCCCGCTCGACCCGGCGTGTCGGGGCTTCGCCGCGCCATGCGATCCTGGAGACCAAGTCGGGTCTCTACACCGATCTGATCATGCGCCAGGACGCCCTGCCGACGGCCAACCCGGACTTCGTCCTGGCCATGAAGCTGCTGATGGACCGGGAGCTGATCCGCAAGGCGCTGTTTCGGGGCTATGCCGCCATCGCCAACGACCAGCCCATCCCGCCCAGCAATCCCTATTTCCTGCCGGGCCTGCCGCAGCGGACCTATGACCCGGAGCACGCCCGGTTCCTGCTCAAGCGAGCGGGCCTGCTGGGGGTGCGCCTGCCGGTCTACGCCTCGCCCGCGGCCGAGGGCTCGGTGGACATGGGCTCGATCCTGCAGGAGGCCGCCGCCGGTATCGGCCTGAGGCTGGCGATCAACCGGGTTCCGTCCGACGGCTACTGGTCGCACCACTGGATGAAGCACCCGCTCACCTTCGGCAACACCAACCCCCGTCCCACCGCCGACCTGCTGTTCAGCCTGCTGTTCAAGTCCGACGCCACCTGGAACGAGGCGGGCTGGAAAAACCCGCACTTCGACCAGCTGCTTGTCGCGGCCCGCGGCGAGGCGGACGAGGCCAAGCGCAAGCAGATATATGGCGACATGCAGGTGCTGGTGAACCAGTCCGGCGGGGTCGCCATCCCGGTGTTCATCAGCTCGCTGGACGCCTTCGACCGGCGCCTGAAGGGTTTCGGGTCGATCCCGATCGGCGGCCTGATGGGCTATTCCTTCGCCGAATACGTCTGGCTGGACGGATGAGGGGGGCGAGGAGATGAACGCGACGCTGATCCTCATCGCCAAACGCTTGGGTTTGGCGGCGCTGACCCTGCTGCTGGTGTCGATGGTGGTGTTCACCATCAGCTCCCTGCTGCCTGGCGACGCCGCCCAGGAGACCTTGGGCCAGAGCGCGACCCCGGAGGCCGTGGCGGCGCTGCGGGCGCAGCTGGGCCTGAACCTGCCGGCGCCGGTGCGGTATCTGCACTGGCTGGCGGGGCTGCTGTCGGGGAACCCAGGCCAGTCCATGGCCAACAACCTGCCAGTGCGCGAGCTGATCGCCGACCGCCTGCCCAAGTCGCTGCTGCTGGCGGGGCTGGCGGCCGCCGTCTCCGTGCCGGCGGCCCTGACCATCGGCATCCTGTCGGCCATGCACCGCGGCTCGCGGCTGGACCGGGCGCTGAACGTCGCCACCCTGTCGATGGTCGCCGTGCCGGAGTTCCTGGTGGCGACCGTGGCGGTGCTGGTGTTCGCGGTGAAGCTGCGCTGGCTGCCGTCGCTGACCCTCGTGCCGGAGCAGGCCACCCTGGGCGAACTTGCCCGCGCCTATGCCCTGCCGGTGATGACCCTGTGCTTCGTGATCATCGCCCAGATGGCGCGGATGACCCGCGCGGCGGTGATCGACCAGCTCAGCCAGCCCTATGTCGAGATGGCCATCCTCAAAGGGGTGAGGCCGACCCGGGTGGTGCTGACCCACGCCCTGCCCAACGCGATCGGCCCGATCGTCAACGCCGTGGCGCTCAGCCTGTCCTACCTGCTGGGCGGGGCGATCATCGTGGAGACGATCTTCAACTACCCCGGCATCGCCAGCCTGATGGTCGACGCCGTGACCAGCCGGGACATGCCCCTGCTGCAGGCCTGCGCGATGATCTTCTGCAGCGCCTATCTGCTGCTGGTGCTGACCGCCGACATCTGCGCCATCCTGGCCAACCCGCGGCTGCGCAGCCAATGACCCCGGCGGTTCCTTCATCCGGCGCCGATCGGGCCGCGCGGCCGGCAGAGGGCCGCATCCGGCGGCTGTGGGCCGCGACGCCGGCGTCCGGCCGGGTCGGCCTGGTCCTGGTGGCGTTCTGGCTGCTGGTCGCGGTCTTCGGACCTTTCCTGGCGCCCTACAGGGTCGGCGCCATCGTCGCCGCCGATGTGTTCGAGCCGTTCAGCGCCAGCCATCCGCTCGGCAGCGACTACCTGGGGCGCGACGTGCTCAGCCGCATGCTCAGCGGCGCGCGCTACACCGTCGGCCTGGCCCTGGCCGCCGCCCTGCTGGCCAGTGTGACGGGCACGGCCCTGGCGCTGTTCGCCACCGTCAGCGGCCGCTGGGTCGACGAGGCAGTGAGCCGCCTGATGGACGCGATGATCTCCATCCCCAGCAAGATTTTCGCCTTGGTCATGGTGGCGGCGTTCGACTCCTCGATCCCGCTGCTGCTGCTGATCGCGGCGGTGACCTATGTGCCGGGCGCCTTCCGGATCGCCCGATCCCTGGCGGTGGGCCTGAACCAGATGGACTATGTCCAGGTGGCCCGCGCGCGGGGGGAGGGGCGGCTCTACATCGCCGGCGCCGAGATCCTGCCCAACATGATCCACCCGATGCTGGCCGACTTTGGCTTGAGGTTCGTGTTTGTGGTCCTGCTGCTGAGCGGGCTGAGTTTCCTGGGCCTGGGGGTGCAGCCGCCCAATGCCGATCTGGGCTCGCTGGTGCGTGAGAACATCTCCGGCTTGGCCGACGGCGCCCCGGCCATCCTCATGCCGGCCCTGGCCATCGCCACCCTGACCATCGGCGTCAACCTGCTCATCGACGGCCTGCCGGGCCGGGCGCGGCGGCCGGCGGGAGAAGCCTGAAGTGGGCGACCTGGTCACCGTCTCCGGTCTCAACGTCACGGCCCGCGACGGCGCCGGCCAGCCGATGGCCATCGTCAAGGACGTCAGCTTCTCGATCCCCCGCGGCGAGGTGCTGGCGCTGATCGGGGAGTCCGGCTCGGGCAAGACCACCATCGCCCTGACGCTGATGGGCTATGCGCGCAGCGGCTGCCAGATCGCCGGCGGCTCGATCTGCATCGGCGATGTCGAGGTGACAGACCTGGACGGCGAGGACCTGGTCGCGCTGCGAGGGCGGCAGGTGGCCTATGTCGCCCAGAGCGCCGCGTCCGCATTCAATCCCTCCAAGACGATCATGGACCAGGTGATCGAGGCGGCCCTGATCCATGGGTTGATGGGCCGGGCGCAGGCGCAGGCCAAGGCGGTCGAGCTGTTCCGCGCCCTGGCCCTGCCGGACCCGGAGCGCATCGGCCGGCGCTACCCGCACCAGGTATCTGGCGGCCAGCTGCAGCGGCTGATGGCGGCCATGGCCCTGATCACCGACCCGGCCCTGGTGATCCTGGACGAGCCGACCACGGCGCTGGACGTGACCACCCAGATCGAGGTGCTGCGCGCGTTCAAGGCGGTGATCAAGGCGCGCGGCGCGACGGCGGTCTATGTCTCCCACGACCTGGCTGTGGTGGCGCAGATGGCGGACCGGATCGTGGTGCTGAACCGCGGCGAGATCCGCGAGGCTGGGGCCACGGACCAGGTGCTGCACGCGCCGGCGGACCCCTACACCAAGACGCTGATGGCGGCGGCCCGGCCTGGCCGGATGCTGGGGCCGGAACCGGCGCCGGCGGCGTCGACGCCGCTGCTGGAGGTGCGCGGCCTGAGCGCCGGTTACGGGCGGCCGAACGCCACGGGCTTGCCGTCCAGCTTGGTGCTGAAGGACATCGACCTCACGATCGAGCGCGGCGCCACCCTGGGGGTGATCGGCGAGTCCGGCTCGGGCAAGTCGACCCTGGCGCGGGTGCTGGCCGGGCTGCTGGCGCCGGCGCGCGGATCGGTGCTGTTCGACGGCCAGCCCCTGCCGCCGTCCCTGGCCGGGCGCACGCGCGACCAGTTCCGGCGCATCCAGATCGTGTTCCAGAACGCCGACACCGCCCTCAATCCGGCCCATACGGTGGCGCAGATCCTCGGCCGGCCGCTGGCCTTCTACCATGGCCTCAAGGGCCCGGCCCAAGCGCGGCGGATCGCCCAGTTGCTGGACCTGATCCGCCTGCCGGCGGCCCTGGCGGAGCGACGCTGCGGTGAGCTGTCCGGCGGGCAGAAGCAACGCATCAACCTGGCCCGCGCCCTGGCCGCCGAACCGGACCTGATCCTCTGCGACGAGGTGACCTCGGCCCTTGATACGGTGGTCGGCGCGGCGATCCTGGAGCTGATGGCCGAGCTGCGCCGCGAGCTGAACCTCTCGTACCTGTTCATCAGCCACGACATCTCCACGGTGCGTTCGGTGTGTGACGACATCGCGGTGCTCTATGCCGGCGCCAAGGTGGAAAGCGGCCCCGCCCAGGCTTTCGCAGCGCCGCCCAACCACCCCTACACCGACCTGCTGATCTCCTCGGTGCCGGAGATGCGCAAGGGTTGGCTTGAGGAGACGCCGACCGCGCGCCCCGCCGCTGTCCCGGTGGCGGCAGGCGGAGCCGGCCTGTGCGGCTTCCTTGGGCGCTGCCCGTCGCCGGTCGAGGGCGTCTGCAACGCCCTCCCGCCGCCGCGATCGCGGCTGGCGGGCGGCAATGAAGTCCTATGCCACCGCACCGACGCGCAACTGCGCCGGCTGACCCTGCGCAATCCGGCCATGGCGCGGACGGACTGAGGTAGGGCGGGTGGGCGGCATTTGTTACGCGTGCAACCGATTTGGGCCGCGATAATGTTCCGATTTGCCGTTCAGCGCGGCGCCCAATGCTCGCCGTTGTGGCGTAATTTCCCAGCCAAGGCGGCCTTTGGGCGCGGCCACGCCCATGGGCCATTCGTTGGGCCGCGGCGCCAAGAGGAGTAGGCCTGATGCGGACGGCGGCTGATCACGACACCCGGCTGCGCGACATGACGTCCGGCGACCTGCCCGCCATGCACGCCCTGTCCCGGCTGGTGCAGTGGTCGCATCGGCAGGAGGACTGGGACCTGATGTTCAAGGTCGGGCTGGGCGTGGTGGCCGAGCGGGACGGCCAGGTCGTGGGCGCCGCCATGGGCTGGCCGCATGGGCCGGCCGCCGCGACCCTGGGCATGGTCATCGTGGCGCCCGGCGCGCGGGGCGGCGGCATCGGCCGCAAGCTGATGAATGCGGTGATGGCGCAGCTGGGCGAACGGACCATCCTGCTCAACGCCACCGAGGAGGGCCTGCCGCTTTATAAATCATTGGGCTTCAAGGCCGTCGGCGGCGTCCACCAGCACCAGGGCGCGGCGTTCAAGGTGCCCATGATCAAGCTTCGCGCCCATGAGCGCGTGCGGCCCATGGGAGCCGGCGACGAGGCGGCGATCGTCGAGCTGGACCGCGGGGCCAGCGGGCTGGCGCGCGGCCGGATGTTCGCGCAGCTGCTGGGCGCCGCCCAGGGTGTGGTCCTGGACCGAGACAACGAGGCGGTGGGTTTCGCCCTGTTCCGCCGCTTTGGTCATGGCTACCTCATCGGTCCGGTGGTGGCGCCGGACGCGCACGGGGCCAAGATCCTTATCTCCCATTGGCTGGGGTCGAACCCCGGGATGTTCACCCGCATCGACGCGCCTTACGACAGCGGTCTTTCCACATGGCTTGGCGACCTGGGCCTGGCCGCCGTCGACCGGGTGACGACCATGGCGTTCGGAGAGCCCCCGGCGCGCACCGCCGCGGCCGCCACCTTCGCCATCGCCAGCCAGGCGCTGGGATGACCCCGGGGGCAAAGGCCCCTCCAAACCCTCTTGCTCAAACAACGAAAACAAAGGGAGCGCCGAGCGCGCGCGGACCATGCCGAATCTGGAGCTGAACGATCCCGCCTTGCTGATCCAGGACGCCTATATCGACGGCCGCTTCGTTAGCGCCAGGTCGGGTGCGATCCTGGATGTCGAGGACCCCGCCACCGGCGAGGTGATCGGCGCTGTTCCCGACTGCGACGGCGCTGACACCCGCGCGGCTATCGAGGCCGCCGCGGCGGCGTTCGGACCCTGGCGCCGGCGCACCGCCGGCGAGCGGGTGGCAGTCCTGGAGCGCTGGCATGACCTGGTGCTGGACAACGCCAAGGACCTGGCGCGGATCATGACCGCCGAACAGGGCAAACCCCTGGCCGAGGCGGAGGGCGAAATCCGCTACGCCGCCACCTTCATCAAGTGGTTCGCCGAGGAGGGCCGGCGGATCTCCGGCTCCAGCATACCCGCCCCTCAGGCGGACCGGCGCATCCTGGTGATGAAGGAGCCGGTGGGGGTGGCCGCCGCCATCACCCCCTGGAACTTCCCCTCGGCCATGATCACCCGCAAGTGCGCCCCGGCGCTGGCGGCGGGGTGCACGGTAGTGGTCAAACCCTCGGAGCTGACGCCGTTTTCCGCCCTGGCCCTGGCCCTGTTGGCGGAGCGGGCCGGTGTGCCGGCGGGGGTGCTGAACATCGTCACCGGACGGCCCGACGCCATCGGCGCCGAACTGACCGCCAATCCCATCGTCCGCAAGCTGTCGTTCACCGGCTCGACGCGGGTGGGGGCGCTGCTGATGCGCCAGTGCGCCGACACCATCAAACGGCTTAGCCTGGAGCTGGGCGGCAACGCGCCGCTGATCGTGTTCGACGACGCCGACCTGGACCTGGCGGTGGAGGCGGCCATGGCCAGCAAGTTCCGCAACGCCGGCCAGACCTGCGTCTGCGCCAACCGCATCCTGGTGCAGGACGGCGTCCACGACGCCTTCGCCGCGCGGCTGGGCCGTTCCGCCGAGGCCCTGAAAGTAGGGGCCGGGCGCACACCTGGGGCGACCATCGGCCCGCTGATCAACGCCCAGGCCGTGGCCAAGGTGCGCGAGCATGTGGCCGACGCGGTGGGCCATGGCGCCGTCGCCCTGGCCGGCGCCGCCACCGACCTTGACCCGCGCCGCTTCGTCGCCCCGGTGGTCCTGACCGGCGCGACCATGGACATGCGCCTGGCCCAGGAAGAGACCTTTGGCCCCGTGGCGCCCCTGTTCCGGTTCCGCGACGAGGCCGAGGCCATCGCCCTGGCCAACAGCACGCCCTACGGTCTGGCCAGCTATTTCTATACCGAGAACCTGCACCGCGCCTGGCGCGTGGCCGAAGCCCTGGAGGCGGGGATGGTGGCTCTGAACACCGGCTCGATCGCCATGGAGATGGCGCCGTTCGGCGGGGTCAAGCAGTCCGGCCTCGGCCGCGAGGGCGGCCAGGCGGGTATCGAGGAATATCTGGAACTCAAGGCCTTCCACATCGGTGGGCTCAAGCTGGCGGGATACTGACCGATGACCGATGAGACCAAGGCCAAGGACCGCGTCTACCGCATCGCCGTGATCCCAGGCGACGGCATCGGCAAGGAGGTCATGCCCGAGGGGGTGCGAGCGCTGGAGCGCGTGGCCGCCCTTCACGGCTTCCGCATCGAGCAGCAGTGGCACGACTTCGCCTCCTGCGACTACTACGCCCGCCACGGCATGATGATGCCGGAGGACTGGAAGGCGCGGATCGGCAATCCAGACGCCATCTTCTTCGGCGCCGTGGGCTGGCCCGACACCGTGCCGGACCACATCTCCCTGTGGGGATCGCTGCTGCAGTTCCGGCGGGAGTACGACCAGTACGTCAACCTGCGTCCGGCGCGGCTGCTGCCGGGGGTCGCCTCGCCCCTGGCCGGCCGCGAGCCGGGCAGCATCGACTTCTGGATCGTGCGCGAGAACACCGAGGGGGAATATTCCTCCATCGGCGGCCACATGTTCCCCGGCACCGAGCGCGAGATCGTCATCCAGGAGACAGTGATGACCCGTGTGGGCGTCGACCGGGTGTTGCGCTACGCCTTCGACCTGGCCAGCCGCCGGCCGGCCGCGCATCTGACCTCGGCCACCAAGTCCAACGGCATCTCGATCACCATGCCGTTCTGGGATCAGCGGGTGGAGGCCATCGCCGCGGAGTTTCCGGCTGTGCGCTGGGACAAGTACCATATCGACATCCTGACGGCGCAGTTCGTGCTGCATCCGGACCGCTTCGACGTGGTGGTGGCCTCCAACCTGTTCGGCGACATCCTGTCCGACCTGGGGCCGGCCTGCACCGGCACCATCGGCGTGGCGCCGTCGGGCAACATCAATCCCGCGCGTACGGCGCCGTCGCTGTTCGAACCGGTGCACGGTTCGGCGCCGGACATCGCCGGCCAGGGGGTGGCCAATCCGGTAGGCCAGATATGGTCGGCGGCGATGATGCTGGACCATCTGGGAGAGACGGCGGCGGCGGCCTCGATCATGGCCGCCATCGAAGCGACCCTGGCCGACCCGCGCCTGCGCACCCGCGACATCGGCGGCCGGGCGGACACCGCGACCTGCGGCAAGGCGATCGCCGAGGCCCTGCAATAGCGAAGCAGAATCTGCCGTGGCCGGCGAAAAAAAGACACGTCGCACCGATCCGGCGGCGACGACGACGCCCGCGGCCCAGCGGTCTCCACTAGCCTGTTGTTCATTCTTGAAGGCAGGCCCAATGGCAATTTTGAACCCGGCGCCCAGGACCAACCGATCGTTGGTGGACGTCGACCGCGATCATCTGATCCATCCGGTCAGCGCATTCCGCGCCCACGAAGCGCGCGGCGTGACGATCCTGGAGTCCGGGCGGGGGATGTACCTGACCGACGCCGCCGGCAACGAGCTGTTGGACGCTTTCGCGGGCCTGTGGTGCGTCAATGTCGGCTATGGCCAGGAAAGCATTGTGCAGGCGGCGGCCGAGCAGATGCGGCGCCTGCCTTATGCGACCGGCTATTTCGATTTCGGCAGTGAGCCGGCCATCCGCTTAGCCCAGCGCCTGGTGGAGCTGTCGCCGCCGTCGCTGGAGCACGTCTATTTCAGCCTGGGCGGTTCGGACGCCGTGGACTCCGCGATCCGGTTCATCGTCCACTATTTCAACGCCACCGGCCGGCCGGCCAAGAAGCAGATCATTGCCCTGGAGCGCGGCTATCACGGCTCGACCGGCATGGGCGCGGGCCTGACCGGCATCGCCACCTTCCACCGCAATTTCGACGTGCCGCGCCCGTGGCAGCACCACATCCCCTCGCCCTATCCCTATCGCAGCCCGGTCGGTCCCGACCCACAGGCCGTGATAGCCCACTCCGTCGCCGCCCTGAGGGCCAAGGTGGCGGAGCTCGGCCAGGACACGGTGGCGGCGTTCTTCTGCGAGCCGATCCAGGGTTCCGGCGGCGTGATCGTGCCGCCGAAGGGCTGGCTCAAGGCCATGGCGGATGCCTGCGCGGAACTGGACATCCTGTTCGTGGCCGATGAGGTGATCACCGGGTTTGGCCGCACGGGGCCGATGTTCGCCTGCGAGCACGAGGACGTGTCGCCCGATCTGATGACGGTGGCCAAGGGCCTGACGGCCGGGTACGCCCCCATGGGCGCGGTGCTGATGTCGGACAAAATCTACGAGGGGCTGGCCAACGGCGCCGCGCCCGACGTGCCGATCGGCCACGGCTTCACCTATTCCGGCCACCCGGTCAGCGCGGCCATCGGCCTGGAGGTGCTGCGCCTCTATACGGAGGAGGGCGTGCTGGCCAACGGCCAGGCCGTGGCCGCCGGCTTCGAGGCCGGGCTGGCGTCCCTGGCCGACCATCCCCTGGTGGGCGACACCCGCGGGCTGGGCCTGCTGGGCGCCCTGGAGCTGGTCGCCGACAAGGCCACACGGCGCGAATTCGACCCGGCGCTGAAGCTTCCCGAGCGATTGTTCGAGACCGGCTACCGCAACGGCCTGATCTTCCGCGCCTTCGGCGACTGCACGATCGGTTTGGCGCCGGCGCTGTGCTGCACCGACGACGAGATGGGCCTGATCTTCGCGCGGCTGCGCAAGACGCTGGACGAGGTTCTCGAAGCGCCCGACATTCGCCAGGCGCTGTCGTGAGGCCGTGCCGCCCCTCTCAACGCGCCGTGTTAGACTGCAGACTCGCCGTGGGCTGACGAAGACAGGCCGAGGACTGGGAACGGGAGACCCCACCGGGAGATGATCATCGCCCCGAAGCTCGATCGGATCGACCTGAAGATCCTGGCCCAACTCCAGAAGAGCGGCCGAATCACCAACGTCGAGCTCGCCGACGCCGTCGGCCTGTCGCCCAGCCCGTGCCTGACGCGGGTCAAGCGGCTGGAGCAGGCCGGCTACATCACCGGCTATGGCGCCCAGATCAATCTGCAGAAGCTGGGCGAGTTCCTGACCGTGTTCACCGAAGTGACTCTGCACGACCACAAGAGCACCGATTTTGCCCGCTTCGAATCCCGCGTGCGCAACATCGACGAGATCATCGAGTGCCACCTGGTCAGCGGTGGATATGACTATCTGCTGAAGTTCGTGACGCCGGGCGTCGCCCACTATCAGTCGATCATCGAGGAGATGCTTGAGGGCGGACTGGGGATCGAGAAATACTTCAGCTTCATCGTCATCAAGTCGCCTTTCATCAAGACGCACTACCCGATCCAGAAGCTGTTCGGCGACAAGGCGTGAGCGAAGCCCAAGACCTCGTCCCGGCCCTGGTCGCCTTCCGGCGCGACCTGCACGCCCATCCCGAACTCGGCTTTTCGGAACACCGGACCTCGGCGCGGGTGGCCGAGGCGCTGCGTGAGCTGGGACTTCAGGTGCATACCGGCATCGGCGGCACCGGGGTGGTCGGGGTGCTGCGCGCGGGAAGCTCGGACCGCAGCATCGGCCTGCGCGCCGACATGGACGCCCTGCCGATCCAGGAGCAGACGGGCCTGGCCTATGCCAGCGGCACAGCGGGGGTCTTCCACGGCTGCGGCCATGACGGCCATACGGCCATGCTGCTCGGCGCCGCGCGGCACCTGGCGCGCACCCGCCGCTTCGACGGGACCGTGAACTTCATCTTCCAGCCGGCGGAAGAGGGGCTGGGCGGCGCCCGGGCGATGATCGCCGACGGCCTGTTCGAGACCTGCCCCATGGACCAGGTCTACGCCCTGCACAATTGGCCCGACCTGCCGGCCGGGACAGCGATGACCCGGCCCGGCCCGATCATGGCCGCGGCGGATCGCTTCGACATCGTCGTGGAAGGGCAGGGCGGTCACGCCGCCCAGCCGCATCAGACCCCCGACGCCATCCTGGCGGCCAGCGACCTGGTCACCCAGCTGAACGGCATCATCTCGCGCCGCATCGCGCCGACCGCCTCGGCGGTGCTGTCCGTCACCCGGATCGAGGGCGGGCATTCGCACAATGTGCTGCCGGCCACGGTGCGGGTCACCGGCACGGTGCGGACCTTCGACCCCGAGGTCCAGGACCGGATCGAAGCAGCCGTGCGGCAGGTGGCTCAGGGCGTGGCGCTGGGGGCGGGCCTCGGCGTGTCAGTCACCTACGATCGCTACTATCCGGCGACGATCAATGATCCCGACGCTGCGGCCGAGGCGCTGGCGGCGGCGGCCAGCGTCTGCGCCCATGCCTCCGTGGCCCCCGAGCCGGCCTTCACCTCCGAGGACTTCGCCTTCATGCTGCAGGCCAAGAAGGGCGCCTATCTGTGGCTGGGCCAGGGACGCGGGTCTGGCGCCGCGTCGCTGCACCACCCACACTATGACTTCAACGACGATGTCATCGCCACCGGCCTGGACTGGCACGTGGCCCTGGCGCAGCGGCTGCTCTCCACCTGACCGCCTGACGCCTCCCGGCGCCGGAGATCGCCCCGTCAAAGCCCGTGGAATGAGGATAAACGCCGGTTTTGCGACTATCTTTGAGCGTAAATTGCGCGGCGTCCGCCCTAAGTCTCTGTCTCCGATGCAGAACTGGAGAGCGAGATGCGTATTGGCGTGCCCAAGGAGATCAAGGTCCATGAGTACCGCGTCGGCCTGACGCCGGACGCCGTCGCCGAACTGACCGCGTTGGGGCACACCGTGGCGGTGGAGACCGGCGCGGGGGCCGGCATCGACTTCTCCGACGCCGACTACATTGCCGCCGGCGCGCAGATCGTCGCCGAAGCCGCGGCGGTGTTCGAAACCGCCGATCTGATCGTCAAGGTCAAGGAACCGCAGCTGCACGAATGCCGGTGGCTGAAGCCCGGCCAGACCCTGTTCACCTATCTGCACCTGGCCGCCGACCGGCCCCAGGCCGAGGCGCTGATGAAGTCGGGCGCCACCTGCATCGCCTATGAGACGGTCACCGACGAGCGCGGCAGCCTGCCCCTGCTGCGGCCGATGTCGGAGGTGGCGGGGCGGATGAGTGTGCAGGTGGGCGCACACTATCTGGAGAAGGAGCCCGGCGGGCGCGGGGTGCTGCTGGGGGGCGTGCCGGGCGTGCCCCCCGGCAAGGTCGTGATCCTGGGCGGGGGCGTGTCGGGCGTGCATGCGGCGGAGATGGCGGCGGGCCTGCGCGCCGATGTGACCATCTACGACATCTCCACCCCCCGCCTGGCTGAACTGGACCTGATCTTCGAGGGCAAGGTGAAGACCGCCTTCGCCTCCAAGGCCGCCGTCGCCGCGGCGGTGCGCGAGGCGGACCTGGTGATCGGCGCGGTGCTGATCCCGGGGGCGGCGGCGCCCAAGCTGGTGACCCGGCAGATGCTGGCGACCATGAAGCGCGGCGCGGTGCTGGTGGACATCGCTATCGACCAGGGCGGCTGTTTCGAAACGTCCAGGGCGACCACTCACGATGCGCCGGTCTTCGTCGAACAGGGTGTGATCCACTACTGTGTCGCCAACATGCCCGGCGCGGTGGCCCGCACCAGCACCCAGGCCCTGGGCAACGCCACCTTGCCGTTCGTCATCGCCATCGCCGAACAGGGGGCGGAGCGGGCGCTGGCGGCCAATCCGCACCTGAAACAGGGGCTGAACGTCGCTCGGGGCGAGATCCGTCATCCCGCCGTCGCCCAGGCGCTGGCGCTGGATTTCGCCGCCTAGGCCGGCCTTGGCCGCGCCCTATGCCGAATTGGCGTCGAAAACGGTCCAAACGCGGAGATTTGGGGTCGATTTCCGAACCCTCGCGGCGTCTTCCGGCCGTAGAACTGAGGCTCGACCGACCGCCGTCAACTTTTCGGTCTGGGGTGCGATGACCGCTCGTTTTGTCAGGATCGCCGAGGAGAATCGGCAGGCCGTCGAGATCGAGATCGACGGCGTCCGCTGCGCGGCCCTGGAGGGTGACACCGTGTTGGTCGCGGTGCTGACCCGCGCCGCGAGCCTGCGGCAATCGGAATTCGGGGACGGGCCGCGGGCCGGCTTCTGCCTGATGGGCGCCTGCCAGGACTGCTGGATGTGGACTTCGACCGGTGAGCGCCTGCGGGCCTGCACCACCGTTGTGGCCGCCGGGATGAGCGTCCTGACCAAACCGCCGCCGGAGGCCCTATGGCCGATCCCCGCCTAGTTCCCAGCCAAGCCCCACGCGTCGTCATCGTCGGCGCCGGGCCGGCCGGGATCCGCGCCGCCGAGACCTTCGTCCAGGCCGGGCTGCGTCCGGTTGTGGTCGACGAGGGCCAGGTGAGCGGCGGGCAGATCTACCGTCGCCAGCCGGCCATGTTCCGCCGGTCCTACGCGACCCTCTACGGCCTTGAGGCCGACCGGGCCAAGGCGGTCCACGCCAGCTTCGACCGGCTGGCGGGGCAGATCGACTATCACCCCGACACCCTGGCGTGGAACGTCCGTGACGGCGTGCTGCACATTGCCGAGGGGGGGCTCGCCAAGACGCTGCCCTTCGACGCCCTGGTGCTGGCCACGGGCGCCACGGATCGGCTGCTGCCGATCAAGGGATGGACGCTGCCGGGTTGCTACAGCCTGGGCGCGGCGCAGATCGCTCTGAAGGCCCAGGCCTGCGCCATCGGCCGGCGGGTGGTCTTTCTAGGGACCGGACCGCTGCTCTACCTGGTCAGCTATCAGTACGCCAAGGCGGGCGTCGACGTCGCCGCCGTGCTCGACACCTCGTCGGCGAATGGCCAGATGCTGGCCCTCGGCTACATGGCCAGCCGACCGGCGGTGCTCGCCAAGGGGCTCTACTATCGGGCCTTGCTGATGGCGCGCCGAGTTGCGGTCCATGGCGGGGTCACGCCGCTCCAGATCGAGGGCGGCGAGGGCGTCGCCGCGGTTCGGTTCCGCGTTGGCGGCGGCGAGCAGAGCATCGCCTGCGACGCCGTCGGCATGGGCTTCCACCTGCGCAGCGAGACCCAGCTGGCGGACCTGGCCCACTGCGACTTCGTCTTCGACGCCGATCTTGGCCAATGGCGGCCGCAGGCGGACCAGGATGGACGCGCCAGCGTGGCGGGGATTTACCTGGCCGGGGACGGCGCCCGCATCCTGGGCGCCGACGCGGCGGAGATTTCCGGGCGGCTGGCGGCCCTGGCGGCCCTGAAGGACCTGGGCCGCCCCGTCGCCGAGGCCGAGCTGGCCGACCTTCGCCGGCGCCAGCAGACCATGGGGACCTTCCGGCGGGGCCTGGCCAAGGCCTTCCCCTGGCCCGCAGACCTGGCCAAGTCCGTGGCGGACGATGTGCTGATCTGCCGGTGCGAGGCGATCACCGCCGGCGAGCTGCGCCAAGCCGCCACTGGGAAGGGAGCGCCCGAACTCAACCGCGCCAAAGCCCTGACGCGGGTCGGCATGGGCCGCTGCCAGGGCCGGTTCTGCGGGTCCGCCGCGGCGGAGATCCTGGCTGACACGCGGGACGAAACGCTCGCAGCCGTCGGCCGGCTGAGGGGCCAAGCGCCGGTGAAGCCCCTGTCCATGGCCCTCATGCGGGAGGGCGGGTCGTGAGCGCGCCGGCGGAGCGGGCGGCAGACGTCATCATCATCGGCGGCGGGCTGATGGGCGCCTCGGCCGCCTTCTTCCTGCGCCGCCGCGGGCGCTCGGTGATCGTGCTCGAGCGCGGCCTGGTGGGCCAGCAGGCCAGCGGCGTGAACTTCGGCAATGTCCGGCGCCAGGGCCGCCACCTCGAACAGCTGCCGCTGGCTAACCGCGCTCGCGAGATCTGGGGCCGGCTGGCCGAGCTGCTGGGCGAGGACTGCGAGTTCTACCCCGGCGGCCACATGCGGGTTTGCTACACGCCGCAGCAGGCAGAGAAGGTGGAGGCCTACGCCCGGGACGCGCGCGCCTACGGCCTGGACCTGGAGATCATCAGCGCCAACGGCATCCGCGACCGCTTCCCCTACATCGGGCGGGAGGTGGTGCTGGGCTCGCTGGGGCCGCTGGACGGGCACGCCAATCCGCGCCTCGTGGCCCCCGCCTTCGGCCGTGCGGCGGTTCGGGGCGGCGCGCTCATCGAAGAGAATTGCGAGGTCCTGGCCATCGACAAGGCCGGCGAGGACTTCCAGGTGGAGACCCGCGCCAGCGGGCGTTTCAAGGCGCCGGTCGTGCTGGTGGCCGCCGGCGCCTGGGCCGGGGCCATGGCGGCGCGCTTCGGCGAACCGGTTCCCATGTACGCCAAGGGCCCGCAGATGGGGGTCACCGAACCGGCGCCCTATCGCATCCATCCCAGCCTCGGCGTCAGCACGCCGCATGAGCACGAGACCGTCTATCTGCGCCAGGTGAGCCGGGGCAACATCGTCTTCGGCGGCGGCCGGCGCACCGACCCGAACCTCGAGACCTTCCGGGCCAAGGTGGACCCGGTGAACACCCTCAACCAGATGACGGAGCTACGGCGACTGATGCCGGGCATCGGCAATCTGCGCCTCATCCGCGTCTGGAGTGGGGTCGAAGGCTATTTGCCCGACGACCTGCCGGTGATGGGCGCCAGCGCCAAGGTGGCCGGGCTCTACTACGCCTTCGGCTTCTGCGGCGCGGGGTTCCAGATCGGGCCGGGTGTCGGCGACGTCATGGCCGAGCTGATCGACACCGGCGCCACGGTCACACCCATCGAACCCTTCCACATACGGCGCTTCGCGGCAGCGAAGGGCGGCGGCTGAACCCATGGACCAGACCTCACCCCCTCTGGACTTCAATCCAGCCGACATCGCCATCCCCAAGGGCCATTTCATCGACGGCGCCCTGGTGGAGACCACCGGCGAGCGGCTGCCCGTGCGCCGCCCCTCCGACAACCAAGTCTACGCCGACCTGCCGATCGCCTCAGCCGAGGTAGTCGACCGCGCCGTGCTGAACGCACAGCGGGCCTTCCAGACCTCCGATTGGGCGAGCGGCGCTCCGCGCGGCCGGGCCCGCATCCTGCGCCGGTGGGCGGACCTGATCGAGGCCGACAGCCTGGAACTGGGCCGCATCGAGGCCCTGGGATCGACCCGCCCGATCAAGGACGTGATCGCGGTGGACATTCCTTACGCCGCTGACTGCATACGCTTCTTCGCCGAATACGCCGACAAGCTGGGCGGGGACATCGCCGCCACCCGGTCCGACCATCTGGGCATGGTCATCGGCGAGCCCTATGGCGTGGTCGCGGCCATCTCGCCCTGGAATTTCCCGATCACCCAGGCGGTGACCAAGATCGGGCCGGCCCTGGCCGCCGGCAACGCCGTGGTGTTGAAGCCGTCTGAGATGACCCCCTTCTCGGTCCTGCGCCTGGCGCAGCTGGCCATCCAGGCCGGGATGCCGGCGGGGATTCTCAACATCGTCCAGGGCTCTGGCGCGGTCACCGGCGACGCGCTTTGCCGGCATTCGGCAGTGGGCAAGATTTCCTTCACCGGCTCCACCGCCACCGGCGCGGCGGTGATGACGGCCAGCGCCCAGAGCGGCGTCAAGCCCCTGACCCTGGAGCTGGGCGGCAAGAGCCCGCAACTGGTGTTCGCCGACAGCCCCGACCTTGGCAAGGTGGCCGCCCACGTCGCCAATTCCATCCTCGGCAACGCTGGCCAGGTCTGCGTCGCCGGTTCGCGCCTGGTGGTCCAGCGCGGCGCGCAGGCCGAGCTGCTGGACCGTATCCGCGCCATCGCCGGCGCCGTGCGTCCCGGTCCGACCTGGTCGTCCCAGACCTCCTTCGCGCCGATCATCTCCACGCCGCAGCTCGACCGCATCGACGGCATTGTCCGCCGCACGATCGGCGCGGGGGGCGAGGCCCTGATCGGCGGCCGCCGCCTGGCTTCGATCCAGGACGGCGCCTACTACGAGCCGACCATCCTGACCGGCGTCACCTCCGAGATGGAGGCGGTGCGCGAGGAGATCTTCGGACCGGTCCTGACGGTGCAGGCCTTTGACGACGAGGACGAGGGCGTCGCTCTGGCCGCCCATCCGGTGTTCGGCCTGGCGGCGGGGGTCCACACCGCCGACCTGAGCCGGGCCCTGCGCGCGGTCCGCCAGCTGAAGGCCGGCACCGTCTGGGTCAACCGCTATGGCCGCACCGCCGACTACGTCATCCCCACGGGTGGTTTCAACAGGTCGGGCATCGGCAAGGACCTGGGGCGCCAGGCCGTCGAGGCCAACATGAGGTTCAAGAGCGTGCTGATCGATTTCGCCGCCTGATCCACGGCGGCTTTCAACCCACGTCCATCAGTCCCGCCCCAAGAAAATATGGGAGGCGTCAATGCAGAAGAACCCTCAGCTCCAGGCGGCCGGCGCGATCGCCATGCCCGCCGGTATCGTCGCAGCCGCCGGGGCAAAGGCCGCGGTGGGCTCCCGGCTGCTGGCCATCGACGCCCTGCGCGGGCTGGTGATGGCGTTCATGCTGGTCGATCACGTGCGAGAGATCGTCTACGCGCATCACGCGGTCACCGACCCGATGAACGCCCTGACCATCGAGCCGGCGCTGTTCTTCACGCGCATGACCAGCCAGATCTGCGCGCCGGTCTTCGTCTTCCTGACGGGCCTCTCCGCCTGGCTCTACGGCCAGTCCCACACCAAGGCCGATACCTCCGTCTTCCTGCTCAAGCGTGGCCTGTTCCTGGTCTTCCTGGAACTGACCCTGGTCAACGGGGCCTGGGCGGCGCAGCACTTTCCGCCGACCTTCTGGCTGCAGGTGATCTGGGCCATCGGGCTTTGCATGATCATCCTGGCGGGCCTGCTGCACCTGCCCCGGGCCTGGCAGATTGGCCTGGGCGCGGCGATCGTCTGCGGCCACAACCTGCTGGACGGCATCGTCCTGAAGCCCGACGCCCTGTTCTATCTGCCATGGGCGGTCCTGCACCAGCGGGCGGCCTTCGACGTGGGCGGCGGGGTGGTCGTGAAGATCAGCTATCCGATCCTGCCCTGGATCGGGGTGATCCTGCTTGGCTATGCGATCGGGCCCTGGTTCGCCAAGGGGACAGACCCCGCCGCGCGGATGCGCAAGCTGCTGGTCCTGGGCGCGACGATGATCGCCGCCTTCGTCCTGATCCGGTTCGCCAACGTCTATGGCGACAAGCCCTGGGTCCACGCCGAGGACGGCCTCAGAACGGTGATGAGCTTCCTCAGCGCCACCAAGTACCCGCCCTCGCTGATGTTCCTGCTGCCGACCCTGGGCCTGGGCCTGATCCTGCTGTCGCTGTTCGAAGGCATCCAGGAGGGGCGGGCGGTCCCGATGCTCGCCTATCTCGGCGGCGCGCCGATGTTCTTCTACCTGCTGCACCTCTACACGCTGAAGGTGCTGAACTTCATCGCGGTCGGCATCTGGGGCCACAACCAGGGCGCCAGCTTCGGGGTCGACCATGTGTGGCAGATCTGGCTGATCGCCGTGGCCCTGATCACGCCGCTCTACTTCCCCGCCCGCTGGTTCGCCGGCTTCAAGCAGCGACGCCGTGACATCTGGTGGCTGCGATACCTCTGAAGACGGGTTCGGTTACAAGGCCGCGCGCGCGCCTGGTCCTGCCCCTGCTGGCCGGCGCGGTGACCTGGCCCGCCGCTTCGGCCGCTGCTGACGCGGGGGGACGTGCAATCGAACTCCACGCCCAGGCCAGCCTCGATCTGGTCGGCGTGACGCGCGGCGGCGGTGGCCACGGCCTGGAGCCGGTCGGCGTGCTCGACGTGTCGGCGGATGTCGATCTCGGGAGGGCGCTCGACTGGCCAGCACCGGACCGGCAGGGGGCGCGCGCGCACGTCGACTTCCTGGCCAATGCGGGAGGTCAGCCCAATACCCTGGCGGCGACCCTGCAGGGGATCGACAATCTGGAGGTCACCGGCCAGGGCGTGCGCCTCTACCAGGTCTGGATCGAGACTTCCTTGCCGGGGGGCGGGGGTGAGGTGCGGGTCGGATTCAGCGACCTGAACTCGGATTTCTACGCCACCGACGCGGCCTGCCTGCTCATGGGTCCGGCCTTCGGCATGGGGCCGGAGCTGTCGCGGACCGGGTCGCTGGGCGCATCCACCTATCCCTCGAGCGCCCTTGGCGTCCGTTGGCGCGTGCGGCCATCGGCGCAGACCTACGGCGAGATCGCGGTCGTCAACGCGCGCGCCGGCGTTCTTGGCGATCCCGGCGGCCCTGACTTCTCCTTCCGCGACGGGGTGCTGACGGTCACCGAGGCGGGCTGGGCTGGGGAAGGCAAGGTCAAGGTGGCGATCGGCGCCTGGGCTTATTCGCGCGCGCCGGGCGCTGCCGCCGGCCACGGGGAACCGGCCGACCCGGTCCAACGTCCGGCTCGCGGCGCCTATGCGATGGCGGAGGCCCCCTTGCGCGCCGGCGTGCGCGCCTTCATCCGGGGCGGTTTCGCGGGAGCGGGGGGCACGGAGCTCGCCGGCGCCTGGCAGGCGGGACTGCGGCTCGAGCCGGCGATATCATCGCGCCCCAACTCGTCAGCGTCGTTTGGAGTAAGCCAAGCCCTCCTGCCCTCCAGCGCGATCGCACGCGGACACGATCTTGGCCCACCGCTGGCGCCGACCGAGACCGAGGTCGAGGCCACCTATGCCGAGAAGCTGACACCGCATCTCTCGATCCAGCCGGATATTCAGTACATCCACCGCCCTTCCGGCCGCCGTGATGTGAAAGACGCCGCGGTCTTCAGCCTGCGCCTGACCGCCGTCCTCTGACCGGTCGGGCGCCGCCAACGCCCTTTAAGCCTTACCTTCGGCAGCCAGCACCGCCAGCGGGTTGGGCAAGGGTTCGGCGACCTTGGTCAGGGTGTTGCGGTCGCGGTGCAGGAAGGGCTCGGCGCGGCCGCGCACGGTCAGAACGGTGTCGGACACATAGCTCCACGTCCCGTCGGGATTGAAGGTCACCTCCAACTGGTAGGAATCCGTGCGGAAGGCGTACTCCAGGAACGCCGTGGAGCAGATGCCGTATTCGGTTCCGCCGCGCACCGCCTTGACCACCAGGCGGGAATCGTCCGGCGCGGCATGGCCGGCCGCCAGGGCGGTTTGGCCGCGGGGTATGGTGAGGCTCTGCAGGATCAGCCCCGTCTCCTTCTCCCACAACCAGTAGCCCACCTGGTCGTGGAAGGTGATCGCCTCCTCGGGGGTGTTGATGTGGATGTGGTAGCGCAGGCCGTAGAGCAGTTGCGGGCCGTTGGCCTGTGGATCGATGGGCTGCAGCTCGATCCGCTCGATGAACTCGCGCCGCTCAGGCCCGTCGGCCTTGGGGTTCACGTCCACCCCCTTGCGGCCTTCCCAAGTTCCCGCCAGCCGCCGTAGCGGGCCGAGGTTGGCCAGGGTGTCGGGATCCACGTCCTCCTGCTCGGTGAAGATATCGTCCGGAAAAGCGCCCATGCCGAATGCCTCGTGCTGGGCCGTCCACTGGCCCAGCCTCGTCCCTACCCTAGTTCAGGCGCGGTTTCGATATCCGGCGCGGCGGCGTTGGAAGGGTTCAGGCGGCGCCTTTGTCCAGGGAGCCGAACATATGATCGAAGGTCTGTTCGCTGAAGCGGTAGCATTCACAGGCCGCCGCCTCGAGACCCCTGCGATCGAGGATCGTGATCCGGCCGCGCTGGTAGCGGATCAGGCCCTTGACCTGCAGGGCCTGCGCCGCTGCTGTGACGCTGGTGCGCTGGACCCCCAGCATCATGGCCAGGAATTCCTGGGTCAGGGGCACCACATTGTCGCCGATCCGGTCTTCGCAGGTCAGCAGCCAGCGGCAGAGGCGGGGTCCGACCTCGTGCAGGGCGTTGCAGGCGGCGGCCTGGTGCAGTTGGGCGACTGTGACCTGGCTATAGCGGATGGCCACGCGGGCGATGACGGGATGGTGTCCGGCGACCTCGCGCAGGCGTTCGGCGGAAATCCGCCAGGCCGATCCAGAAATCTGGACGATGGCCCTGGCCTCGGAGACCGGTTCGCCGAGCGCCGCGACAAGTCCAATCGCCCCTTCGCGCCCCACGGTCAGGCTTTCGACCGCCTCTCCGTCCTCCATCAGGGTGACGATAGAAAAAACGCCGCTGCTGGGAAAGTAAACGTCCGTGACGACACTGCCGCGTTCGGCGACTATACGTCCTACGGACAAGTTGAATTCGGAAAAGTGCGTCGACATGGCGCCAGTAGCAGCGTCGCCGAAAGCAGATAGTAGGTGATTTCTGACAATCATGGCGCTCCGCGCAACGCTGTTCATTGCACGAAAACCGGCGCTTGTCGTCATATAACCGGACATTTCGGCTTTAACAGCCGCGAAGCCGACATCTTAGGCTCGCTTAAGACCTAAGATGTCAAATCAAGTTTCAGGATGTCGAAAATACACAAAGAGAACACGCGTTGAGACCGCAAAGGGGCGGAGGATAAGGGCGGCCTAGTGTGGTGGATCTGAAGTTCGCCTGCTCCTGCCGCTGGCGCCGGAGCGAACTTCAGATCCGTAAACCACACTAGAAACATTGACTTGCTAGTGTCCTTATCGATTCCGAAGTTCGTTCGGGCTCGCCGCTGGCGCTGGCGAACTTCGGAATCGGGACACTAGTCCAGCAGCGCGCTGTCCAGATCCGCGATCAGGTCATCTGCATCCTCAATACCCACCGACAGGCGGACAAAGCCGTCGGCGATGCCTATTGCCGCGCGCTGCGCCGCTGGGATGGAGGCGTGGGTCATGATCGCCGGATGTTCGATCAGGCTCTCCACCCCGCCCAGGCTCTCGGCCAGGGTGAACAGGCGGGTGCGCTCCAGCATCCGGCGCGTTCCCTCCAGGTCACGATCCAAGGTCGCCGAGATCATGCCGCCAAAGCCGCCGGTCATCTGCCGGCGCGCCAGGGCGTACTGCGGATGGCTTTCCAAACCCGGATAGATCACCTGGGCCACGTCGGCGCGGCGTTCAAGCCAGGCGGCGATCTTCAGGGCGCTGGCGCAGTGGCGTTCCATGCGCAGGGCCAGGGTCTTAAGGCCGCGCAGGGCCAGGAAGCTATCGAAGGGGCCGGCAATGGCGCCCACGGCGTTCTGCAGGAACTTCAGCTGGGCGGCGATCTCGGCGTTCTCGCCCACCACCGCCACCCCGCCAACCATGTCGGAATGGCCATTCAGGTACTTGGTGGTGGAGTGGGTGACGATGTCGAAGCCTAGTTCCAGAGGGCGCTGAATGAAGGGGGTGGCGAAGGTGTTGTCGGCGACGCAGATGAACCCATGACGGCGGGCGATCTGGGCGATGGCGGCCAGGTCAGCCAGCCTCAAAGTCGGATTGGTAGGGGTCTCGACCCACAGCATCTTCGTCTTCGGCGTGATCGCCGCCTCCAGCGCCGCCAGGTCGGCGAGGTCGACGAAGCTGAAATCCAGGCCCGCCGTACGCCGCCGCACGCGCTCGAACAGGCGATAGCTGCCGCCGTAGAGGTCGTCGCTAGCGATGACGTGGTCACCGCTGTCCAACAGCTCCAGCACCGTGGCGCTGGCCGCCAGGCCGGAGGCGAAGGCGAAGGCGGCCGTTCCGCTCTCCAGGTCGGCGATGCAGCGCTCGAAGGCGAAGCGGGTGGGGTTCTGGCTGCGGGCGTACTCATAGCCCTTGTGCACGCCGGGGCTGGCCTGGGCGAAGGTCGAGGTGGCGTAGATCGGGGTCATCACCGCCCCGGTGGTGGGGTCGTGCTCCTGGCCGCCGTGCACGGTGCGGGTGGAAAAGGCGAGGCGGTTCGGCCCGTGGGGCGGGTTGGTCATGCGGCGGGCCCTAGCTCTTCAGACGCAGGTAGTTGATCAGGTCGACGCGGGTGATGACGCCGACCAGCTCCTCATCGTCCAGCACGACCGCCACCTCGTCGCGGTCGAAGACGCGCAGCAGGCTGTCGATGGGCTGGCCCACCTGCAGGGTCTTGACCTTGTGAGTCATGGCGCGGCCCACCAGGGATTTGAAGGCCTGATCGCGGTGGGCGTCCGCGCCTTCCACGGCGGCCAGCAGGTCGCTTTCATCCAGAAGGCCCACCAGCTTGCCGCCTTCCACCACCGGCAGCTGGCTGATGTCCGAGGCGCGCATGCGGTTGTAAGCGGTCAGCAGGCTGTCGTCGGGCCCGATGGTCACCACCCCGCCCTCGGACCAGCGCTTGGCGATCAGGTCGCGCAGGTCGCCATGCAGCTGGCGGTCGGTGAAGCCCTGGGCGGCCACCCAGAAGTCGTTAAAGGCCTTGGTCAGGTACTTGGCGCCGGTGTCGCAGGCCAGGGTCACCACCCGCTGTGGCGTGGTCTGTTCGCGGCAGTAGCGCAGGGCGGCGGCCAGCAGGGTGCCGGTGGACGATCCGGCCAGGATGCCCTCGGCCTTCAGCAGGGCGCGGGCGGTCTCGACGCTCTCGCGGTCGCTGATCGAATAGGCCTTGGCGACCAGGTTCATCTGGGCGTTGGCCGGCACGAAGTCCTCGCCGATGCCCTCCACCACCCAGGAGCAGGCCTCGATGATCTGGCCGGTCTCGACATAGTGGCAAAGGATCGAGCCCACCGGATCGGCCAGGATCATCCGGGTCTTGGGCGAGTGGGCCTTCAGGAACCGGCCGATGCCGGTCAGCGTCCCGCCGGAGCCCACCCCCACCACCACGGCGTCCACGTCGCCCCCCATCTGCTCCAGAATCTCCGGCCCGGTGCCGCGCTCGTGGGCGGCCGGATTGGCGGGGTTCTCGAACTGGTTGGCGTAGAAGGCGCCGGTCTCGTCGGCCACCGCCTGAGCCATGTCCTGGTAGTATTCCGCATGGCCCTTGCCGACGTCGGACCGGGTCAGGCGTACGTCCACGCCCATGGCCCGCAGGTGCAGGATCTTTTCGCGCGCCATCTTGTCCGGCACGATCAGGATCAGGCCGTAGCCCTTCAGCGTCGCCACCTGAGCCAGGCCGAGGCCGGTGTTGCCGGCGGTGGCCTCGACAATCGTTCCGCCCGGCTTGAGCTGGCCGCTCTTCTCCGCCGCCTCGATCATCGACAGGGCCACGCGGTCCTTGATCGACCCGCCGGGGTTCTGGTTCTCCAGCTTGAGGAAGAGCCGGCACGGGCCCGTGTCCAGCCGGGTCAGCTCCAGCATCGGCGTGCGCCCGATCAGCGCCAGGGCCGAGGCGACGGCCAGAGGCGCGCCGCTCTGAGTCGCGGATGTCATGAAGGTGAGACTATCGCGATGGGCGAGCGGTCGCTTTCACGAAGGCGTGGCCACGCCCCTAAGCCGCCGCCGCTTTGTCGATCTCTTCCTTAGCGGCGAGGGCCATGTCGAGGGCTTCGAGCAGGCGCTCGGGCTTGATCGGCTTTTCCACTACGCAGAGCATGCCGGCGGCCACGTATTCGCGGGCTTCGTCGGGGTCGGCGTTGGCGGTCAGGGCGACGATGGGCGCGCGTCCGGCCGGGCCCTTCAGCTTGCGGATTTCGCGGGTGGCGGCGACGCCGTCCATGCGCGGCATCTTGATGTCCATCAGGATGACGTCGAAGCGGCCTGTGCGGGCCGCGTCCACAGCCTCGACCCCGTCCACCACCGACTCGGTGGAGCAGTCGAACATCTCGCACAGGGCCTCGACCACCATCCGGTTGGTGGCGTTGTCGTCGACCACCAGGACGTGGGCGGAACGGCCGCTGGAGGGCTCCGGCTCGGCCTGTTCCTCGGCCATGGCCGTGGCGGCGGCCAAGGTCATGTCGAAGCTGATGGTGGCGCCGGCGCCGGTGTTGGCCTCGGCGCAGAGGTTCCCCTTCATGGCGGCGACGGCGTGGCCGGCCAGGGCCAGGCCCAGGGCGACGCCCAGCGCCGCGCGCGGGGCGGGCAGAGCTGTGTCGTCGAATAGCCGCTCCAGATAACCGGTCTCGTATAGGGCGCCGTTGTCGCGCACGCGGCCGTGCACGAACACGCCCTTGTCGCCGATCTCGGTCTTCAGGCTGGCCTCGATGACGCCGTGGCGGGCGTTGGCCATGGCGTGGCCGATCAGGGCGTCGAAGATCTGCACCAGGCGGGGGCTGTCGGCCATCGCCGCGCAGTCCGGATCGCCGTCATAGGACACCAGCAGGGTCAGGCCCGCGGCTTCGGCGCGCTCGCCCCAGCGGCCCTCCACCTCGTCCATCAGGTCCTGCAGGCGGCGAGGCTCCACCTCGAGCTTGAGGTCCGACGTCTGGGCGCGCTGCAGCTGGGCGGCGGTCTCCAGCAGGTCGAGGATGCTGTGGCTGGCCTCGGCGATGGTGTCGAGGCAGGCGGCGGCGTCGTCGGGCAGGCGGAAGCGGCGCATGCGCTCGATCGCCGCAAGGCCGCCCAGGACAGGCTCGCGGGTTTCGGCGGCGATCCGTTCGATGAGGCCGGCAGAAGTGGCCGGGGCGGCGGCGGGGGTCGCTTGCTGCGTCATCAGTGACACGGCGGTGCCGACGCCGACATAGAAGCCGCGGGCGTCGATGGCGACGAATCCGCCCAGCAGGGCCTCGGGCGCGGTGCGCATCAGGGCGCTGACCGCCTGGGCCGCGGTGGTGTCCTGGTCAAAGACCGCCGGCGGCGCCGACATCACCGCGCGGGCGGTGAGATCCCCGGCGCCGGGCACTTCCATCCGGGCCAGAAAGGTCTCGCGGGAAATGACCCCGATAGGGACGCCGCGTTCGACCACCGGCAGGGCCAGGGTTCCCGGCTCGCGGATGAATCGGTCAAGCACCGCCTCGCAGGCGCAGTCGGCGGCGATCGGTTCACGGCGGTCAATCAGATGGGCAAGCGTATCCATGGGGCGCCGGAGATACCTAATTGGGCAATCACCATCGCCCAATGCGCTTGCGAAGACGTTAAGCCGGCGCACGTTGTGTGCAATTTCACGCACAGCCAAGAGGCGAAGGGCTGGAAGCCTGGAGGGCTAACGCGAAGAGGGCGCGCCGGCCGAAACCGACGCGCCCTCCTGGTCAGGTCGCTTCTAAGGCGTTGATGCCTAGAAGAACTTGTAGTGCACCTCGATCCCGTAGGTCCGGGGCGGGGTGAAGCTGGTGTTGTAGCCGGTGTTGATCGGGAAGTTCACGGCGTCACGCTTGGAGCCGGTTACCGCAGCGTCGTAGCCGAGCGTGTTGCCGACGTTCTTCACGTAGACGATGACCTGGTAACGGTTGCCGTTGGGCGTGAAGGACGCCCGCAGGTCGACCTGGTCCCAGGACGGGGCCATGTTCCAACGCTGCGTGAAGATGTTTGAGTAGGACTTGTCACGCCACAGGAAGTTGGCGCCGATGTTCAGCTTACCCTGATCAAGCACGAAGGTGTAGTTGCCGTTGATGGCAATCTTATTCTTCGGGGCCTGCGGCAAGACGTTGCCGACGATGCTGACAGGGCTGGAGTTGGAGTTGTTGTTTAGGTCACTGAATGGGCTGGATTGGAGGATCTTGGTCGGATTGTAGGAGTAGTCCAGCGAGAATTGAAGGTGGTCAATCGGCTGCCAGACGGCGTCAATTTCCAGACCGTATGACCTGGACTGTGCGATATTCACGAATTGAGTGACGCTGGTCGTGCCATTGCTGACGCTAACGGGCGCCTGAAGGTCGGTGTAGTTGTAGTAGAAGGCGGCCAGGTCGAACTGCAGCACATGGCCGAAGTCCTTCTTGAAGCCGATTTCGTAGGAGTCGACGTGTTCCGGCGCCGCTTCAGGACTGGCGATGGCGCTGCCGGCCGACAGACCGAAAGCCTTGTAGCCGCGGCTGTAGCGACCGTAGACCATCAGGTCGCTTGACGGCGTCCACTCGACACCCAAGGTGCCCGTCGTCGCGCTGGAGGAGTCGCATAGACCGCGAGTGAACATGCCGGTCGCCGGGTCGATCGTGTATTGGGTGTAGGTCCCGTTGGCCTGCTGCACCACCGGCGAGCAAACGCCTTTGGCGCCGGCGATGGTAGTTGTCGGCGCCAGGAGCTTGGTCAGGTCAAGACCGCCGTTTCCCGCGCCGCTGAGGGCCGCCGTGAGTGCAGCGAGGGTTCCTGGACCAGCCACAGCGTCCAGCGGGGCTCCGAATTTGGCATAGGACAGCGCGTTCAGGATGGCGGGCATGGCCGCGATGTTGCCGAGCAGGCTGCCGTAGTTCGAAGAAAGGCCGGCCCCAATCGGAGTGCCAGGATTGTAGTTGGGCAGGGCCGGGTTCGACTGGATCGGTAGCGACGGATTGTACGGAATGTTGCCGCTTGTCGTGAGCGCGTTCAGCAGGGCCGCGGGGATGCCGTGGTAGACCGTGTTGGCGGCGGCCGCGTTGCCGTACACCAGCGGCTCGACGGAATCGTTGAAGGCGACAGTGCGTGCATATTCGGTGCCGTACTTAGTGTCCCGGGTGTAGCGCAGGCCGGCCGTGAACTTCAGGGTGTCGGTGACCTTGTAGTCCACTTGACCGAACACTGCGGTGCTCTTGGTCACCATGTTGTAGTTCGAGTAGGAGAACCCACCGTCCGGATTGGCAGCGCCGTTGATAGGATGCTGCAATTGCGTCTGGTTCGGCTGGTAGAAGTTGTAGGGGTTGGTGTAGTGCTCGTGATAGTAGTACGCGCCCAAAATCCACTGTAGCGGGCCGTCGGTGGTCGAGGTCAGGTTGATCTCGTGGCTCCACCAGGTCGGAATTTCCTGGTAGTCATAGGTCAATGTGCCGTTGACGGTCAGCGGGGCGCAGTCTTGCGTCACGTGTCCGGCAACGAACTGCGCGTGCACGGTGCCGCAAATTGAGTTGGCGGCCAGCGGCAGTTGGTACGACTGCGCGGCCGTACCGTCCAAGTCGCCGTGCAGGGAGTAGTGGTACTTCTGGTAGCCGCCAATGTACTTCAGGTCGAAGGTCGGGAAGGAATATTTGACGTTCCACGACGAGATGAAGACGCCTTGGAGCTTCACGCTCAGCGGCGTGTTTGTGTTGATGGCGCGCGGGTCGGTCGCCGCCGGGTTGACCGTGGTGGCGCCAAGGTTGCTGAGGCTGCCCGGGACAATGCCGGCAGTGTAGCCGTAGGCCGGGTTGTAGATGATCGGGTAGTTCGGATCGACGAAACCCTCTTCATACGGGGGGCCGCCGACCGGGCCGATGCCGGCGCGGGCGCCGGGGCCGCCGCGGTTGTCCCAGTGCAGGGTGCCGATCTTGCCCCAGACGTCCAGGTGGTCGCCAAGGTTGGCTTCGGCCTGCAGTTCCACGGCGTATTCGTTACGCTTCTGACCTTCCGTGGGCATGCCCGGAACGACGTTGTGGAAGTAGCCGACGCGCTGGTCCTTCTTGTAGCCGGACAGGCGGAACTTGAGGTTGTCGGTGATCGGGCCGCTGATCGCGCCCTGGAAGTCGGAGTAGCCGTAGTTCTCGCCGATGGCGCGGACTTCGCCGTACCAATGGTTGGTCGGATGCGGCGAGAGGATGTTGATGGTGCCGCCGATGGAGTTGCGGCCGTAGAGGGTGCCTTGCGGCCCGCGCAGCACTTCCACCCGGTCCACCATCAGGGGCGGGCCGCCGGCCAGCACGGTTGAGGTGGTGTAGACGCCGTCGATGTAGATGGCCACGGCCGCGTCGACCGCGTGCACATTGGTCAGGCGGCCAACGCCGCGGACGGACGCCCGGTCGTTGGAGCTGGAATAGACCAGGCCTGGGGTGAAGTTGGTCATGTCCTGAACGGTGTTGATGCCCTTCAGGTCGCGTTGCTTGGACCCGAAGGCCGAGATCGCGATCGGCACGTCCTGCAGGCTTTGTTCCCGCTTTTCGGCCGTGACCACCAGGGTGTCGATCGTCGCCGTATTATCCTGGGTCGTCGCGGTCGCCGCTGCTTGGGCGTCCGCCGCCATGGCCGGCGCGGCCATCGCGCCGAAAGCCATCGCCGAGGCGCCCAGCACGAGCCATCGCCGCAGACCGGGGTAATTATTCATCCAGAAATCCCTCCCAAAAACGGCCTGCCTCTTAATTGAGCAGGCCGTCGCGTTATGCGCGTCAGTTGCACTTGCCGCATGCGCGCCGCGGCGAGTGAGGGCGCGACATCCGATGGCGTGGGGAAAATTGTCAACTCAATGGCTGTAACTTATCGACGTTCACTAACGCTTCCCTGAAATCTGTAGCGACGGCGCCGCACTTCCTGCAACACACCGATCCCTTGAACCTTAAGGAATGCTTGGTTTTCAGGCGGCCATGTCAAAAACTGGCCCTCAAAGCCACATTTCAAATCATGTCGTTCTTGAAATAAATGGGCGTTTCCTACGCGGGCGCCTAAATCTGGTTGAGCGTGATTCTCAGGGTAAGCGACTATGGCCCGCAAGCCCTGGCCGAGGCCCCGGAGTTTGGCCATGGCGCGGATTTAATCAGGATTGAATCGGGTCCAGGATGACTGCGTTCTTCTCTTCCCCGAATGAAGGTTGGGGGAAGTACCCGCGAAGTGGGGGATGGGGGCTCCCGCTTGATACAAACGCTGGTTCTCCGCTGGAGCCCCATCGTCTCGTCGCCGGTGGCGCCGATCCACTTCCCCCAAGAGCGAAGAGAACGGGGCGTCGGACGTTCGCGACCAGCCTAGTTTGATTTGCCCCTACCGACCGCTGGGGATGTCCTTGAAGGCGACGTCCTTGTCCAGGCGCACGTCCTGGGGCAGGCCCAGCACCCGCTCGGCAATGATGTTGCGCAGGATTTCGTCCGTCCCCCCCGCGATCCGCATCCCGGGCGCGCTCATCAGGGTGGCCTGGAACAGGGCCTGAAGCGGCGCGTACTTGGGGTCGGAGATGATCCCGAACTGGTCCTGCAGCTCCAGGGCCGTGGCGGCCACATCCTGCATCAGCGGCGCGGTGACCACCTTGCCGATGGAGGCTTCCGGTCCCGGCGTCTGGCCGCGGGAAAGGGCGGTCTGGGTGCGCAGGCGGGTGTATTTCAGCCCCTCGGCCTGGACATACCAGTCGGCGATCTTCTCGCGCAGGGCGGCGTCCTTGATCCCCGATCCGGCCAGGGTGGAGACGCCGTCGGCCAGCTGCATGACCTGGCGGTGATAGCTGGAGCCGCCGCCGATGGCGTTGCGCTCGTTCATCAGGGTGATGATGGACACCTTCCAGCCGTCGCCCACGGCGCCGATGCGCTGGGCGTCCTTCACGCGCAGGCCCGTGAAATAGACCTCGTTGAAGCCCGAGCCGCCGGACATCTGATGGATCGGCCGCACCTCGATGGCCGGGTCCTTCATGTCCACCCAGAACATGGTCAGGCCCTTGTGCTTGGGCACGTCCGGATCGGTGCGGACCAGCAGGATGCCGAAATCGGAGTATTGCGCGCCCGAGGTCCAGACCTTCTGGCCGTTGATGATCCAGTCGCCGGAACCGTCAGCCGCGCGCACCGCGCGGGTTCGTGCCGCCGCCGCGTCCGATCCGCCGGAGGGCTCGGAGAACAGCTGGCACCAGATCTCCTCGCCGCGCATGGCCGGTCCCACGAAACGGACCTTGTCGGCCTCGTTGCCGGCGGTCATCACCGTGGGCACGCACATGCCCAGGCCGATGGTGAAGGGATTGCCGGGCGCCGGGAACTTAGCCTCCTCCTGGGAGAAGACCTGCGACTGCCAGGAGGTCCCGCCCGGTCCGCCCCATTCCTTGGGCCAGGTGATGCAGGAATAACCGGCGGCGGCCTTCTTGGCCTGCCAGGCCTTGGATTCGGCCATGCTGAAGTCCGCCTCACCCCGCCCGGGGCGCTTGGGGGCGTTGGCTTCCAACCAGGCGCGGGCCTTGGCGCGGTATTCGGCTTCTTCGGGGGTGTCGTTGAAATCCATGATCTTGTTCCCCGCGGCCTCTAGGCCGCGTTCCTCCGCTCAAGCTGGGTCACCAGGCGTTCCTTCCACTGCTTGGCGCCGCCGGCCACCAGGCCCAGCTGCTGCGCGCGGCGATAGAACAGATGGCAGTCCATCTCCCAGGTGAAGCCGATGCCGCCGTGGGTCTGCAGGTTCTCCTTGGCGGCGTACCAGGACGCCTCGCAGGCGCTGACCCGGGCCGCCGCGGCCGCCAGGGGCAACTCCGGCGCGTCGGTGTCGAGCGCCCAGGCGCCGTAATAGGCGTTGGACCGGGCCAGCTCGTTCTTGACGTACATGTCGGCCAGCTTGTGCTTGATCGCCTGGTAGCTGCCGATCGGCCGGCCGAAGGCGTAGCGGCTCAGGGCATAGTCCCTGGCCATCTCCAGCGCCCGGTCCGCCCCGCCCACCTGCTCGAAGGCCAGTAGCACCGCGGCGCGGTTGTTCACCTGCTCGAGGATGTCCAGGCCCTCGCCGGCGCCGCCCAGCCGCTGCGCGGCGGCGTTCTTGAAGGTGAGTTTGGCGGCGCCGCGGCTGGGGTCCAGGGTTGTCAGGGTCTCGCGCCCGACGCCCGCGCCCCGCAGGTCCACGAGATAGGCGTTCAGCTGCCCGGCTTCCTTGGCCAACACCACCGCCATATCCGCCACATCGCCGTCGGTGACCGGCAGCTTCTCGCCGGTGAGCTTACCGTCGGAGACCGTGGCCTTCACCGTCGCGGCGCTGACCACGCCAGGCCCCTCCGCCGCTGCGACCGCGCCGATCAGCGCCCCGGCCGCGATCTGGGGCAGGATGGCCGCTTTCTGGGCGTCGCTGCCGGCGATCAGCACCGCCTCGGCCAGGAAGTAGACCGTCGAGGCGAAGGGGATCGGGGCCAGGGCGCGGCCCAGCTCCTCGGCGATGACGCACAGTTCCATGCGGCCAAGACCCAGGCCCCCGTGCTCCTCCGGGATCGCCGCGCCCAGCCAGCCCTGGCCGGCCACCGCTTTCCACAGGGTCTCGTCGTAGGAGCGGCCGGAGTTGTCCAGAACCCCGCGCACCGTGGCCATGGAGCAGTTCCCGTCCAGGAACTTGCGCGCCTCGTTCTTCAGGAACTTCTGGTCGTCGGAAAAGTCGAAATTCATCTCAGCCGGTCCTATCCGTCGCCACCCTGGGGACCGTTGCGGCCCTCTTTGTCGTCGCCGCTCACGATAGACGCCTTTCGCGGCAGGGAAAGATTGACTGCGCGTCAAGGATTTACGGTTTTTATGTCAGCCGCAGAGAAGCAGATTTCAGGCGGCGGATATGGCCAAGGCAGTCTTTCAACGAAACCAGAAGGTCTGGGTGGAGAGCGTCGGCGCCTGGGCGGTGATCGAAAAGATCGTCCCCATCTGGGCCAAGGGCTTCGACGAGCCGGTGCGGGTCACCTATGAGGTGGGCCTGGGCCGCCCCTTCCTGGCCGCCGAACTGCGCCCCGAGGAGCGTGACGCCGAGGGGGGCGCGGACGCCGGATCCTGGCGCCTGCTGCGCGCCCGCAACAAGTGGCAGTCGGCCGACGACTGCGCCCACCATCCTTATCCCGGCACCTTCCCGGTGGTGGTCACCGACATGGGCGACTGGGGTGGCTGGCGGGTGCCGGGGGCGGAATATGACCGCGACCCGCGGCTGATCGAGTTCCAGGCCCGCCTGATCACCTCGGCCCCGACCCTGCGCAACCTGGCCCGCGACCTGCTGGCCATGGTGGCCGAGAATCCCGAGGACGCCCCGCCCGTGGTGCAGGACCTGGCCCGCCGCGCCATAGCCATCGAACGCTACCTCCAGGAAATCCCCGGCGGCGAAGTGGCCTCCGGCCGCGCGGCGAATACGGCTCAGGCGGCGGAGTAGTTCTTTCTCTTCCCCCACCGCTCCGCTCGGGTGAAGAGAAAGCCGGCGCGAACTCGGCGCTTTCTGGTCTATTCCGACTCTCGCCCCGTGGCGCCCGCCGCCGTCCGGCGCTAAATCCCTTCGGATGCGCACCGACACCCCCCAGCCGATCCGCCTCGACGACTACACGCCCCCCGACTTCCTGATCGACGAGGTTCATCTGGACTTCGACCTTCAGCCGGGCGCCACGCGCGTGAAGGCGAAGCTTCAGGTCCGGCGCAGCGGCGACCACGACCGGCCGTTGAAACTGCATGGCGAGCGGCTCAAGCCCGTTTCCGTCGCTCTCGACGGCCGCGCGCTCACCGAGGCGCAGCATGAGATCGACGCCGAGTGGCTCACGGTCCCGGGCGTCCCGGACGCCTTCACCCTGGAAACCGAGGTCGAGATCGATCCGGAGGGCAACAAGGCGCTGGAAGGGCTCTATATGTCCGCCGGCCGCTTCTGCACCCAGTGCGAGGCCGAGGGCTTCCGCAAGATCACCTGGTTCGCCGACCGCCCCGACGTGCTGTCGCGCTTCACCGTGCGGGTTGAGGGGGACAGGGCGTTCCAACACCTGCTCTCCAACGGCAACCTGATCGACAGCGGCGAGCTGCCGGGCGGCCGGCACTACGCGGTGTGGAACGATCCGTTCCCCAAGCCCTGCTACCTGTTCGCCCTGGTGGCCGGGGAACTGGACGTGCTGGAGGACAGCATCGTCACCATGAGCGGGCGCACCGTGGCCCTGCGCATCTTCGTCGATCCGGGCATGGCGTCCCGGGCCGAATACGCCATGGACAGCCTCAAGCGCTCGATGAAGTGGGACGAGGACGTCTTCGGCCGCGAGTACGACCTGGACCTGTTCATGATCGTCGCCGTGCGCGACTTCAACTTCGGGGCCATGGAGAACAAGGGGCTGAACATCTTCAACTCCTCCCTGCTCCTGGCTGACAGCGCCACCGCCACGGACCTGGACTACGAGCGCATCGAAGGCGTGGTGGCGCACGAGTACTTCCACAACTGGACCGGCGATCGGATCACCTGCCGCGACTGGTTCCAGCTGTGCCTGAAAGAAGGCCTGACGGTCTTCCGCGACCAGAGCTTCTCCGGCGACCAGCGCGGCCACGTGGTGCAGCGGATCAAGGACGTGAAGGCCCTGCGCGCGCGTCAGTTCTCGGAGGACGCGGGGCCGCTGTCGCATCCGGTGCGTCCGTCGACCTACGTTAAGATCGACAACTTCTACACCGCGACCATCTACGAGAAGGGCGCGGAGGTTATCCGCATGCTGAAGCTGCTGATCGGCGACGCCGATTTCCGAGCCGGCATGGACCTCTATTTCGACCGCTGGGACGGCCACGCCACCACCGTGGAGGCCTTCATCCAGTGCTTCGCCGACGTCACCGGCCGCGATCTGGGTCCCTTCTTCGCCTGGTACGAACAGGCCGGCACCCCGCGGGTGGAGGTCGAGGCCCACTACGACGAGACGGCCAGGGCGCTCGACCTGAGGCTCACCCAGACCACCGCGCCCACCCCCGGCCAGGCCGACAAGCGCGCCCTGCCGATCCCGTTCGCCTTCGGCCTGATCGACGAGGACGGCCGCGTGCTGCGCGACACCGAGGTGGTGGTCCTGAACGAGGCGACCAAGAGCGTCCGCATCGAGGGTGTCGAGCGCACCCCGGTGCTGTCGGGCCTGCGCGGCTTCTCCGCCCCGGTGAACCTGACCACCGACGCCCCGGCCAAGGACGGCTATGTGCTGCTGTCCTCAGACCCGGACCTGTTCAACCGCTGGGAAGCCGGTCAGGCCCTGGCCCGCAACCTGATCCTGACCCGCGCCCAGGGGCGTCCCGACGAGGTGGGCGAGGAACGCTTCGCCCAGGCCATGGGCCGGGCTCTGGACGACCAGTCGTCCGAACCGGCCTTCAAGGCCCTGCTGTTGGCCCTGCCCTCGGAGTCCGACTTGGCGGTGATCGCCGCCCCCGCCGACCCCGCCGCCATCCACGAGGCGCGCGAGGCCCTGCGCGACCGCATGGCCGTCCACTTGGGCGAGACCCTGCGGCGCCTGCACGGGGGACTGCAGGACGGGGGCGAGTTCTCCGCCTCCGCCGAGGCCGCCGGCCGCCGCGCCCTGCGCAACGCCGCCCTGGAGTTGCTGGCCGCCGACCCGCATGCCGACAACCGCGACCGCGCCCGCGGCCACTTCCAGGCCGCCGGCAACATGACCGACGCCATCGGCGGCCTCACCGCCCTGATGCTCATGGGCGGCGACGACATCGACGACGCCCTGGCTCAGTTCTACGAGCGCTGGAAGGACGAGCCGCTGGTGATGGACAAGTGGTTCCAGGTCCAGGCCCGCGATCCCTCCGAGGGAGCGCTGGGCCGGGTGCTGGGCCTCACCGCCCATCCGGCCTTCGACGCTAAGACGCCCAACCGCCTGCGCGCCCTGGTCCAGAACTTCGCCAGCTTCAACCCGGCCCGCTTCCACGATCCCAGCGGCGCCGGCTACCGCTTTCTCGCCGACCAGATCCTGATCGTCGACACCTTCAACCCCAACGTCGCCGCGCGTCTGGTGGAGCCTCTGGGCGGCTGGGCCCGCTACGCCCCGCACCTCGGCGCCCTGATGCGGGCGGAGCTCGAACGCATCACCCAGGCGCCGAACCTGTCCAAGAACGTCTTCGAACTGGCCAGCAAGGCCCTGGCATAAGGGGAACTCCCCCGTCACCCTGGGCGCACCCGCGAAGCGGCGAAGACCCGGGGCCGGCCTCTCCAGTTCCTCGCCGGAAATCTTCTTCCTCGCCGGAAATCTTCTGGGCGCCCGATGGGTCGGCCCCGGCTCTGCGCAGCGCTCCGGCCGGGGTGACGGGGGATTCGGAGAACTCAGCGGCGGCGCTTGATGTGACAAAATGAAGGCTTGAATGCTCGGACAGATTGCCGCGCCCGTGACGAGTCGGCTGACGACGGGTAAGAATCGAATCACGGGTGATGCGTCTGTAGATGGTCGAGGAGCGGTGGGGCTTTGGCGAAAGACGCCTCGGGCGGTCGGTGGGACCGGCGGCGCGCGCGTGCGGGCGCCCCGGCATTGGTGCGTCCGCGGGCGCATGAGGCGCCCGGACGCGACCAGGCCACCCTGGTCCGAATCGCCGTCCTGGTGGTGCTGCTCGGCGCCGCCATCTACACGGCCTTCGCGGCCATCCGCCTCCAGAATTCAGAATCCTCGATCCTGGGCGGCCCCGCCCTGGCCGCCCAGGCCAGTGGGCTTGGCGAGCGGCTGGACGGGGTCGGCGCGGTCCTCCGTTCGGCGCTGATCGCCGCGGACGGCATTCAGCAGCGCCTTCCCGACACCCCCATCGAGGCCGCCGAAATGGCGGCCAAGTCCGCCGGCGACCGGGCCGACGGCGCGGCGGTCGTGCTCGGCGGCGAGATCGTGGCCGAGTCCGGCCGGGCCAGGGACGCTG
>DASVMY010000357.1:0-8568 GCA_036384135.1 Caulobacteraceae bacterium | reverse complement strand
GCCGCCCGCCGTGGCCGCGCAACCGCCGGCCGCGCCGGTCACGCCGCCACCCGAAGACATCCCGCCCTGGGAAGACGATCCCGAGGACGATTTCGACGAAGAAGACGAAGGCGGCCAGGGCCGGCTGCTCTGACGCTCTTACCCGCTGGATTGACAAACCCCGAGAACTGCGGCCATTATAATTTACATTGTAAGGAACAGTGACATGACCGTCCTGATTGCCGCCGCTCTCGCCTTCATCCTGCTGCATCTCTTAGTGTCCGGCACCCGCGTGCGCGACGCCCTGACCGGCGCCATCGGCCAGGGGCCGTACATGGGCCTGTTCTCCCTGGCGTCGCTGGGCCTGATCGTCTGGATGAGCATGGCCTATGGCGCCGCCCAGCGCGGCGGCGGCAACCCGGTCTATTGGGGCGCCAGCGCCCTGACCAAGGAGATCCAGCTTGGGCTGATGCTGGTGGCCTTCCTGCTGGTGGTTCCGGGCCTGACCACCCCCAACCCCACCAGCGTGCGCCAGGAAGGCGCCCTGGACCGGCCGGACGTGGTCAAGGGCATGCTGCGCATCACCCGCCATCCGTTCCTGTGGGGCGTGGCGGTGTGGGCGGCCGGGCATCTGATGGTCAATGGCGATGTCGCCAGCCTGATCCTGTTCGGCGCCCTGCTGGTCTTAGCCGTCTTCGGCACGGCCAGCATCGACGCCAAGCGCAAGCGCGCCCTGGGCGAGACCTGGGACGCCTTTGCCCGCCAGACCTCCAACGTCCCGTTCGCGGCGGTGATCACCGGGCGCCAGTCGTTCGGCGTCGCCCAGATCGCCGAGATCGGCTGGTGGCGGATACTGCTGGCGGTGGCCCTGTGGGTCGGGATGATCTTCCTGCACCCCATCGCGTTCGGGGCGAACCCACTGCCCTAAAGCCGGGTCACTGGCAGCTTCAGGAACACCCGGCCCGAGGCCGAGGGTGGTGGCAGCGCCCCGGCGCGGATGTTCACCTGCAGGGACGCAAGGATGAGCGTGGGCGGCGCCAGGGTCTTGTCCCGTGCTTCCCGCATGGCGACGAACGCCTCCTCGCCGACGCCGTCGTGGATATGGACGTTGCCGGCCCGCTGCTCGGCGACGCTGGTCTGCCAGCGGAAGTCGCTGCGTCCGGCCGGAAGGTAATCGTGCCCGACGAAGACGCGCGTCTGCGGCGGTAATGCCAGAATCCTGCGGATCGAGCGGTAGAGGCTGCGTGCGCTCCCGCCGGGAAAGTCCGACCGGGCCGTGCCGTAGTCGGGCATGAACAGGGTGTCCCCCACGAAGGCCGCGTCGCCGATCAGGTAGGTGACGCAGGCGGGGGTATGTCCTGGCGTGTGGAGGGCGGAGATCGTCAGCTCGCCCAGGGGCAGTTGGTCGCCGTCCGCGACCAGCCGATCGAAGACGCCGCCATCGGGGACGACGTCCTGCGCCTCGAACAGGGGGATGAAGACCTTCTGGACCTCGGTGATCACTGCGCCGATGACCACCTGCGCCCCCGTGGCCTTGCGGATGTGGTCAGCCGCGGAAAGGTGGTCGGCATGGGCATGGGTCTCCAGCACGTAGCGCACGCTCAGCCCGCGGTTTCTCGCCGCCGCCAGCACGGCGTCGGCCGAAGCGGTGGACAACCTGGCCGCCTTGGGCTCGAAATCCAGCACCGGATCGATGATCGCCGCCATGGCTGTCGCCGGGTCGGCGACAAGGTAGGTCACGGTGAAAGTCGCGGGGTCGAAGAAGGCTTGTATGTCGGGTTGCATGGCGGTTCTCCTACGCTCCATACATAAGAACTTGCTAAATTAGATTCAACTAATATATTGGCGCTCATGTTCGATCTCGCGAACTTCGACATCACCCTTTTCGAGGCCAGGGCGGGCCAGGCGGCCAAGCTGCTGCGCGCGCTCGGCAACGAACGGCGCCTGATGATCCTGTGCCAATTGACCGGCGGCGAAAGGTCGGTGGGCGAATTGCTGCCCCTCGTCGGCCTCTCGCAATCAGCCCTCTCCCAGCACCTGGCGGTGCTGCGCGAGGATGGCGTCGTGGCCACGCGCCGCGAAGGCCAGAGCATCTGGTACCGAATCTCGGACCCCGCCGCGATCAAGGTGGTGGCGACGCTCGCGGAGATCTTCTGTCCTCCAGACATGAAGCAGGCCGATGAGCAACCGCCCCCGCCCCCTCAACCCCCTCGCGGCCGCTGAACGGCTCCGCGAGGGCCGAGCCGTCATCGTCGACATCCGGGAAGCCGACGAATTCCGCCGCCGGCACGTACGGGGCGCCGTCTCGGTTCCCCTATCCAGGCTGGAACCGGCGCTGCTGAATGCGGAACCGGGCAAGGACGTGGTCTTCTCCTGCAGATCAGGCATGCGCACGGCGGCCAATTGCGACCGCCTGGGCGCCCTCGTCGCCGGCGAGAGCTTTCTGCTCGAGGGGGGACTGGACGGCTGGGAAGCGGCCGGCCTGCCTGTTGAGCACGACCGGGCCGCGCCGATCGAGCTGACGCGCCAGGTGCAGATCGCCGCCGGTCTTCTGGTGCTGGCCGGCGTCGCCCTCGGCTTCCTGATCCACCCGGCGCTGTTTGGCCTTTCGGCCTTCGTCGGCGCGGGTCTGACCGTGGCTGGCGCCACCGGCTACTGCGGCATGGCGCGCCTGCTGGCGCTGGCGCCGTGGAACAGCGCGCTGAGACCCTGACCCTATGGACCTGACCGTCTGGACCTATGTCGCCGCCGCCGCCGGCGGCGCCCTGATCGGCCTGCTGCTAGCCGTCTTCGGCGGCGGTGGATCGGTGCTGGCGACGCCGTTGTTGCTCTATGTGGTCGGCGTGCGCGATCCGCACGTGGCCATCGGCACCGCCGCCGCCGCGGTAGCGGTCAACGCCACCGCCGGCCTGGCGGTCCAGGCGCGGCTCGGTAGGGTGAAGTGGCCCTGCGCCCTGGTCTTCGGCGGCGCGGGCCTGGCCGGCTCCCTGATCGGCGCGCACCTGGCCAAGCAGATGGACGGACCCCGGCTGCTGGTCTGGTTCGCCGTGGCGATGGCTCTGGTCGGAGCCTCGATGCTGCCGCCCCGAAAGTCAGCAGGAGATCCGGGCGTGCGCCTGAACCCGGTCCTGGTGCTGAAGCTGGCGCCGCTGGGACTGGCGACGGGGTTCGCCGCCGGTTTCTTCGGTATCGGCGGCGGATTCCTCATCGTGCCGGGCCTGATGGCGGCGACCGGCATGACCCTTGCCAACGCGGCGGCGTCTTCGCTGGTCTCCGTGGTGTTGTTCGGCGCCGCCACCAGCGTCAGCTACGCCGCATCGGGCCTGGTGGACTGGCCGATCTTCCTGGCCCTGATCGCTGGCGGGGCGGTCGGGGCAATCGCGGGGGGCCCCCTGGCAAGGCTCCTGGCCGGCCAGGCCACGACGGCGCGAAGGATATTCGCCGTCATGGTGCTGGCGACCGCCGGCTATGTGTTCTTCCGGGCTCGCGGCGGGTAGCCGTCTTCGGCCTGGCCCCTACGCCAGCGCGAACGCCACCGCCGCCCGGGCGTGGATCTCTGTGGTGTCGAACACCGGCAGGCTGACGTCCCTGGGTTCCAGCAGCAGGCCGATCTCGGTGCAGCCGAAGATCACTGCGTCGGTGCCGCTGGCCGCCGCGCGCTCGGTCATGGCCACGACCGCGGCACGGGAGGCCGCCTCGAACCGGCCCTGGATCAGTTCGTCATAGATGATCGCGTGCAGCGCCTCGCGCTCGGCGGCGTCCGGGATCATGGCGTCCAGGCCAAGTTCCGCCAGGCGGCCCCGATAGAACTCGCCCTCCATGGTGAACCGCGTGGCCAGCAGCAGGGGCCGTTTCGAGCCGGCGGCGATCAGCGCCTGCGCCGTGGCGTCGGCGATATGGATCAACGGGATGCCGATCGCCGCCTGCACCTGGGGCGCCAGCTTGTGCATGGTGTTGGCGCAGATCAGCAGCGCCTGCGCCCCCGCCCCCTCCAGGTCCCGCGCCGCCCCCGCCAGCAGGTCCGCCAGGCTATCCCAGTCCCCGGCCGCCTGCGCCGCCGCGATCGGCGCGAAATCGTCGGACCAGATCAGCAGCCGGGCCGAGTGCTGGCCGCCCAGGCGGTCGCGCACCATGCGGTTGAGGTGCTGGTAGTAGAGCGTCGTGCTCTCCCAACTCATGCCGCCCAGCAGGCCCAGCACGCGCATGGGATCAGGCCGCCACGAAGCTGTCGATGAGCCGGAACACCGCGCCGATGTCGTGGGCGATGGAGTCCACCCGCTTGCGGTCCACCAGGGTGGAGAACATGCCGCCGATCTCGAACTTGTCCGGCGCCTCGATGGCGATCAGCAGGTCACCGTCGGTGAAGGCGTAGCGCATGTGCTGGCCGCCATAGGCGCTCTCCAGGTCCACGAAACGCTGCATGAAGGCCGGCGTCAGTATGGCCCGCGCCTCCACCTGGTCGGAACCGAACACCTCGAAGATCTTCTCGAAGTGCGGGTCTTCCAGGCCGACCTTGCTCAGGGTCGGCGGGCATTCGAAGCGGTTCAACCAGCCGGAATCGCGCAGCACCACCGTCACGCCCAGGAACTTGCGCGGAAAGGCGATGCGGAAGAGCTGGCCACGAAACACCGTCGTGCGGTTCTTGCCCGACCCCTTGGTCAAGGTGGCCTCGCACAGCTCGAAGGCGCAGTTGGAACGCACGCCGGCGAAGTGATCCTCAAAGGTGGTGTCGTCGGGGTGCTGCAGCAGGCGCAGGGTCTGCATGCTGGAAAACAGCGAGAACGCGCCCTTGGGGGCGTAGGTCATGCCCAGGGCGCCGCAGAACGCCTCGATCACCCCGACCTTGGCCTTGGCCGCCACCCCCGCCAGCGGCAGGTAAGCCAGGACGCCGGCTCCGATCAGGGTGGCCATCCAGATGCGCAGGTCGGGAACGAAGCTGTGGCTGCGGGTCAGCTCGTGGGTCAGGCCCGACTCCATCACCACCAGGGCGATGCCCGCCCCGATGATCACCCGGAAGGTTTGCATGGCCGCCTTGCGGTCGACCTCGCGCTTTTCCAGCTCCGGCTTGATCCGCTCGTCGTAGAGGCGCTGCAAGGCGTCCCCCGTCAGGGGGTTGTCGGCTGCGGTGGTGAGGTCTGTGGCCATGCCGGGACCCTAGAGCCTGTCCTGTTTTGATGGAAACATCAAAACAGGAAGAACAGGCTCGGCTCTTTAGTTTGCGAGCACGATTCAGAGTTTTGTCGGTTCCGACAAAACTCATCGTGCTCTTGCCCCGCCGGCTCCAGCTTGGCTAGCTCAGCTAGATATCGGCGTAGACCTTTCGTTCCGCCTTGAAGCCGGGATGGGTCACCGCGCCCAGGTGGGCGGGGCCTACGCCCTGGGCGAACTTCCACAGGGCGCCGGAGCCGTAGTCGGTCTCCCGCGGCGTCCAGCGACGGCGGCGGTTCTCCAGCTCGATGGGGTCGACCTCGAGCTCGATCGTGCCGGCGTCGGCGTCGATGGCGATGATGTCGCCGTCCTGGACCAGGCCGATGGGGCCGCCCTGCTGGGCTTCGGGGCCGATATGGCCGACACAGAGCCCGCGCGTGGCGCCCGAGAAGCGGCCGTCGGTGACCAGGGCCACCTTGTCGCCCCGTCCCTGGCCGGACAGCGCCGCCGTGGTGGACAACATCTCGCGCATGCCCGGGCCGCCCCTGGGGCCTTCGTAGCGGATCACCAGGACGTCGCCGTCCTTGTAGTCGCCGGCCTCGACCGCCGCGAAACAGGCTTCCTCGCCGTCGAACACCCGCGCCGGACCGCGATGGGCGCGGTGCGACTGCATGCCAGCCACCTTGACGATGGCGCCGTCGGGGGCGAGCGAGCCCCACAGCCCGACCACGCCGCCGGTGGGCGACAGCGGATTGGACACCGGACGGATGACGTCCTGGTCGTCACGCCATTTCACGTCGGCCAGGTTCTCCGCCAGCGTCTTGCCGGTGACGGTCATGCAGTCACCGTGCAGATAGCCGCCCTCCAGCAGGGTCTTGAGCAGCACCGGCACGCCGCCGGCCTCGCCCATGTCCTTGGCCACATAGCGGCCGCCCGGCTTCAGGTCGGCCAGGTAGGGCGTGCGGCGCATGATCTCGCACACGTCGCGCAGGGTGAAGTCGACGCCGCACTCGTGGGCCATGGCCGGCAGGTGCAGGCCGCCGTTGGTGGACCCGCCGGTGGCGGCCACCACCACCGCGGCGTTCTCGAACGCCTTGCGGGTGCAGATGTCGCGCGGGCGGATGTTCTTCTCGATCAGGCGCACCACCGCCTCGCCGGAGGCCACGGCGTACTGGTCGCGGCTCTCGTAGGGAGCCGGCAGGGCCGAGGACAGCGGCAAGGCCAGGCCGATGGCCTCGGAGACGCAGGCCATGGTGTTGGCGGTGAACTGGCCGCCGCAGGCGCCGTCACTCGGGCAGGCATGCTGTTCCAGGCTACAGAGGTCTTCCAGGCTCATGCGGCCGGCCGAATGCATGCCGACGCCCTCGAACACGTCCACCACCGTGACGTCCCGCCCCTGCCAGCGGCCGGGCAGGATTGAGCCGCCGTAGAGGAAGACGCTGGGCACGTTGAGGCGCAGCATGGCCATCATCATCCCGGGCAGCGACTTGTCGCAGCCGGCGATGCCCACCAGGGCGTCATAGCTGTGACCGCGGATGGTCAGCTCCACGGAATCGGCGATCACCTCGCGGCTGACCAGGGACGAGCGCATGCCCTCATGGCCCATGGCGATACCGTCGGTGACGGTGATGGTGCAGAACTCACGGGGCGTGGCGCCGGCGGCCTTGACCCCGACGCTGACGGCATGGGCCTGGCGCATCAGGGCGGTGTTGCACGGCGCCGCCTCATTCCAGCACGAGGCTACGCCCACGAAGGGCTGGTTGATCTCCCGCGTGCCCAGGCCCATGGCGTAATAATAGGAGCGGTGGGGCGCCCGCGAGGGTCCCTCGGTCACGTGGCGGCTGGGCAGTTTCGACTTGTCCCAGGTCCCGTCAGGCTTCTTGGTCATCGTCAACTCCCACGCTCAAAGGCTGGGCATCCGTAGACGAGGCGCCGCCGCAGCGCAAAGCCGGTTGCTCCCCTGCCCTCGCGTCACTAGAGAGGCGCGCTCCACAAAGGAATCCCTCCCATGCGTCTGGACGCCCTCTCCATCGGCGTGAACCCGCCCGTCGAAGTGAACGTGGTCATCGAGGTGCCCATCGGCGGCGAGCCCATCAAGTACGAGATGGACAAGGCCTCCGGCGCCCTGATGGTCGACCGGTTCCTGTACACGGCCATGCGCTATCCGGGGAACTACGGCTTCATCCCCCACACCCTGTCGGGCGACGGCGATCCCTGTGACGTCATCGTGGCCAACACCCGCGGCATTGCGCCGGGCGCGGTGATGAGCTGCCGCATCGTCGGGGTGCTGGTGATGGAGGACGAGGCCGGCGGCGATGAAAAGCTGATCGCCGTGCCGGGCGCCAAGCTCACCCAGCGCTACGACCACATCCACAACTACACCGACCTGCCGGCCATCACCCTGCAGCAGATCGAGCACTTCTTCAGCCACTATAAGGACCTGGAACCCGGCAAGTGGGTGAAGATCGTCCGCTGGGGCGACGTGGCCGAAGCCCAGAAGATGGTGCTGGAGGGGATCGAACGGGCCAAGGCGCAGAAGGGGGACTAAACCCTGCTGACACGATGCTGGCGCCAAGCCTGTCTATGGTCCGCCGGCACAGGAGGCGCCCGCCATGATCACCCTCTTCCACAGCCCCAAGACCCGCTCGAGCCGGTTCATCTTCCTGCTGGAGGAGCTTGGCGCGCCCTATGAGATCCACCGCATCGCCCGCGGCGAAGGCGTTGTCGGCAAGGAGCCGGCCAACCCCCATCCGCACGGCAAGGTCCCGGCGATCAGCGACGACGGCGAGGTGGTGTTCGAGTCCTCCGCCATCGCCCTCTACCTGACTGACAAATACCCCCAAAGCGGCCTGGGCCCGGCGGTGGGCGAGGCCAAGCGCGGCGCGTACCTGACCTGGCTGGCCTACTACTGCGGCGTGCTGGAGCCGGCGTGGATGATGAAATTCGTCCAGGTCGAGCTGCCCAAGACCTCGCCTGGCTGGCCTCCCGTGGAAGAGGCCATGGCTTTCACCACCAAAACCCTGGAGGCCGGCCCCTACCTGCTGGGCGACACCTTCTCCGCCGCCGACATCCTGGTCGGCACGACCTTCGCCATGTTCATGGGCGGGGCGATGCTGCCCAAGACGCCGCTGCTGGAAGCCTATGTGGAACGGGTGGTCGGTCGGCCGGCTTACGCGCGGGCGGCGGCCAAGGACGAGGCTTAGGCGTTCCTTCCCCCCTGTCATCCCGGAAAGCCGCGCAGCGGCTTATCCGGGACCGCGGCATGCGCCGATGTTCGCCGCGACTTGCCCCTGACAGCGCTTCCGGCGGTCCCGGATAAGCCGCTCGCGCGGCTTTCCGGGATGATGGGGTGGACGGCCCCCGAACGGCATCGATGTGCCATGCTGGCCGTGAGTGGACCCAGCAGAGGAGACCGTCCGCCATGCAAGCTATCAGATTTGG
>DASVMY010000356.1:0-12908 GCA_036384135.1 Caulobacteraceae bacterium | reverse complement strand
CGGCCTCTCCGACGCTTCCATGATCGCGGCCAGGGGGGCCGCCGCGGTCATGGCCCAGAACAACATCTACTTTCGCGCCATCGACCTGCTGGACGACCCTGCCCTGGCGCGGGAACCCTCGCACCTGCGCATGGGCCTGATCGCCAAGCCCGGCGTCGATCCGCTGGATTTCCACCTGTGGACCCTGGCCGTCTCGGCCATCCACGGCTGCGAGGCTTGCCTGAAGGCCCAGGCGTCGGAACTGAGAAGGCTGGGCGCGTCCCCCGCCGCCATCACCGCCGCCCTGCGCACCGCCGCCCTGATCCACGCCGCCAGCCGGGTGCTGGCGGCCGAAGCGGCGGCGAAAGAGTAAACCCTTCCCCCGCAAGCGAAGCGCCGCGGGGGAAGGGTTAGACGGTCCGCCCCAGAAAATCTCGCACCTCGCTCCCCGCCGCACCTTGCTAGGCTCTTGCCAAAACTAAAGGGAGACGCCGCCATGGCCACGGAAAGCCGCGAGATCCATCTTGTCCAGCGCCCGCGGGGAATGCCGACGCCCGCCGACTTCGGCCGGGTGACCACCACGATTGCCGACCCCGGCGAGGGTGAGGTGCTGGTGCGGAATCTCTACATGTCGGTGGACCCGGCCATGCGCCCGCGCCTGTCGGTGGGCCAGGCCCTGAACGAGGCCATGGGCGGCGGCGCGCTGGGCCGGGTGGTCAAGTCGCGCAACCCGGCGCTGGCCGAGGGCGATCTGGTCAACAATCGCTTTGGCTTCCGCGAATTTTTCCTCAGCGACGGCAAGGGGCTCAGCAAGCTCAGTCCCGATCCCAGCCTGCCGCTGACCGTCCACATGCACGCCCTGGGCGGCACCGGCTTCACGGCTTACGGGGGCCTGCTACAGATCGGCCAGCTCAAGGACGGCGAGCAGGTGTTCGTCTCCACCGCCGCCGGGGCGGTAGGCTCGGTCGCGGCCCAGATCGCCAAGATCAAGCACTGCTATGTGATCGGTTCCACCGGGTCCGACGACAAGGCTGCCTGGCTGCGCGACGAATGCGGCCTGGATGCGGTGATCAACTACAAGAAGGAACCCATCGGCAAGGCGCTGAAGGCGGCCGCGCCCAAGGGGATCGACGTCTATTTCGAGAACGTCGGCGGCGAGCACCTGGACGCCGCCCTGGCCAATATGAACACGCTGGGCCGTATCGCCGTCTGCGGCATGATCAGCGGCTACAATGCCGAGGGCGTGCGCACCGAGGTGCGCAACCTGTCCAACATCATATATGGCCGGATCAACATGCGCGGCTTCGTGGCCACCGACTTCATGCCCCTCTACGACCAGTTCCGCGCCGACATGACCGGCTGGCTGAAGGACGGCCGCGTTAAGTACCAGGAGACCATCCTGGACGGCATCGACAGCGCCCCCAAGGCCCTGATCGGCCTGATGAACGGCCTCAACAGCGGCAAGATGCTGGTGAAATTGGCGGAGTAGCCTCCCTCCCTTTTTGGGGAGGGAGCTAGGCCGCCGAGGGCCGCGCCTCGTGGACCAGCAACGCCCGGATCGCGTCGGGGCCGCTGGCCTTGCGCAGCTGTTCGCGCAGGTCGGCCTGCCGCAGGGCCCGCGACACCCGCGCCAAGGCCCGCAGATGGTCGGAGCCTGACTGAACCGGGCTGAACAGGGCGAACAGCAGGTCCACCGGCTTGTCGTCCAGGGCGTCGAAGTCCACCGGCTGCTCAAGGCGCACGAACACCCCATGCAGGCGGTCCAGCCCGGCCAGGCGGGCATGCGGCACCGCGACGCCGTGGCCGACGCCGGTTGAGCCGGCGGCCTCGCGTTCCAGCAGGGCCTCGAACACGTCGGGCGCCTTGAGGCCGAAGCTGCGCGCCGTGATCTCCGCGATCACGGACAGCGCCTGGCGCTTCGAAGCGGCGCTCACGCGCGGCGAAATCGCCCCGCGCTCCAGCAAGTCCCCCAGATTCATCACTTAGACAGGCTCACTCATATCCAACTGGGCCAGGACCCGCGGCGGTCGCCCCCACATCAAGCGACCGCCGTTGGTCAGCTTCCCTGGGGCCCGGCGCCGTTGAGGGCTTTGGTGCGTTCGGGGTCAATCCAGCCGATGTTGCCGTCGGGCCGGCGATATACCACGGACAAATGGCCGTGGGCGGCGTTCCTAAACACGATTGTTTGACTTTCAGTCAAGTCGAGTTCCATCACCGCCATAGAAACGGTCATCGTCTTGAGCGCCTCCTCGGTTTCGGCGATGACCACCGAATCGACCGGGGTGTCGGCGTCGTGCCAGTCCTCGTCGTAGTCGTCGCCCTCGGTGGCCTTCAGGACATAGAAGGACGCCGTCTCGGCCGCCTTGGCGGTGGCCGCCAGGGTATGGCTCTTGAGCCGCCGCTTGTAGCGCCGGATGCGCGTTTCGATCTTCTGCAGCGCCTGCCCGAAGGCCGCATGGGCGTCCCCGCCCAGCCCGTGGCTCTGCAATTTCTGGCCCGAGGCCAGGGCGACGGAACAGTCCACCCTGAACCCGTAACCGTCACGGCTGACCACGACGTCGGCGTCACCGCCGCGTTCGAAGTACTTGCCAATTGAGCTCTGAAGTTCGCCGCCGACCCGCTCACGCAGGGCCTCGCCGACATCGACATGCTTGCCGGATACCTGGACTTGCATGCCCTAAGAACGCGCCTGCGACGGTTTCGTGTCAAGCGCTGGCGGAGGTTTTTGAGCGCCTTCTCAGGCGGTTTCGCGCAGCATCCGTTTGCGTTCCACCGACGATGGAATTCGCATGGCTTCGCGATACTTGGCCACGGTGCGGCGGGCGATGTCGACGCCGGCTTCCTTAAGGATATCGACGATGGCGTCGTCGGAGTGGACGTCGATGTCGGCGCGCTCGGCGTCGATCAGCTGGCGGATCTTGTGGCGCACGCTTTCAGCGGAGTGGGCCTCGCCGCCCTGGCTGGACGCGATCGAGCTGGTGAAGAAGAACTTCATCTCGAACACGCCCCGGGGCGTGGCCAGGTACTTATTCGAGGTCACGCGGCTGACGGTGCTCTCGTGCATGCCGATGGCGTCGGCCACGGTCTTCAGGTTCAGGGGGCGCAGGTGCTCCACGCCAAAGGCCAGGAAACCGTCCTGCTGGCGCACGATCTCGCTGGCCACCTTCAAGATGGTCTTGGCCCGCTGGTCCAGGCTCTTGATCAGCCAGTTGGCGCTGGACAGGCAGTCGGAGACGAAGGTCTTCTCCTGGTCCGACCGCGCCCCGCCGGCCACCCGCGCATGATAGCGTTGGTCCACCAGCAGGCGCGGCAGGGTGTCGGTGTTCAGCTCGACGTGCCAAAGGCCGCCCAGGCCCTCGCGCACATACACGTCCGGGGTCACCGACTGGGCCGGTTCGCCGCCGAAGGCCGAGCCTGGACGGGGCGTCAGGGCCCTGAGCTCGGCGATCATCTCCTTGATGTCTTCGTTGTCGACTTCGCAGACCCGCATCAGGCCGGCCATGTCGCGGCGGGCCAGCATGTCCAGGTTGGCGATCAGGGCCGCCATGGCCGGGTCAAAGCGGTTGCGGTCTTTCAGCTGCAGGGTCAGGCACTCGGCCACGTCACGGGCGCAGACGCCGGTGGGCTCGAAGCCCTGCAGGACGACGAGCACCCCTTCGACCAGCGTCAGGCCGCAGCCCAGCCGCTCGGCGACCTCGGAAAGGTCGGCGCGCAGGTAGCCGCCCTCGTCGACCGCGTCGATCAGCACCGACGCCACCACCCGTTCAGCGTCCGTCAATCCGGCCACCGCCACCTGCTCGTGCAGGTGTTCGGCCAGGCTCAGTTCGCGGGCGTGGGTTTCGCGGGCGTCGCCGTCCTCGCCCTCGAAGGTCCCGCCGCGGCCGGCCTTGGACCAGTCGATGCTGCCTCCGGCGTCGGCGCCGCCGATCGCCGGGCCGGCGTCGCCGGTGGCGTGGTCGCCGGGGGAGGCGCCGTCGTAGAGATCGTCGCGCCGCACATCCAGGTCCGCCGCGGCGACGCCGTCGGGAACCTGGTCTATCTCATAGGAGTCCCCAAGACCGTCATTGTCGGCCTTGACCGGCTCGGCGTCGGGATCGGAATCGGCCTCGTCCCGCTGGAGCAGCGGATTGCGCTCCAGCTCGCCGTCCACATAGGCTTCGAGCTCAAGGTTCGACAGCTGCAGCAGCTTGATCGCCTGCTGCAGTTGCGGCGTGATGACGAGGCTCTGCCCCTGCCGCAGCTCTAATCGTGGACCCAGCGCCAAGATGGCATCCTGAAAATCAGTTACGACTCAAGGGATAGCGCTGTATCCGCCTCCGATTGGTTAATGCTGGCAGGAAAATTGCACGGAGGGAGCGCGCCCCCTCAATCGATCTCGAACCGGTCGCCCAGGTACACCCGGCGCACGTCCGGATTGGCGACGATCTCTTCGGGCGTGCCTTCGAACAGCACCTCGCCGGCGGCGATGATCGAGCAGCGGTCGATGATGTCCAGGGTCTCGCGGACATTGTGGTCGGTGATCAGGATGCCGATGCCGCGCTTCTTCAGATAGCCCACCACCTCGCGGATGTCGGCGATGGCCAGGGGGTCGATGCCGGCAAAGGGTTCGTCCAGCAGCATGAAGGCCGGCTCGCTGGCCAGGGCGCGGGCGATTTCCACCCGCCGCCGCTCGCCCCCCGACAGGGCCACGGCCGGCGCGGTGCGCAGGTGGGCGATGTGCAGTTCTTCCAGCAGCTCGGTGGTGATGGCGCGAATCTTGTCGCGGCGCTTCTCGCGCATCTCCACCACGGCCATGATGTTCTGTTCGACGGTCATGCCGCGGAAGATCGAGGTCTCCTGCGGCAGATAGCCCACCCCCTCGCGGGCGCGCTGGTACATGGGCTGGGCGGTGATGTCCTCGCCGTCCAGGTAGATCGCCCCGTAGTCCACCGCGATCAGGCCGGTGATCATGTAGAAGCAGGTGGTCTTGCCCGCGCCGTTGGGGCCTAGCAGGCCGGCCACCTCGCCGCGGTTCAGGTGCAGGCTGACATTCTTGACTACCTGGCGGCCGCGGAAAGTCTTGCCGATGCGGTCCACCACCAGGCCGGACTGGTCGGCGCCGGCGGCGGCGGCCGGGCGGATATTGGCCAGGCGCTCGCGCTCCGGCGGGGTCCCACCAGGCGCTCCGGACGGCGTCTGCGGCAGCCTGTCCTGCTGCCCCCCCGGCCGCGCCAGGGCGCCCATCAGCGGGCCGGCCGTGCTGGCGATGGTGGTGATGCGGGGGCGGGGCGTGTCGGTCATTCCGCCCTCAGGGCTGGCCGGAGGACGGTGGCGGCGCCGCCGGTGACGCGGGCGCGTTCTCGTCCTTGGGTTCGGGGTAGAAGACCCCGCGCACGCGCTTGGCCGACCCCAGGCCCTTGGAACCCGACTCCAGCCGCGCCGCCTTGCTCTGGACATTGTAGGTCAGCCGGTCGCCGCGGGCGACGTTGTTGCCCTGCACGACGATGACATTGCCGGTCATCACCACCTCGTCGGAGGCGTTGGTGTAGATGGCGTGGTCGCCACGGGCGTTCTGGTCGGGGGTGACGAAATAGACGTTGCCGTCGGCCTCGATGCGATCGGTGCCGCCGCAGTTGGGTTGGCCGTTGGCTTGAATGTTCTTGGTGCGGGAATAGACGCTGATGGTGTTGGCCCGCAGGCGGGACTTGCCCTGCAGGGCCTCGGCAGCGCCGCGGAACACCACCAGGCACTTGGAGTTGACCACCTCCATCTCGTTGGCGGTGGTGTCGATGGGGGCGGTGGACCGCGAGTCCAGCTGCGCCAAGGCCAAGCCCGGGGCCGCGCCGACGCCGGCGAGGACCGCCAGCGTGGCCAGCCCCAGCCTGGCGAGAGCCGCGCGATCAGTCATGCGAATCAAGTCTCCGGGCCAACGCAACAACGCGCGCTCACGTCTTAGTGCTGATTGAGGCGCGCGTGAACGCCACCCTTGTAAACCACCCGGTCGCCCTTGTCGTACACGTCGAAGCTGCCTGACTTCACCGAACCCATCGCCGTCTTGCCCTGAATGGCCTGGGGACCGGTGACCGATCCGGTGCGGGTGTTCACGGTGGCTTCCTGGCTGGCGAAGGCCGAGTCCTTGGAATTGTCGGCGTGGACATTGCCCTTCAGCTGCAGGATGCGGGTGTCCTCGCGGTAGACGCCGGTGTCGGCGGTCAGGGTCGAGGGATTGGCGCCGTCCACGTCCTGGGTGATGTGCGGGAACTGCAGCAGCACCTTCTGGAAGTCCTGCGGGTCGCGGGCGGCCTCGCGGGCGCTGAGCATGAAGGCGCGGCCCTGGCTGTCGCGGCCGAAGAAGTGCGGATTGGTCATGACGATCTGGTTCACCGGCTCGTGCGGCGTCCCGCGCCGGCTGATCGAGTGCTCGCCGATCAGACCCGCGAGCAGGCCCAGCACCGCCACCATGCCCATCGGCAGTGCCCAGCGCAGCACCTTGACCATGCGGCTGTGCTGGCGCGCCTTCGCCCTGGGCGGTGGCCCCAGCGAGGTCGGCAAGGTGTGGTTGGTGATGCTCAAGGGCCGGTTCTTCTTCTTTTCAACTGTGGGCGAAGATGTCCTGGTCTTCCCAACCCGCCACGTCCAGCGCCGCGCGGTGGGGCAGGAAGTCGAAGCAGGCCTTGGCCAGGTTCATTCGGCCCTCCCGGACCAACATGCCGTCCAGACGGGTTTTAAGCGCATGCAGGTTAAGAACGTCCGAGGCTGCATAAGCTAATTGTTCGGGCGAAAGTGTGTTCGCGCCCCAATCGGAACTCTGCTGGGCCTTTGACAGTTCGATCCCGAGCAGTTCCCTGGTCACGTCCTTGAGCCCGTGCCGGTCGGTATAGGTGCGGGCGATGCGGGAGGCGATCTTGGTGCAATAGACCGGCGTCGTGGTGATCCCCAGGGCCAGCTGGAACATGGCGATGTCGAAACGGCCGAAGTGGAAGATCTTCAGCACGGCGGGGTTGGTCAGCAGCGCCTTGAGGTTCGGTGCGTCATAGCCCGGCCGCGTCAGGCGCAGCACATGGGCGTCGCCGTCGCCGGCCGAGATCTGCACCACGCACAGGGGATCGCGGCCAAGGCGCAGGCCCATGGTCTCCGAATCCACCGCCACCGACACGGCGCCGGCGAACAGACCGTCGGGCAGGTCGCCCTCATGCAGATAGTTGGCCAAAGCTCTGGAACTCTCCGTCTTACGTCGCCGGCTCAGCTTATACGCGCCGGCCGCGACACTGGTTCGTCACCCGTGAAACATGGCGGGTTATCTTGCACGCGAGACACCGAAATGGGGGGCTTGCCCTGCGAAGTCCAGCCGGGTTTCGAATCTTACTGGAAGTCTCACCGTCGTCTTCGAAGCGGGTCATCTCTCGAAGACCGTGCCGCCTCGAAGACGACGGGAGAAAATTGGTGCCCAGGAAAGGACTCGAACCTTCACGACCGTTAAGCCACTGGCACCTGAAGCCAGCGCGTCTACCAATTCCGCCACCTGGGCCCAGCGCCTAAGCGCGGGAGGGCCGGACGCATAGGGCGCCGATTTGCGCGCGTCAAATGCTTTGCGCCGGCGTTTGAACTTTGGGCGGTTTCGTCGCCCTCCGCCCGATCGATCTGGCCCCCCGTCGCGCGCCGTTGCTTAAGGGGGGAGGCTCGTCTATCGGGGGGTCTTTGCGGAGCGGAGGCTTAGGGCGTCGGCATGAAGGGTCTGGTGACGGTGTTCGGCGGCTCGGGGTTCGTGGGCGGTCAGGTCGTCCGCGCCCTGGCCAAGAAGGGCCTGCGCGTCCGCGTCGCCGTGCGCAACCCCGGCCGCGGCTATCGCCTGCGCATGCTGGGCGACGTCGGCCAGATCGAGGTGGTCCAGGCCAACCTCCGCAACCCGGCCTCGGTGGCCCGCGCCCTGGACGGCGCCGAGGCGGTGGTCAACGCCGTCGGGGTGCTGTTCGAGGTCGGCCGCCAGAAATTCCAGAGCCTGCATGTCATGGGCGCCCAGACAGTGGCCCAGGCGGCGGCGGCGCGGGGCATCACCAACTTCGTCCAGATCTCGGCCATCGGCGCCGACCCGGACTCCCCGGCCAAGTACGGCCGCACCAAGGCCGACGGCGAGGCGGCGGTGCGCGCGGTCATCCCCACCGCCGTGGTCCTGCGGCCCTCCGTGGTGTTCGGCCAGGACGACCACTTCTTCAACTTCTTCGCCGCCATGGCCCAGATGTCGCCGGCCCTGCCCCTGATCGGCGGCGGCGAGACGCGCTACCAGCCGGTGTTCGTGGGCGACGTGGCCGCCGCCGTGGCCGCCGCCGTCACCAATCCGGACCACGCCGGCAAGACCTTCGAACTGGGCGGCCCGACCCCGCACAGCTTCCGCGCCCTGATGGAGCTGATGCTGGCCGAGATCCACCGCCAGCGCATCCTGCTGCCGATCCCGTTCGGGATCGCCAAGCTGATGGCCGTCGGCGGCGACGTGCTATGCAGCCTCCGCGGCATGGTGGGCCTGGTTCCCCTGCCGCCGATCACCACCGACCAAATGGAGATGCTGCGGTTGGACAATGTGGTCGCCCCCGGCGCCCTCAGCCTCACCGACCTGGGCATCACGCCCACGGCCATGGAGCCGATCCTGCCCACCTACCTCTACCGCTACCGCCGCGGCGGCCAGTACGCGGACGCCGTCCCGGCGGTATGATCTTTCCCTCCCCTTCATGGGGAGGGTCAGACCGCGCAGCGGTCAGGGTGGGGGAGTCCGGTGAAACCCACCGGCCCAAAACCTCGCGAAGACCCGTCACTGTCACACTTCCCCACCCCGGTCCTGCGGACCGACCCACCCGTGAAGGGGAGGGAGGCCAAAAACAAAAAAGCCCCGGCGCTTGGCCGGGGCTTTCTGTTTCAGGTCCGCTGGAGCGCCTTAGCGGCGCGAACCGCCCATGAAGTAGAGCAGGAAGCGGAACAGGTTGACGAAGTCCAGGTAGAGGCTCAGCGCCCCGTAGCTGGTGGCCACGCTCATGGCCGTCTGGTCGCCGCCCAGCTGGTAGTAGGTCATCTTCATGCGCTGGGTGTCGTAGGCGATCAGGCCGGCGAAGATGCCGACGCCGATCAGGTTGATGGCGAACACCAGCATGGCCGAGTGGAAGAAGAAGGTCGCCAGCGAGGCGAAGATCAGGCCCCACAGGCCCATGATCAGGAAGCTGCCCATGCCGGTCAGGTCGCGCTTGGTGGTGTAGCCCACCAGGCTGAGGCCGCCGAAGGCCGCCGCCGTCACCAGGAAGGTCTGGAAGATCGCCGCGCCGGTGTAGATGGCGAACAGCATCCCCATGGAGGCGCCGATCAGGCTGACCACCGCCCAGTAGGTGAAGCTGGCGCTCTGCGGCGAGGTGCGGCGCGCGAAACCCTGAAAGAGCAGGATGGCCAGGGGCGCGAACGCTACCACCATGCCCAGGACGGTGTAGCCCAGGTGGCCGGTTCCATCGACCTGGAACAGTAGCCGCTGCACCGGCTCATAGTTGCCGGTGAACCACGCCAGGCCCGCCGAAAGCAGCAGGCCGATGGCCACCTTGTTGTAAACGCCGAGCATGAACGCGCGCAGACCTGCGTCGACGGCCATGTCGGGGCGGGCTGCTACGCCGAAGCGCGGGGCGCCGCCGTTGAAGTCGCTCATAGGATCGTGACCCTTAAGATGCGTCCCTATCGGACGCTCAGCGCCAAATATCGGCTCCCGGGCGGTTCCGCGCAAGGGCCTATAGGTTAAGGGATTTTCACCCCACCAAGCTAAAACCAGCCCAGCACCGCGCCCAGCACCATCACCGTCCCCGCCAGGCCCAGGCCCCAGGCCAGGGGCCTGACCAGCGGAACCCCGGCCAGATACAGCACCGCATGCGCCAGCCTGGCGTAGAGGAACAGTTCCGAGCCCAGCACCGTCCAGTGGTTGGAGATATGCGCCACCGCCGCGATCAGCACCACCGGCGCGAACAGCGTCAGGCCTTCGCGATGGTTGTCCACCACCCGCTTGGTCCGCGCCTGGAAGGGCTTGGGCTCCGGCAGGCCATCCCTGGACCCGGCCATGGGCATCAGCCCCTGGGCCAGCACCCCGGCGGCGGCCTGGACCGCCACCAGCACCAGCAACAGGCCGACCGCATAGGCCAGCATCGTCAGCTCAACGCTCATGTCCCGCTCCCCCAAAAAGGATTCCAGAAGCTGGCGCGCGACGGGCGCCTCAACCGGCGACCCCTTGAGCCTGTCACGCTCCAGGACGCACGATCTATGGTGACGATTGGTTCAGACGGTGACGGCGCCGTCAACCGAGGGCCGTGGGGTGTTCCCGCCCGCACCGTCCTCCACTAGAACCCCCCCATGAGAACCTCCCCATGACCGAACCCAAGCAAGGCTGGTTTCAGAAGCTGACGGCGGGGCTGTCGCGCTCGTCCAAGCAGATGACCGAGCAGGTGACCAGCGTCTTCATCAGGAAGCCGCTGGACCAGGAACAGCTCGACCAGCTGGAAGAGATGCTGATCGAGGCGGACCTCGGCCCCAGCGCCGCCGCCCGCATCACCGCCGCCTTCGCCGAGCAGCGCTTCGGCAAGGAGTCCAGCGAAACCGAGGTCAAGGAAGCCCTGGCCGAGGCCGTGGCCCGCGAACTGGTTCCCAGGCAAGGCGTGTTCGACCCCCTCTCCGGCCCCAAGCCCTATGTGGTGCTGTTCATCGGGGTGAACGGCTCGGGCAAGACCACCACCCTGGGCAAGATCGCCGCCGACCTCACCGGGCGGGGGGCCAAGGTGCTGATCGCGGCCGGCGACACCTTCCGCGCCGCGGCGGTGGAACAGCTGCAGGTCTGGGCCGACCGGGCCAAGGCCGACTTCATGAGCCGGCCCACCGGCGCCGACGCGGCGGGTCTGGCCTATGACGCGGTCGAAAAGGGCAAGACCGAGGGCTACGACGTGGTCCTGATCGACACCGCCGGCCGGCTGCAGAACAAACAGGGCCTGATGGACGAGCTGACCAAGATGATCCGGGTGGTGCGCAAGCTGGACTACGACGCCCCGCACGAGGTGCTGCTGGTGCTGGACGCCACCGTCGGCCGCAACGCCCTGGCCCAGGAGAACGTGTTCGGCAACGCCATCGGGGTGACCGGCATCGTCATGACCAAGCTGGACGGCACGGCGCGGGGCGGGGTGCTGGTGCCGGTGGCCCAGGCGTCGGACAGTCCGATCAAGCTGATCGGGGTGGGCGAAGGCATCGATGACCTGCAACCCTTCGACGCGCGGGCCTTTTCCCGCTCGCTCGTCGGCCTGGGGGCTTGAGCCATGGCGGCGCGCAAGGCTCCGATGTGGCTCCGGTACGCCGTCGACGCCGCCCCGGCGGTGCTCTTCCTGGCGGCCCTGTTGATCACCCGCCAATTCCGCGTGGCCACCTGGGCGCTGGTCATCGCCTCCGCCGTGGCCCTTGCGACCAATCTGATCGTCGAACGCAAGATCGCGCCCCTGCCGGCGGTGTCCGGCGCCTTGGCGCTGGTGTTCGGCGGCCTCAGCCTGGTCCTGCACCGCAATGACATCCTGCAGATGAAGATGACCATCGTGGACGGCCTGTTGGGCGCCGTGCTGTTCATCGGCCTGGCGATGAAGAAGAATCCGCTGAAGGCCATACTGGGCTCGGCGTTCAGCCTTCCCGACAAGGCCTGGGCGACGATGGCCATACGCTACGGCGTCTTTTGGTGGTCCTGCGCGATCGCCAACGAAGTCGTCCGACGCACCCAGACCCCGGAGATATGGGGCGTCTTCCGCCTGGTGGTGCTGGGCCTGGCGGTGCTGTTCTCCCTGGCCCAGACCCCGTTCCTGATGAAGCACGGCGCCTTCACCGGAGAGGAGCAGGCCCCCGAACCGCCTGATCCGGGGTTTTGATCCAAGCGGCAAATCCGGCCCAAGCCGTCCGCCAACGGAGGTGTCGTCAAAACGCAACGAAAGACGGATAATCCTCAGCGCCGACAGCAAGGGTCGGTGGAGGGGTCGCCATGGCCAAGGCCAAGGTCAAGACGTCAACGGACATATTGAGCGGCTCGGCGACGCACTTGTTGCACCGCGCCCTGCAGATCGCCCTCGATTACCATACCGAGGCGGCGGGAACCGAAGGGCTGACCCAGCGCCAGTTCGCCGTCCTGGCGGCGGCCGGGGCGTCCGAGGGCCTGACCCAGAGCGATCTGGTGCGCGCCACGGGCATTGACCGCTCGACCCTGGCCGACCTGGTGGCGCGGATGATCCGCAAGGGCCTGCTGGCGCGCGAGCGCTCGTCCACCGACGCGCGGGCCAATTCGGTGCGCCTGTCCGAGGCCGGACGGGTGGCCCTGGCCGAGGGCTCCGGCCCCGCGGCGGACGCCGACCAGCGGTTCCTCAGCCTGCTCTCGCCCAAGAAGCGCGAGACCTTCCTGAAGATGCTCGCCAGCCTGTCCGAGGCCGCGCCCGAGACCCCGGCTAAGAAAGCCAAGGCGGCCAAGCCCGAGAAAAAGAAAAAGAAGAAGGCCAAGAAGGCGGCGCGGGTGGCGGTAGCGGCGGCTTAGGGTCCGCTCGGAGCGTCAAGGCAGATAGAACGCGACGGCCGCGATCCCGGTCCTTCTCCCCTTGCGGGAGAAGGTGGCCCCCGCGGGGGGTCGGATGAGGGGTTGAGAAGCGTTCGAGACTATCGTCGGGCAGGCAAATCCCCGCAGGTCCGTCGACCCCTCATCCGTCTGCTTCGCAGACACCTTCTCCCGCAAGGGTGAAGGGACGCTGACGACCGCCGGGGCGGCGGAGGCTTCATCCTCGTCAGGAAGATCGGGGCTTCGCCCTAAACCCGGATATCGATGATCGAGCCAGGCCGCAGAATCTTGCGGGGCTCTTCGTCCGGCATCTGGATGGTCAGGTCCGGCGCGCGGGCGCGTGGAGCGGCCTGGGCCGTGCTGGCGG
>DASVMY010000355.1:0-6408 GCA_036384135.1 Caulobacteraceae bacterium | reverse complement strand
GCCGCGAGGGCGGCTCCCTAGATGGACCGTGGCGGCGGAGGGGCGGCCACGGTCCATCGCCTTCCTTGTTGAAAATCGGAACCTCCCTATGCCCACCTACGCGCCACCGATTGAGGACTACCAGTTCCTGCTGCACCAGGTGCTCCGCGTTCAAACGCGCAGCGATATCGCCGGCTTTGCCGACCTGGAGTCGGACTTCACCCGCCAGATCCTGGAAGGGGCGGGCGCATTCCTGGCCGGCGAATGGCAGCCGCTCAACCAGGTGGGCGACGAGGAGGGCTGTCGGCTCGAGAACGGCATGGTGCGCACGCCGAGCGGGTTTGCCGAGGCCTATCGGGCCTATTGCGAGGCCGGTTGGAACCGTCTCGGCGCGCCAGAGCAGTTCGGCGGCGCCGGGCTGCCGGGCGTCATCGCTCACGCGGTGCAAGAGATGGCGTCCTCGGCGAACGCTTCGCTGTCGCACTATCCGGGCCTCACCAATGGCGCCTGCTCCAGCCTGACGCTTACGGGCGCGCCCTGGATGCTCCAGCACGTCGTACCCAGGATGGTGAGCGGCGACTGGTGCGGCACCATGTGTCTGACCGAACCGCATTGCGGAACGGACCTGCGCCTGATGAGCACGCGCGCGGTTCCGCAAGCGGACGGCTCGTATCGAATCACCGGAACCAAGATCTTCATCTCCGGCGGCGACCACGACCTCACCGAGAATATTGTCCATCTAGTCCTGGCCAAGCTACCCGATGAGAACGGGCGCTATTCCGACGACCTCGCCACGGTGGCCCTCTTCATGGCGCCAAAGGTGATGGTGGACCCAGAGACCGGCCAAATGGGCGCCCGCAACGGCGTCCAGGTCGGCGGAATCGAGAAGAAGATGGGGCTGAAGGGCAGCGCCACCTGCGTCCTGAATTTCGACGATGCGGTGGGTTATCGGCTCGGGAGCACCACGAACGCCGCGCCCGGATCGAAGTCCGCCGCCATGAGCGGCATGTTCCACATGATGAACCATGCTCGCCTGGGAACGGGGCTCGGCGCAATCGCCGCGGCAGAGGTGGCGTATCAAAACAGCGCCCTCTATGCGCAGGACCGCCGATCAGGGCGCGCGGTGTCGCCGGCGGCGCGAACGGGCGGGGCGGCCGATCCGATTATCGTGCATCCGGACGTGCGCCGCATGCTGTTGCAGCAGCGCGCCTTCGTGGAAGGCGCACGGGCGGCCGCGCTCTGGGTCGCCGAGCTGTTGCATGAGGAGCAGGCGGGGGCCGAGCCAGAGCAGCGTCAGCGCGCGGCGGCGTTGGGGCAGTTGTTGACGCCGATCATCAAGGCCTACTTCACCGACCGTGGCTTCGAGGCCGTAAACGCCGCCGTCCAAGTCTATGGCGGCCACGGTTACATCCGCGAGAACGGCGTCGAACAGTTCGTTCGCGATGCCCGCATCTACCAGCTCTACGAGGGCGCCAACGGCATCCAGGCCTTCGATCTGGTGGCGCGCAAGCTGCCGGCGGACGATGGCCGCGCCCTCCAGGCGTTCTTCGAAGAACTTGAATCGGTCGTCATCGCCGCCGCGTGGATATCCCCGGACCTGGGGCGACATGGTTCGGAATTGCGGCGCGGGCGCGCGGCGATCGAGGCGGTGATCGACTGGATGCGCGCGCGCGCGCCGGAGCAGGGGGAAACCTTGGGCGCGGCTTCCTATGACGTGCTCAACCTCTTTGGCGTGGTGCTCTTGGGGGTGCTGTGGCTGCGCATGGCCGCCACCGCCCAGGACCAGCTGGCCAAGGGCGAAGGCGACCCGGTCTTTCTCCAGCGCAAGCTGGTGCTCGCCCGCTACTGGTTCGAACGCGAAATGCCGGCGATCGAGACCTTCGCCCGCCGGGCCCGCTCCGGGGCGGACGGCCTCATGGCCTTGGCGGCCGACGCCTTCTGATCGCCCACCGATCCCCTTCACACCTTCACCACACGACTTTTAGGAACGACCTCGATGACCACGACCCAACTCTTTGATCTCACCGGCAAGACGGCGCTGATCACCGGCGGCTCGCGCGGCCTTGGCCTGCAGCTCGCCGAAGCCCTTGGGGACGCCGGCGCCCGCCTGGTGATCTCCTCGCGCAAGGCGGCGGACCTGGAAACGGCCAAGGCGCAACTTGAAGGCCGCGGGATCACTGTCGACTACATCGCCGCCGACAACAGCAAGGACGAGGAGGTCCTGCGCCTGGCCGATGAGACGATCGCCAAGCTCGGCAAGGTGGACATCCTGGTCAACAACGCCGGGGCCACCTGGGGCGCACCGGCCGAGGACCACCCGCTGGAAGCCTGGGACAAGGTGATGAACCTCAACGTCCGCTCGCTCTTCATCCTGTCCCAGCAGATCGCCAAGCGCTCCATGATCCCCAATCGCTATGGGCGTATTCTGAACCTGGCCTCGGTCGCGGGCCTGCGCGGCTCGCCCGGCGTGATCGCCTACCATACCTCCAAGGGGGCGGTGGTGAACTTCACCCGCGGCCTGGCGGCCGACTGGGGGCCTTACGGGATCACCGTCAATGCCTTGGCGCCGGGCATGTTCCCCTCGAAGATGACCGCTGGCACCTTCAAGGAAAAAGGGGTCGACCATTTCGCCAACGCCGCGCCGCTGCGGCGGGTCGGCGATGACCAGGATCTGAAGGGCGCGGCGCTGCTGTTCGTCTCGGACGCCGGCAAGCACATCACTGGCCAGACCCTGGCCATCGACGGCGGCGTGACCGCCATCTGAGGCGGTTGGCGTGCGCTAAGGTCGTTGAAGAAGGAGAAGCGAAGGTGAAGCCTGTTTGTTTGGTGGTCGGCGCGGGCGCCGGCATCGGCGGCACCGTCGCCGCGCGCTTCGCACGGGAGGGCTATCACGCCTTCCTGTGTCGACGCAGTGACCTGGACGGCCTCAACCGGTTGGTCGACGCCATCAAGAGCGATGGCGGCGAAGCGAGCGGGTGCCTCCTAGACGTGAGCGCGCCGAACGCCATCGAAGAGCTGATCGCGACCATCGAAGCCGACGTCGGTCCGATCGAAGTGGTCGTCTACAACCTGGGCGCCCAGATCGGCGATCGCACGCTCGCGGACACCTCGGCCAAGGCCTTTGAGATGTGTTGGCGGCTGGGAACGTTCGGCCTCTATCGTGTCGCATCGGCCGTCTGTCCGCTGATGGAAGCGCGCGGCAAGGGCACGATCCTGGTGACCTCCTCCACCGCGGCCATGCGGGGCAACGCCGGGCAACACGCCCATGCCGCCGCCATGGGCGGGCGGCGGATGCTCTGCCAGAGCCTGAACGCCCAGTTCGCCTCGAAAGGTATCCACGTCGTTCATATCGTCATCGACGGTGCGGTCGATGCGCCCGACACCCTGGGTAAAATGCTGGGCGCTGAGCGGTTCCAAGCGCTGCGAGAGACACGTGGCAACGAACACGATGGGCTCTTGCTGGCCACGCATGTCGCCGAGACCTACCTCCATCTCGCCCAGCAGCACCGATCCACATGGACGCATGAGATCGACCTGCGCACCTATTCCGACCGCCCCTGGTGGAACCACTGACGTCGAATGACGCCGGGCCAAGCCTAGCCGGGGCGCCCTCGCCCCTATCTCGCAATGCTGGAGCGCAACGTCATGACTGAAGCCCACACGCCGCCGACCCCCTCGGACGTCGCCCTCATCGTGGGCGGCGGGCCGGGCATCAGCGCCAGCTGCGCCCGGCTCTTCGCGCAAGAGGGGATGCGCGTCGCCATTGCCGCCCGGGACCCTGACAAGCCGGCGCTCAAGGCGCTGGAAGCCTCGCATGGCGTGCGGCGCTACGGCTGCGACGCCGCCGATCCGGCCGCCGTGGCGAAGCTGTTTGAGGCGGTCGTGCGCGACCTGGGCGCCCCGACGCTGGTCGTGCACAATATCGACGGTCGCGTCGCCGGCATTTTCCGCAAGGGCATTACGGACGTCGATCCCGGCATGGTGTTCGAGACGTTGCGTAACGCGGCGTTCAGCGCCTTTTTGGTGGGTCAGCAGGCCGCCAGCCGGATGCGCGACAATCCGGTGAGCGCCAATGGCGCCAAGGGGACGATCATCTTCACCAACGCCAGCGCGGCGCTGAAGGGCTTCCCGACCAGCGGCGCCTTCGCCATGGCCTGCCAAGCCAAGTCCGGGCTCGCCCAGAGCATGGCGCGCGAGTTGATGCCCCAGGGCATCCATATCGCCAATGTACCGATCGACGCGGCGATCGGCTGGACGCAGGACGACGGCAGCCGTTCACACCGCCTCGCGGGGACCACGGTCGACGACAACATGGCCGATCCCGACCGGATCGCGGAAACCTATCTGCAGCTCCACCGCCAGCACCGTTCGACCTGGGCGTTCGAGCTCGTGCTGCGGCCATGGTCCGAGAAGTGGTGAGCGCGCGGCTCAGGGTGGGCGATCGCCTGAAGGCCTCTATCACCCTTGCCTCGACGGCGCGTGCGCCTCTGCCAGAGGGCCGGGTCTTGCTCAGAAGGCGGGCGCCCGGACCTGGGTGACGGTCCACTGCAGGTGTGCGACATACCCATCAAGATCGGCGAGCAGGCGCCCCCCAGACGCTTGCCATCTCCCGCGACCAATCAGCGCCGCACCCCTCTTGCACCACCTCGGCGACGAAGTCGCGGGACGCCCTGGCCACGACCACTATCTTTCCAGGGCACCCCCGTGCATCTGTGTCTTCCCGACCGCCCGTTGGACCTAGATTCCGTCCAGCCGGCAGCCTCGGGCGACCAGAACCGGTCGAAGGGCGCGGAACGCCGCGGGGTGCCGCATCAGCGGCATGCGCGGATAGAGGTGGTGGATGATGTGGTACTGCATCCCCATCGTGAGGATGTTCCCCAAACGACTGCGAAATCCACGGGTGTCTTTGTACCGGCCCAAGTCCGCGGCCGGGTGGTGCGGCGCCCAACTCAGGAAGAGCCGAATGTAGACCCCGCCCAGGATGCGCGGCAGCCACAAGATCGCCGCTACCTCGAGCGCGTAGCCCGCCCAGGCGAAGCCAAAGAGCAGAACGTCGAAGCCGAGTGCGTACATCAAGGCTATAGCGCCGGCGCGTCGGGCGTCGTCCGTTCCGATCCGCTCGAGCGCATTGGCATAAGCGGTGTTCATCTTCGGCGCCGTCTGCAATTGGCTGGCGAAGTCCTTGGCGATCATGTGCCAGGCGCTGTCGGACCGGGTGTAGATGTCCGGGTCGAGCTCCAGGTGATTGGCGTGTTTGTGGTGCTCGTAGTGCGTGAGACGCGCGGCTTCGTAAGCCATCCCCATGGGGACAGGCGAGAGGTGGCCCACCAGTTCGTTGAGCCAGAAGAGCGGCTCGCCTTCGCGCGCAATGATCCGGTGCTGGGCCTCGTGAGAGGGTAGGTAGGCGAGGATCACGTTCAGCGTCGCGATCGGCGCCGCCGCCCACAACGGCAGGACGCCCGACAGAGTCAGAGGCCAAAGCGATAGCCAGACCGCCAAGTTTATGAAGGCCCAAGCGATAGAGCCCCACGGAAGGCCGCCCATGAATTGCTCGGCGATCGAACGCTCGAGCCGCTGCAGGTCCTGGCTTGAGAGGCTGCTGAGATCGCGCTCATGCACAATTGCGGAGACGCTCATATCCACCGCCCTCTCAGGTTCGCGAGCGCGCCCCAGGATCCGCCGACCACAAGACCAGCCAGCAGGGGCCACGACGCATGCGCCGCCTCGGGGAGCATGCGCTTGAGCAATTGCGTGATCAGCGGCGCGATGAAGCCGAGCCCGAAGACAAAAGGCAGGATTTGAAGCAATCCCATCATCAAGCGGCCAATGAGGCTCACGTCCGTGGGCGCGGGCGGGCCTGCCGCCATGCGGCTGGCCGTCGGTTGGGTAACGTCGTCGACGGCCATGATGGTCGCTCCCTGGCGCCCGCCTTAGGGCGGGTCGAGGCTGGACTCTAGGCCAACGAGGGGTCTCGGGAGATAGCGCCCCACGCCACAATGTTGGCATTTTGCGCCAAGTGGGCGCCGTGCGAGGTCCCGGGGGCACGCTGCGTGAGACCGCTGCCGATGGTCCGACCAGAGATCACGACGATCGAGATTGGAGCGACGTACTGACGACACCAGCACCCACCACTCCCTTTATGCTGGTCGTGCCGTATGTGTAGCCAAAGGCGCGACCGGCAACGCCGATCAGGCGAGATAGCCGCCGTTCGCCTCGATCACCGAGCCGGTAACGTAGCTGGACGCGGGAGTTGCCAGGAACACCACCGCCGCGGCGACCTCCTCGAGTTCCGTCAGTCGGCCGATGGCCATGAGGTCGAACATGCCGGGCGGAATGCCGCCCACCGCAAGGGCCGCGGTCATGTCCGTGGCCATGATGCCAGCCTGCACGACGTTGACGGTTATGCCGCGCGGGCCGAGGTCCCGCGCG
>DASVMY010000354.1:0-5593 GCA_036384135.1 Caulobacteraceae bacterium | reverse complement strand
TCGGCGTCCCGCGTGCGGCGGGCGTGCAGGATCTCGGCGTATTCCACGTCCATCTCGATGAACCGGCCAAGCTGGCGCAGGCGCCGCTGCGCCAGGTCCTCGGCGGGATCTGGCGGGGCGAGGGGTTCAGCCGTTTCTGGCGGGAGGGCGGCGGCGTCGATCATCGGCCTCCTATAAACGACAGATTCGCACTTTTGGGAACAAAAAAAGAACATCCGCCGTGAAGCAGACCCTAAAACCCGCCGATGATGCGAGCCCCGCCCCCGCCTTTCCGGATATTAACTGGCGCGGGAAGGGGGGTGGCGGCCTAATGCTGGCGTCGCCGGCGCAAGGGTGGCGCATTGGGGGGATCGGATGTCCGGGGGCAAGACAGCGCCGTTCAGGGACCAGGCGGGCCAGGTCATCGCGGGGTCGGTGGCGGAAGCCGGGTTCTGGCGCATTGGCGGCATTGACCAGTGGGTGATGATCCGCGGCCGTAGCACGGGCAATCCGCTGCTGGTCATCCTGCACGGCGGGCCGGGGTCCTCGGAGACGGCCCTGTTCCGGTCGTTCAACGCCGCCCTGGAGGACGCCTTCACCGTGGTCTACTGGGACCAGCGGGGGGCGGGGCGGTCCTACAGCAAGGCGATCCCGGCGGCGTCGATGACCATCGAGGGGTTCATCGCCGACCTTGACGAGTTGATCGACAAGCTGCTGGCCAGGTTCGAGCGCCGCAAGGTGGTGGTGCTGGGCCATTCCTGGGGCTCGGCCTTGGGCGTCCTCTATGTCAGCCGGTTCCCGGCCAAGGTCGCGGCCTATGCCGGCGTCGGGCAGGTGGCGGACATGGCCGCCAGCGAGGCCGCGTCCTATGACTTCGCCCTGGCCAAGGCCCGCGAGCGGGGCCACCGCAAGGCGATCAGGCAGCTGCTGGCCATCGGGCCGCCGCCGCACACCCTCAAGGCCATCGGCGTCCAGCGCCGCTGGCTTACGGCCATGGGCGGCGCGCTAGGGCCCAACCTGACCCTGCCCAAGCTGATCTGGCGCGGCCTGACCAGTCCGGAGGCCTCGCCCTGGGATCTGGTCCGCCTGATCCAGGGATCGCGGTTTTCGCTGGCGTACCTGTGGGCTGAATTGATGGCTGGTAACCTGCAACGCGACGTCCGCCACTTCGATGTCCCGGTGTTCTTTCTGCTCGGGCGGCTGGACATGCAGGTGGCGGCGCTGGTGAGCGCGGCCTATTTCGAGGTGTTGGAAGCGCCGCACAAGGAACTGATCTGGTTCGAGAATTCCGGGCACATGGCGCCGTGCGAGGAGCCGGAGCTGTTCAATCGGGCGATGATCGACAGGGTGCGGCCGTTTGGGATTTGACGGGCGTAGACCGGTGACGCGCGCCCTCAAGCCATTCTCCCTCGACGCTTCCATATCGCCTCCGCTGGACCTTAAGGTCGGGCGCTTCGTCAACGGAACCCAGGGTGTGAGCATGGAAAAGTCGGACGCGAGCCGGGGCCAGTCGGCATCGGAGCTGATCTCGAAGCGAATCGCCGAACTGGGGGACTGGCGCGGGGACACCCTCGCCAGGATGCGCAAGCTCATTAAGGAAGCCGACCCGGACGTGGTCGAGGAGTGGAAGTGGATGGGCACGCCGGTGTGGTCGCACGACGGCATCATCTGTACCGGCGAATCCTACAAGAAGGTCGTGAAGCTGACCTTCGCCAAGGGCGCGGCCCTGGAGGATCCGGCCCGTCTGTTCAACTCAAGCCTCGACGGGAACGTGCGCCGCGCGATCGACATCCCCGAAGGCGAAGCGGTGGACGAGGCCGCCTTCAAGGCGCTCGTTCGCCAGGCGATCGCCCTTAACAGTGCTGGCAAGTCGAAGCGGTCGACGAAGGGGAAGGGTTAGGCGGGGCGATGAGCGGGATTTGAGGGGGTGGGGTGCGATGGCGATATCCCCACAAGACCCGCTCTCCCCGACGAAGGTCGGGGCCCAGGTTGGCCTCTCCGCCACCAGGGCTCGTTTGTTTTCCGGTGAACCGCGGAGCCGCCCTGGGTCCCGACCTTCGTCGGGATGAGCGGGATTTTAGAAGGCCGATATTCAGCTTGGGAAGCTGACGTTCTACGGATCAGCCCGCCGCCGCGGCCTTCTTCGCCGGCGCCTTCTTGGCCGCCGCCTTCTTCTTTGCAGCCGGTTTCTTGGCCTTCACGACCTTGGTCACGCCGGGATCAGGCGCCTTCTTGGCTGTGGTCTTGGCCGCCGCGCGGGCCGGTTTCTTTTTCTTGCCGCCGCCGCTGGCTTCGCGGGCGGCCAGGAGGGCCACGGCTTCTTCCAGGGTGACGGCGGCGGGGTCGGCGCCCTTGGGGACGTTGGCGTTGGTGCTCTCGTGCTTGATGTAGGGGCCGTAGCGGCCGGAGAGGACCTTCACCGGCTTGCCGGTGACGGGGTGGACGCCGAGGTCCTTGAGCGCCGTGGCCTCGGTGCGGCCACGGCCGCCGGCGCGCTTTTCGGCCAGGACGGCGACGGCGCGGTTGAGGCCGACGTCGAAGACCTCCTCGGCGCTGGCCAGGTTGGCGTAGGCGCCGTTGTGCTGGACGTAGGGACCGTAGCGGCCGATGCCGGCCAGGATCATGCCGCCCTCGTCCGGATGCACGCCCACCTCGCGCGGCAGGCGCAGCAGGCGCAGGGCCTTGTCGAGGTCGATGCCGGCGGGGGGCCAGTCCTTGGGCAGGCTGGCGCGCTTGGGCTTTTCGTCGGTTTCCTCGACGTAGGGACCGAAACGCCCGGCCTTCAGCCAGATGGTGTGGCCGGTGGCCGGGTCGACGCCCAGTTCGCGGTCGCCCGTGGCCTCGCCTTCGCCGTTGTCGTCGTTGGCGGCCAGAGGGCGGGTGTGGCGGCATTCGGGATAGTTGGAGCAGCCGATGAAGGCGCCGAACTTGCCGGTCTTCAGGCTGAGGCGCCCCGTGCCGCAGGTGGGGCAGAGGCGCGGGTCGGAGCCGTCGCCCTTGTCCGGGAAGATGTGCGGGCCTAGCGACTCGTTGAGCGCATCCAGCACCTGGGTCATGCGCAACTCGCCGATCTCGCCCACGGCGGCGTGGAAATCCTTCCAGAAGTCCCGCAGCAGGGCCTTCCAGTCCAGCTCGCCGGCGGAGACCAGGTCGAGGCGCTCTTCCAGGGCGGCGGTGAAGCCGTAGTCGACGTAGCGGCGGAAGAACTGTTCCAGGAAGGCGGTGACCAGGCGGCCTTTGTCTTCCGGAATGAAGCGGTTCTTCTCCATCCGCACATAGTCGCGGTCGCGCAGCACGGTGAGGATCGAGGCGTAGGTGGAGGGGCGGCCGATGGAGAGCTCCTCCATCTTCTTCACCAGCGAGGCTTCCGAATAGCGCGGCGGCGGTTCGGTGAAGTGCTGGTCGGCGCGGGCCTCGATGACGCGGGCGTCGGCGCCCTCGTTGATGATCGGCAAGCGGCCGCCATCCTCGTCCGCCTCGTCGTCCTTGCCTTCTTCGTAGACCGCCAGGTAGCCGGGGAAGAGCACCACCTGGCCGGTGGCGCGCAGGCCGGTCCTGCCGTCGGCGCTTTCGAGATCGACGGTGGTGCGCTCGATGCGGGCGCTTTCCATCTGCGAGGCGATCATCCGCTTCCAGATCAGTTCGTAGAGGCGGCCGAGGTCCGGCTCCAGGCGCAGGCGGCCGGGGTTGCGTTCCAGGCTGGTGGGGCGGATGGCCTCGTGGGCTTCCTGGGCGTTCTTGGCCTTGGTGGTGTATTTGCGGGCGGTCTCGGGGACGTATTCCTTGCCGTAGAGGCCGGCGATGACGGTGCGGGCCTCGTCCAGGGCCTCAGGCGCCGACTGGACGCCATCGGTCCGCATATAGGTGATCAGGCCGACGGTCTCGCCGCCGATGTCGATGCCCTCGTACAGCTTCTGGGCCGCCTGCATGGTGCGCTGGGCGGAGAAGCCCAGTTTGCGGGAGGCCTCCTGCTGCAGGGTGGAGGTGGTGAAGGGGGGCGGGGGCGAGCGCCGCGCCGGCTTCTTCTCCACCGCCGCCACCTTGAAGGTCGCGGCCTGGACGGCGGCCTTGGCGGTCTGGGCCGAGGCTTCATTGCCCAGGTCGAACTTGGTTAGGCGCTTGGCCTCGTGCTTGACCAGGCGGGCCAGGAAGGGATCGGAGCCGGCGGTGACGTCGGCCTCGACGCTCCAGTATTCCTGGGTCTTGAACGCCTCGATCTCCATCTCGCGGTCGACGACCAGGCGTAGGGCCACCGACTGGACGCGGCCGGCCGAGCGGGAGCCGGGCAGCTTGCGCCACAGCACCGGCGAGAGGGTGAAGCCGACCAGGTAGTCCAGGGCGCGGCGGGCCAGGTAGGCGTCCACCAGCTCCATGTCGATGTCGCGCGGGCTGGCCATGGCCTCGGTGACGGCGGCCTTGGTGATGGCGTTGAAGACCACGCGCTGGACGCTGGCGCCCTTGATGGCCTTCTTCTTGTTCAGGATCTCCAGCACGTGCCAGCTGATGGCCTCGCCCTCGCGGTCGGGGTCGGTGGCCAGGATCAGGCCGTCGGCGCCCTTCATGGCGTCGGCTATGTCATTGACGCGCTTGGCGGATTTGGAGTCGACATCCCAGAGCATGGCGAAGTCTTCGTCGGGCTTCACCGAGCCGTCCTTGGAGGGCAGGTCGCGCACGTGACCGTAGGACGCCAGCACGGTGTAGCCGGGGCCCAGGTACTTGTTGATGGCTTTGACCTTGCCGGGACTCTCGACGACGACAACTTTCATGCGGGACTTTTCAGCGCCTCGAAGGGGGTGGGAACGGGGCCGCGGGCGACGACGCGGCGGCCGGAAAGTGGGGGCGAGGGTATGCCTCTGTCAACTTGGCGGCGCCAGAGGCCTTGTCGCACCTAGTCAAAAATGCCCGCCACGAGGCCGCCGGGCATGAGATCTGCGCGGCCGGCGAGGGTCAATTCGGTGAGGGCGGCCAGGACCACGGCGGTGGGGGCGCCGGCCTGGCGGGCCAGCTCGTCGATCGAGGTGGGGGTGGGCGAGAGCAGGCCCTCGACGGTGGCCCGCACCGTGTCGGTTTCGGGATCGGCGGGGAGCGGGGGCCGCCAGGCGGGGGGCTCGGGCTCAGTCATGCCGCGCAGGCCCTGGAGCACATTCAGTACGTCCTGGGCGTCCTCGACCAGGGTGGCGCCCTGGCGGATCAGGTCGTTGGCGCCGCGGGCGCGGGGGTCGAGCGGGGAGCCTGGAACGGCGAACACCTCGCGGCCCTGCTCGCCGGCCAGGCGGGCGGTGATCAGGGAGCCGGACTTCAGCTCGGCCTCGACCACGATGACGCCGAGGCTGAGGCCGGAGATGATCCGGTTGCGGCGGGGGAAGTCCTGGGCCTGGGCGCGGCGGCCGGGGGCGGACTCGGAGACCACGCAGCCGCGGGCGGCCAGCTGGGCGTAGAGCTCGGCGTTGTCCGGCGGATAGATGTCGTCGACGCCGCCGCCCAGGACCGCCACCGTGCCGAAAGGCAGGGCGCCCTCGTGCGCCGCCGCGTCGATGCCGCGGGCCATGCCGGAGACGATCACATAGCCGGCATGGGCCAGGTCGGCGGCCACGGTGCGGGCGAAGCGGCGGCC
>DASVMY010000353.1:0-13066 GCA_036384135.1 Caulobacteraceae bacterium | reverse complement strand
CGGCCTCTGCCTGGCGGCCGGCGTCCTGCCCGGTTTCGTCATCGACGCCCTGTCGCCCGCGGTGAGCGGCCTCGTCGGCGGGCGGATGCCGGTCCAGGCCGCCCAGCCCTGGCTGTCGATCGTGCCGGTGGCGCAGGTGCGCAGCTCCTACAACGGCCTGCTGGTGATGCTGTTCACGGCCGCTTCCGCCTCCATGGTGGCCTTTGTCATCCATCGCCTGGGCTCGCGCGCCGTGCGCCGCGCGCCGGCCTGGGGCTGCGGCTTCGCCGATCCCAGCCCGGCGACGCAATACACCGCCGGCAGCTTCGCCCAGCCGATCCGGCGGGTGTTCGGGGCCACGATCTTCGGCGCCCGGGACGAGGTCGACATGCCCGCCCCCGGCGACATGCGGCCGGCTCGGTTCCGCATGATCCTGCACGATCCGGTCTGGGAAGCGCTCTACGCCCCCATTGCCGGGGCGGTGGACCAGGTGGCCGAGCGCATGAACCGCCTGCAGTTCCTGACCATCCGCGTCTACCTCTCCCTGGTGTTCCTGGCCCTGGTCGGCCTGCTGCTGGTGCTGGCCATATGGCTCTGATCGGCGATCTGGCGATCCAGGGAACCCAGATGTTCCTGGTCCTGCTGCTGGCCCCGCTGCTGACCGGGCTGGTGCGCAGCGTCAAGGCGCGGCTGCTGCGCCGTCGCGGCCCGCCCCTGCTGCAGCCCTACCGCGACCTGCTGCGCCTGATGCGCAAGGAGGCGGTGCTGGCCGACAACGCCTCCTGGCTGTTCCGCGTCGCGCCCTATCTGGTCTTCTCGGCCACCTGGGTGGCTGCCGCCCTGGCGCCGACCTTCGCCACCGGCCTGCTGTTCAGCTGGTCGGCGGACCTGATCGCCATCATCGCCCTGCTGGGCAGCGCGCGGTTCTTCCTGGCCCTGGCCGGCATGGACGTGGGGACCAGCTTCGGCGGCATCGGCTCCAGCCGCGAGATGATGATCGCCTCCCTGGCCGAGCCGGCGATGATCATGATCGTGTTCTGCTTGGCCCTGCTCGCCGGCTCGACCCAGCTTTCGGACGTGGCGGCCTACACCCTGTCCTCCAACGTCGGCCTGCGGGTCACCCTGGGACTGGCGCTGGTGGCGCTGGTCCTGGTGGCGATCGCCGAGAACGGCCGCATCCCGGTGGACAACCCCGCCACCCACCTGGAACTGACCATGGTCCATGAGGCCATGGTGTTGGAATATTCCGGCCGCCATCTGGCGGTGCTGGAGCTGGCCGGTTCGCTGAAACTGCTGCTCTACGTTTCCCTGATCGCCTGCGTCTTCGTGCCGTGGGGGCTGGCGCCGGCGGGCTCGGGCGCGGCGGCGGCGGCGATCGGCATCGCCAGCTACCTAGGCAAGCTGGCCGTCGCCGGGGTGATGCTGGCCTTCTTCGAGACCTCGGTGGCCAAGCTGCGGGTCTTCCGGGTCCCAAGCTTCCTGGGCGCGGCCCTGATGCTGGGGCTGCTGGGCGCTTTGCTGCTGTTCGTCTCGCGCGGGGGGCTGCGATGACCGGCCTGGCCTTCGATGTCGCCCACATGCTGGCCGGCGGCCTGGTGCTGACGAGCTTCATGCTGCTCTACCAGGCGCGCCTGAGCGCCCTGATCAACGTCTTCGGCCTGCACGCCCTGGTGCTGGCGTTGTCCGTGGCCTGGCAGGCCTACATCCAGGACGCGCCGCACCTTTACGTCACCGCCGTGTTGGCCCTGGTGTTCAAGGTGGTGATGATCCCCATCGCCCTGCACCGGATCATCAAGCGGCTGGGCATTCACCGCGAGATCGAGTCGGTCGTGGGGGTCGGCCCGACCATGCTGGCCGGGATCGGCCTGGTGGCCCTGGCGCTGGTGGTCATGCTGCGGGTCACCGCCGACGCCGACCGCCTGGCCCGCGAGGACCTCGCCTTCGCCCTGTCGGTGGTGCTGCTGGGCCTGCTGATGATGGTTACCCGCCGCAACGCGGTCAGCCTGATCATCGGCTTCATGTCGGTGGAGAACGGCCTGGTCCTGGCCGCCACCGGCGCCAAGGGCATGCCGCTGGTGGTGGAGATCAGCGTCGCCTTCTCGGTGCTGATCGCCTTCATCGTCATCGGCGTGTTCCTGTTCCGCATCCGCGAGCGGTTCGAGACCATCGACCTTGAGGCCCTGGACCGTTTCCAGGAGACGCGCGAGTGACCGTCCCGGACTTCAACCCCATCTGGGCGGTGCTGGCGATCCCGGCGCTGAGCGCCGCGGTGCTGGCGGCAACGCCGGGCTACCGGGCGGGCGCGCGGATCAACACCCTGGCCGCCCTGGCCACCTTCCTCTGCGCCTGCGCCCTGTTCCTGCGCCGCCCGCCGGTGGGGCCTTACCTGCAGGTGGACGACCTCAGCACAGTGTTCATCGTGCTCAATACCTTCGTGGGCTTCACCACCAGCCTGTTCAGCGGCGGCTACATCGCCCACGAGATCGAGATCGGCCGCCTGACCCAGCCGCGCCTGCGGTTCTATCACGCCATGTACCAGCTGCTGATGTTCGGCATGAACCTGGCCCTGGTCTCCAACAACCTGGGCCTGATGTGGGTGGCCATCGAGCTGGCCACCCTGACCACCGTGATCATGGTCGGCATCTACCGCACCCACGAGGCGGTGGAGGCGGCCTGGAAGTACTTCATCCTGGGCAGCGTCGGCATCGCCCTGGCGCTGTTCGGCACCATCCTGGTCTATGTCGCCGCGCGCCCCGTGGTCGGGGAGGGCCTGCAGGGCATGGTCTGGACTGTGCTGATCGACAAGGTGGCCGGCTTCGACCCGGCCCTGCTGAACGTGGCCTTCGTGTTCCTGCTGCTGGGCTATGGCACCAAGGTCGGGCTAGCGCCCCTGCACGCCTGGCTGCCCGACGCCCACGCGGAAGGCCCAACGCCGATCTCGGCGGTGCTGTCGGGCCTGTTGCTGAACGTCGCCCTCTATGCGGTGCTGCGCTTCAAGATGCTGCTGGCCGCCAACCACGCCGCCCTGGCGCCCGGCCCGCTGATGATCACCATGGGCCTGGTGTCGGTGATCTTCGCGGCCTTCATGCTCTACCGCCGCCGCGACATCAAAAGGATGTTCGCCTATTCCTCGATCGAGCACATGGGGATCATCGTCTTCGCCTTCGGCATGGGCGGGCCGTTGGCCAATTTCGCGGGCCTGCTGCACATGACCATGCACAGCCTGACCAAGTCGGGGATATTCTTCAGCGTCGGCCACATCGCCCAGGTCAAGGGCACGCAGAGGATCGCCGGCATCCAGGGCCTGACCGTCACCCACCCGGTGCTGGGCTGGCTGCTGGTGGTCGGGGTCATGGCCATCGCCGGCCTGCCGCCGTTCGGCATCTTCACCAGCGAATTCCTCGTGGTTTCCTCGACCTTCGCGCGCCAGCCGCTGCTGGCGGCGCCCCTGGTGTTCGGCATCCTGCTGGCGTTCGGCGCCCTGCTGCTACGCCTGCAGGGCATGGCTTTCGGCGAGCCCAGTCCGGGGACCGCGCCGGCGCGCGCCTCCTACCTGCCGATGTTCGCGCATTTTGGCCTGGTGCTGGCGGCGGGTGTCTACTTCCCGCCCCTGATCACCGGCTGGTTCCAGCATGTGGCGAGGCTGCTGGGATGAGTGTGCTGGCCGACCTCCTGCAGCGCGGACAGGCCGTCCCCGCCCACCGGCCCTGGCCCCGCGCCATCGTCGACGCGGCAGCCTGGAACGCCACCGTGGCCGCCCTGGCCCACGCCCAGCTGGACCTGGCCGGGCTGTGGGCCGAAACCGGGACCGTGCACATGGCCCTGCGGGAACCCGAAACCTCAGCCATGGCGGTCCTCAGCCTGGCCTGTCCGCTGGGACGCTACCCCTCAGTCGGCGCCCGGCACGCGCCGGCGATCCGCCTGGAACGCACGATCTTCGACCTGTGGGGCCTTGAGGCGGACGGCGCCGCCGACCGACGGCCCTGGCTCGACCACGGCCGCTGGGGCCTGCGCCACCCTTCCGGCGCGCGCGTCGACAGCCCGGCGCCAGAGCCCTACGCCTTCCTAACCGCCGAAGGAGAAAGCCTGCACCAGATCGCGGTGGGGCCGGTGCACGCCGGGATCATCGAACCGGGGCATTTCCGCTTCACCGCCAATGGCGAGACCGTGGTGCGGCTGGAAGAACGCCTGGGCTACCTGCACCGGGGCCTGGAGTCGCTGATGGCCGGGACGGCCCCTTTGGCCGCCGCCAGGCTGGCCGGCCGGGCGTCGGGAGACAGCACCGTCGCCTACGCCATCGCCTTCGCCCGCGCCGTCGAGGCCGCCCTGGAGACGCCGGCGCCGCCCCGAGCGCACTGGCTGCGGGCGGTGATGGCCGAGCTGGAGCGCCTGGCCAACCACCTGGGCGACATCGGCGCCATCTGCAACGACGCCTCCTTCAGCCTCATGCAGGCCCATTGCGCGGTCCTGCGCGAACAGGTCCTGCGCGCCAGCGCCGCCGCCTTCGGCCACCGCCTGATGATGGACCGCGTCGTTCCCGGCGGCGTGGCGGCCGACCTCGAACCGGCGGGCGCCCAGGCCATCGTGGACGCGGTCCGGCTGGTCAGCGACCGGCTGCCGGTGCTGGTCGATCTGTATGACGACACCGCCTCGCTGCAGGACCGCACGGTGGGGACCGGCGTGGTGACGGCGGAAATGGCGAACCGCTTCGCCGCCGGCGGCTACGTCGGGCGCGCCTCGGGCCGGACCTTCGACGCCCGGCGCCAGGCCGCCTACGCCCCTTACGACACCCTTTCTTTCGAGACGCCCTCACGCTCGGAGGGGGACGTCGATGCGCGAGTGTGGATCAGAATCGAGGAGGTGCGACAGAGCCTGTCGCTGCTGGACCAACTGATCACGGGCCTGCCGCAAGGAACGATCGGCGCGTTCCTGCCCGAAGGGTCCGGCGAGGGCATGGCGCTGGTCGAAGGGTTCCGGGGCGACATCCTGGCCTGGGTGAGGCTGGATCAGGGCCTTGTCGCCCGTTGCTGCCTGCGCGATCCGTCGTGGTTCCAATGGCCGCTGCTGGAAGCCTGCATCGAGGGCAACATCGTCGCCGACTTCCCCTTGTGCAACAAGTCGTTCAACTGCTCGTACGCAGGGTGTGACCTCTGATGTCCATGCCCAGGCTATTCTTTGAGGGGTTGTTCAAACTGCCCCTGACCGAGCCGGTCCCACCGGCCGGCGCCGACGAGATGGCCGCCCTGGCCGCCCGTCTCGAAACCGCCGCGCGCCGCCGTCTCGGCCGCAGCCTAGCGCTGCGCCATGTCGATGCAGGGTCCTGCAACGGTTGCGAGCTCGAGATCCACGCCCTCGGCAACGCCTTCTACGACCTCGAACGCCTCGGCCTGCGCTTCGTCGCCTCGCCCCGGCACGCCGACGTCCTCCTGGTCACCGGAGCGGTCACGCACAACATGCGCCTGGCGCTGGAGCGCACCTACGCCGCGACGCCGCGACCCAAATGGGTGGTGGCCGTGGGCGGCTGCGCCTTGGATGGCGGCCTCTTCAAGGGCAGCTACGCCTGCGCGGGCGGAGTGGACGCCGTTGTGCCGGTGGACCTCCACATCCCCGGCTGCCCGCCAAGTCCGACGGTGCTGCTGCGGGGACTGATCACCCTGCTGGAAGGTCCAGTCGGCAAGCCGCCCAGGACGTAGCGGGCCTTCCATCGGACCCACCCAGAGCCTGCGTCCGCGGGCCCTTTGGCCAAGCCGTTTTCCTAGATCGGCTTCTGCGCGGTCAGCGATCTTGAACAGGCAATGATTAACATGATAACTATCTGCCTGGGACAGGAAGTCTAGCATCGGAACCGATATGACAAACGCCAGGCGGGCCCATGCCCTCGACGCCATCGCCGCGCACCGTGGGACGCCACTCGGCCACTTCATCGCCGGCGGCGCGGTGAGCGGAGACGGCGACCTGTTCGAGATCACCGAGCCCGGAACCGGCCAGCCCCTCGGGCAGGCTCGCGACGCCACATCGGGCGAAGTCGATCGCGCCGTGGCGGCGGCAAAAGCGGCCTTCCCGGCCTGGTCGGCGACGTCCGGCGAGACCCGCAAGGCGATCCTGCATCGGATCGCCGACCTGATCGTCGAGCGGGCCGACGAGATCGCCGCGGTCGAATGCCTGGATGCGGGCCAATGCTGGCGCTTCATGTCCAAGGCCGCGATCCGCGGCGCCGAAAACTTTCGCTTTTTCGCCGACCGCGCCCCGGAGGCGGCGAACGGCCAGGCCCTGCCCACCGCCGAACATCTGAACGTAACCTCGCGCCGGGCGATTGGTCCGGTGGCGGTGATCACGCCGTGGAACACGCCCTTCATGCTGTCGACCTGGAAGATCGCCCCGGCCCTGGCGGCGGGCTGCACCGTGGTCCACAAGCCGGCGGAGTGGTCACCCTATTCGGCCCGCCTGCTGGTGGAGATCGCGCACGCGGCAGGACTGCCGCCCGGCGTGTTCAACGCGGTCAACGGCCTTGGCGAGACCACCGGCAAGCGCCTGACCGAACATCCCGACATCAAGGCGATCGCCTTCGTCGGCGAATCCAAGACCGGCTCGGCGATCATGCGCCAGGGGTCTGAAACCCTGAAACGCTTCCACTTCGAGCTGGGCGGCAAGAACCCGGTGGTGGTGTTCGAGGACGCGGATCTGGACCAGGCGTTGGATGCGGCGATCTTCATGATCTATTCGCTGAACGGCCAGCGGTGCACCTCCTCCTCGCGCCTCTTGGTGCAGCGGTCGATCCACGACGCCTTCGTGGCCAAGGCCGCCGAGCGCGTGAAGCGCCTGAAGGTCGGCGACCCGTTCGATCCGGCCACCGAGGTCGGCCCCCTGATCCATCCGCGCCATCTGGCCAAGGTGGCCAGTTATTCGGCGATCGCGACCGATGCCGGAGCTCGCATCGCGGCCGGCGGCGCGCTCGGCGAGGGACCCGGCTATTTCTTCCAGCCGACCTTGTTCACGGGCGCCGAACAATCGATGCGGATCGCCCGCGAGGAGATCTTCGGCCCAGTGCTGACCGTCATCCCCTTCGACGACGAGGCCGACGCCATCGCCAAGGCCAATGACGTGGACTATGGCCTGGCCGCTTATCTTTGGACCCGCGACCTGGCCCGGGCTCTGCGCGTGTCGGATGCGCTGGAGGCGGGCATGGTCTGGGTCAACAGCGAGAATGTGCGCCATCTGCCGACCCCGTTCGGCGGGGTCAAGGCCAGCGGCATCGGCCGCGACGGCGGCGACTGGAGCTTCGACTTCTACATGGAGACCAAGAACGTCGCCTTGGGCCGGGGCATCCATCAGACCCCACGGCTGGGCGCAAACTAAGGGATCGAGCCCGACTCAGCCGAAGTCCCTTTTGGCAGCCTCGTCGTCGCCCACCAGGCTTGAGATCGCGCGCGCCAGATCAACCAGCTCGCGCCGCAGCGCCGCCAGGCGGTCGCCGCCGAAGCGTCGTTCATATTCGTCGAGCATAGCCATGGTGTGCACCGCGGTGCGGTCGACCAGGGACCGGCCGCTCGGCGACACCGCGATGATCGACCGGCGCCCATCCTGTGGATCGACCCTGCGCTCCACCAGCCCCCGGTCGACAAGCTCCCTCAGGATGCGGGTCAGACTGGGTGCATGCAACAGAGCGGCCCGGGCCAGGTGCGAGGTGTCGGTCGGGCCCTCGTCGACCAGAACGCGCAGTGCGCGCCACTGCTGCTCGGTTACCCCGGCGGCGCGCAGCATGGGCCGGATTGGCGCCATCACCGCCTCACGCGCAGCCAGAAGGCCGCCCGCGAGAGATTGTCGATAGGGCGGCAGGCGCCGGACGGAACGGGTCATGAGGGCATGAGTAAGGGCAATGCGTCCAGTTGACAAATTATCATGTTAAGTAAATAGCTCGGCGTCGTGGAGGAGAACGCCGCATGATTTCGGGCGCCGCCTATGGCGTGGTTCTGAACGACGCCCGCCAGCGCGAACGGCTGGCCGAGGCCTTTTGCGCGCCGCCCTACCGGGCGCCGCCGAAAGCGCCGGTGCTCTACATCAAGCCGCGCAACTGCTTCCGCTTCGGCGGCGCGCCAGTCCCGTTGCCGCCGGAACTGGCCGAGGTCGAGGTCGCCGCGACGCTTGGCCTGCTGTTGGCCCGCGACCTCGCCGCCGCCGAACCGGCCGACGTCTGGGCCTCCGTCGGCGCCATGTGCCTGGCCATCGATGTGTGCGAGCCGCATGACAGCTTCTATCGGCCCGCCGTCCGCCAGCGCTGCCGAGACGGCTTCCTGCCGCTTGGACCCTTCACCGCGTCGTCGCCGCAGGTGGGTGAGATCATCACCGACATAGACGGAGGCGAGGCGCACCGCTGGTCGCTGGATCGCCTGCACCGGCCGATCGAAACCCTGGCGGCGGAGATCAGCGCTTTCATGACCCTGTGCGCCGGGGACCTGTTGCTGGTCGGCCTGGCGGGCGACGCGCCGCGCGCGCGCGCCGGCCAGACGGTGACCGTGCGGGCGCGGGGATTGCCGTCCCTGACCACCCGTCTCGAGGCGGAGAGCGAGGCGACATGAAGCGCGCGCGCATCGCCTGGGAGGGTCGGCCCGTCTGGGCCCAGGTCATCGAAGACGGCGCGGCGCTGCGCCTGCCGCATGGCGCGCGGATCGACGCGGCGAGCGCCGACTGGCTGGCGCCCACGACGCCCGGCGCGACGGCTTTCGCCCTGGGCTTGAACTATGCCGATCACAGCGCCGAACTTGGCTTCAGGGCGCCGCAAACCCCGCTCGTCTTCCTCAAGGCCGGCGCGACCTTCACCGGGCACAAGGGGACCACGCCGATCCCCGAAGACGCCCGCCAGATGCACCCCGAGTGCGAACTGGTCGCCGTCATCGGCAAGCCGGCCAAGCGTGTGTCCCGCGCTGACGCCTTGGACTATGTGAGCGGCTACACGATCGCCTGCGACTACGCGATCCGCGAGTATCTGGAGAACTACTACCGGCCCAATCTGCGCGTGAAGAACCGCGACGGAACGACGCCGCTGGGGCCGTGGATCGTCGACGCCGCCGACGTGGGCGACCCGCAGGCGCTGGCCCTGACCACACGGGTAAACGGTGTCGAGGTCCAGGCGGGCACGACCGCCGACATGGTCTTCGGCGTCGCCGCGCTGATCGAGCATCTGTCGGAATTCATGACCCTGGCGCCGGGGGATATGATCCTCACCGGGACGCCGCACGGCGTGCATTTCGTAGCCGCCGGCGACGAGGTCGTGTGCGAGATCGAAAAGGTCGGACGGCTGGTCAACAGGGTGGCGACGGCATGAGCCTCTATCAGCTGAGCAAACTGCTCTTCACCCTCAACCGCGACGAGGCGGTGAAGCAGCGCTTCCGGGACGATCCGGAAGCCGTGGCCGACGGCTACGCCCTGACCCCCGAGGAACGCGGCGCCTTCCTGAAGCCGGACATCGGCCTGCTCTATGTGCTGGGCGTCAACGGTCAGATCCTGATGCACTACGCCGCCCTGCGCGGGGTCGCCTGGGCCGACTACCTGCAGCTCATGCGCGACGGCGTTCGGATCCACGGCCCGGTTCGCGCCGGGCTCTATGCGATGACCACCTCGCCGGATGGAAAGCTGCTGCCATGAGCCTTGTCTACGCCGGCGTTTGCAGCCATGCGCCGGGCATCACCGCCCGCGAGGACCTGGCGCCCAAGGACCTGCATGACGGCTTCTACGCCGCCTTCGATCGCATGCGCCAGAAGATCGAGGCCGCCCGGCCCGACGCCCTGATGGTGGTGACGGCCGAGCATTTCGCAAACTTCTTCATGAACAACATGCCGGCCTACGCCGTGGGCATGGCGCAGGCCTATGACGGGCCGATCGAGGATCCGGCGTGGCTGCGCATTCCCAGCCGCACGGTCCGCGGCGACGCGGACCTGTCGCGGCGGCTGATCGTGGAGATGCTGCAGACCGTTGACGTCGCCTATGCCGAGGAATGGCGCTTCGACCACGGGATCATGGTGCCGCTGCACATGCTTGACCCGCAAAACCGCATGACCGTCATCCCGGCGAACATCAATTGCCAGGGCCCGCCGCTGACCCCGCTGCACCGCGCCTGGGCCTTTGGCGAGGCGATCCGGCGGGCCGCGGACGCCGTGCCCGAGCGCATCGCGGTGATCGGCGCCGGCGGCATCTCACACTGGCCGGCCACCCCCGACAGCGGGCGCATCGACGAGGCGTGGGACCGCGACTTCCTGGACCGCTGGGCGCGCCACGACCGCGCGGCCATGCTCGCCTACACCGACGCCGAGACCTACGCCCAGGGCGGTCAGGGCGGGTTCGAGATCCGCGCCTTCATCGCCGCCGCCGCCGCGGCGGGGGGACCAGGCCTGGTCGACTTCTACGCCCCGATCCCGATCTACGCGGTCGGCTGCACCGTCGCGACCCTGGAGATCCGTTGATGGCGCATGCGGTGGTCGAATGGACCGACAATCTGGAGGGCGCGGCCGACATCCGCGGCCTGCTGGAGTTGATCGCCGCGGAGATGCGCGATTCCGATGGAGTCTTCCCATGGGGCGGCATCCGGGTGCGGGCCATTCGTCTGACCGACTACGTGATCGCCGACGGCCAGGCCGACGACGCCTTCGTCAACATCACCGTCAAGATGGGCGCCGGCCGTTCGACGGAGTTCAAGCAGCGCTTCTTCAGCCGCCTGTTCGACAAGGTGAAGGCGCACTTCGCAGAGCTGTTCGATCGCCGCTTCCTGGCCCTGTCGCTCTACGTAGAGGAGGCCGACGAGGCGGGCAGCTTCAAGCACAACAACATCCACCAGCGCTTTCGAAAGGGCGACTGATGACCCTCGCCCCCGAGACGGTGACGCAGCTGGCGCAAAGCCTCGACGCCGCCGAGAAGGCCCGCACCCAGGTCGGCCAGTTCTCGCTCGCCCACCCCGAGATGACCGTCGAGGACGCCTACGCCGTCCAGCGCGCCTGGGTGGCGATGAAGGTCGCCGCCGGGCGCCGCCCGATCGGCCACAAGATCGGCCTGACCAGCCGCGCCATGCAGCGCTCATCGAACATCACCGAGCCGGACTTCGGCGTGCTGCTGGACGACATGCTGTTCCGCGACGGCCAGGACATCCCCATCGAACGCTTCATCGTCCCCCGGGTCGAGGTGGAGCTGGCCTTCATCCTGGAGCGCCGCCTGAGCGGGCCAGGCTGCACCCTGTTCGACGTGCTGTCGGCCGCCGCCTATGTGGTCCCGGCCATCGAGATCATCGACGCGCGCGTCCAGCAGGTCGATCCTCAGACCGGCGCCACCCGCAAGGTGTTCGACACCATTTCCGACAACGCCGCCAACGCCGGCCTGGTGCTGGGCGGACGGCCGATCCGGCCGATGGACGTGGACCTGCGCTGGGTTTCGGCCCTGCTGTACCGCAACGGCGTGATCGAGGATTCCGGCGTGGCCGCCGCCGTGCTGAACCATCCCGGCAACGGGCCCGCCTGGCTGGCCGACAAGCTCGCGCCCTACGGCGAGACGCTTGAACCGGGCGAGATCATCCTGGGCGGCAGCTTCACCGCCCCCGTTCCCGCCCGCGCCGGAGACAGCTTCCACGTGGACTACGGCCCGTTGGGCAATATCTCGGTGCGCTTCGCATGAACCCGTTCAAACAGGCGCTGGCCGAACGCCGCCCCCAGATCGGTCTCTGGCAGTCGCTGGCCAACCCGTACACCGCCGAGATCTGCGCCGGGGCCGGCTTCGACTGGTTGCTGTTCGACGGCGAACATGCGCCCAACACCGTCCAGACCTTGCTGGCGCAGCTGCAGGCGGTGGCCGCCTATCCGGTCGAGCCGGTGGCGCGGCCGCCCATCGGCGAGGCGGCGGTCATCAAGCAATACCTGGATATCGGTTGCCGCTCCCTGCTCATCCCCATGGTGGAGAGCGCCGATCAGGCGGCGCGCCTGGTCGCCGCCACCCGCTTCCCGCCCGTGGGCATGCGCGGCGTGGCCAGCGCCACCAGCCGCGCCTCGGGCTTTGGCGCGAACGCCGCCTACCTGGCCCGCGCGCATGAGGACATCTGCCTGCTGGTCCAGATCGAAAGCCGCACCGGCCTGGACGCCATCGAGGCGATCGCGGCGGTGGACGGCGTCGATGGCCTGTTCATCGGGCCGCAGGACCTGGCCGGCTCACTGGGTCATCTGGGGGATCCTCGGCATCCGACGGTACAGTCCGCCATCGAGGATGCGCTGAAGCGGATTGCCGCGGCGGGAAAGCCCGCCGGCCTCTTCGCCCTCGACGCCGAGGACGCCCGCGCGCGGCTGGGCCGAGGCGTCGCCTTCGTCTCCACCGGGACCGACATCGGCCTTCTGGCCCGCAACGCCCGCGCCTTGGCGGCGGAATGCCGGCCGAGCTGACCGGCCGAGACCGGCGGGCGCCTGAGGCGCCTCATATCGGCCCTTCGGGCTAGCCGAACGCCTCAACCTGAACTGGGGAACGCAGATGAGACCTATCATTGGAAAGCCCGTGACGGCGCACGCCCGGATCGTGATGGCGATCGCCGGGGCTGTGCTCAGCGCTTCCTTCGCCGTCGCTCAGACGCCCTTTCACGACAAACCCTCGGGACCGCTGGCCTTGCCGGGAGACGTCTTGCCGCCGTTCGGCATGGTCGACCTCAGGGGCGTCTTCACGCCCACGCCACGCGATCTTCCGCCAGGAGTCGTCATGGGGCCGAACCGACCGCCGGAAACCACCGCGCCCGGTCCGTCGCTGGCCCTTGCCACCAAAGCGGCGCAGGCGGCCATCGCGGCTTGCCAGTCGGCCGGCTACCGGATCGGCGTGGCGGTGATCGACGCGGCGGGCCAGGCCCGCGTGCTGCTGAACGCGGACGGGACCGACGGCAGTCATGGCTTCGTGGCGATGCGCAAGGCGGAGGCCGCGCTGACCTTCGGGATGCCGTCGTCCGAGGTCAATGAACGGGCGCAGCGGGACGCAAGCCTGCTGAAACGCGCGACGCCCGCCATGTTGCTTGACGGCGGCGCCGTGCCGATAACGGTCGGCGGCAAGGTGGTCGGGGCGATCGGCGCCAGCGGCG
>DASVMY010000352.1:0-10931 GCA_036384135.1 Caulobacteraceae bacterium | reverse complement strand
CCGGTCGACGAGGCCCGCCTGCTGCCCGCCTTCTTCGCCAACTCGCCGGCCGTCTCGCCTTATCGGGTGGCGATCATCGACGCCGCCGACGACCTGAACGTCAACGCCGCCAACGCCGTGCTCAAGACCTTGGAGGAGCCGCCGCCGCGCGGGGTGCTGCTGCTGGTCACCCATTCCCCCGGCGGCCTGCTGCCGACCATCCGCTCGCGCTGCCGGCGGCTGCGGTTCGAGACGCCGCCGGAGGAGGAGGCGGTGTCCTGGGTGTCGGACCGGGCCGGGGTTTCCCCGGAGCACGCGCGGCGTCTGCTGGCCATGGCGCGAGGCGCGCCGGGGCGGGCCTGGCGCCTGGCCCAGGCCGGGGCGCTGGAGATCGATGACCAGGCGCGGGAGCTGCTGCGCGACCTGCCGCAGGTGAACGACTCCGCCGCCCTGTTGATCGCCGAGAAGTTCCGCGGCGCCGAGGGCGTGGCGCGCTTCGAGATGCTGTTCGACCGCCTGGCCGACCAGATCCACGCCATGGCGGCGCATGAAGCGATGACCGGGGAGGCGGTTTCTTCCGGCGGCGGAGGCGGCGCCCTTGACCGCTGGGCCGAAGCCCACGAGATGCTGACGCTCATGCCGCGCGAGGCCGAGGCCCTGAACCTCGACCGGGCGGACAGCTTCTTCACCGCGCTTGCGCGCCTGCGCGCCATCGCCTGACGTCGGACCCAGTGCTGCGCAGATGCTGATCGACAGCCACGTGAACCTGCACGCGCCCCAGTTCGCGGAGGACCAGGCGGAGGTGATCGCCCGCGCCCGCGCCGCCGGCGTCGGCCTGATGGTCACCATCTGCGACAAGGTCTCGTCCTTCGAGGCGGTGCACGCCATTGCCATGAAGCACGCCGACATCTGGTGCACGGTCGGGACCCATCCGCACGAAGCCAAGGAAAACCCGCACCTTATGGCGGATACCTTGTGCGACCTGGCCGCGCGCCCGAGGGTTATCGGCATCGGCGAGACGGGCCTGGACTTCCATTACGACCTCTCGCCCCGTGACGTTCAGGTGGCCGTGTTCCGCGCCCACGCCCAGGCCGCCCGGCGCACCGGCCTGCCCCTGGTGGTCCACACCCGCTTGGCCGACGAAGTCATGGCGCAGGTGCTCGAGGAGGAGCATGCGGCCGGGCCGTTCAAGATCCTGATGCACTGCTATACCTCCGGCGCGGAACTGGCGCGGCGGGTGGCGGCCCTGGGGGCCTGGTTCTCGGTCTCCGGCATCGCCACCTTCAAGGCCGCCGAGGACGTGCGCGCGGTGATCGCCGACATGCCCGCGGACCGGATCATCCTGGAAACGGACTGCCCCTACCTGGCGCCGGTCCCCATGCGCGGACGGCGCAACGAGCCGGCCTATCTGCCGCACATCCTGGCCAAGCTGGCGGAGGTCCGCGGCTGGAGCCTGGCCGACGCCGAACGGCGCACCGAGGAAACCTTCTTCGCTCTGTTCGACCGGATAGCACGGCCATGAACGGCGAGCTGGAGATCGTCATCCTGGGCTGCGGCTCCTCCGGCGGCGTGCCGCGCGCCGACGGCAATTTCGGCGCCTGCGATCCGGCCGACACGCGCAACTGGCGCACCCGCTGTTCCCTGCTGGTCAGGCGGCTGGGCGGGGAGGGGGGTGACACCACCATCGTGGTCGACGCCTCGCCGGAATTTCGCCTGCAGACCGCGGCGGCGCGGGTGAGGCGGCTGGACGCCCTGCTGCTGACCCACGACCATGCCGATCAGAGCCACGGCATCGACGACATCCGCGCCTTCGCCCTGGTCCAGCGCCGGCGCATCCCCTGCTGGATGGACGCCGCCACACGCGCCACCATGCTGCGCCGGTTCGGCTACATCTTCGAGGGCGAGGGCATGTATCCGGCCATCGCCGATCTGATGGACGTGCCGCCGCACGGTGAAGTTTGGCGCATCGGCGGGCCGGCTGGCGACATCCCCGTGACGACTTTCGAACAGGATCACGGCGGTCATGTGAAGTCCTTGGGCTACCGCTTTGGCAACATTGCCTATTCCAGCGATGTGGTCGACCTGCCCGAAGCCTCCTTCGACGCCCTGCGGGACCTGGACCTTTGGATTGTCGACGCCCTGCGCTACACGCCCCATCCCACCCATGCGCACGTGGACAAGGCCCTGGCCTGGATCGAGCGCGTGAAGCCGAGGCGCGCGATCTTGACCAACATGCACATCGACCTCGACTTCGTAGAGCTCTCGCGGCGCCTGCCGCCCGGCGTCGAGCCGGCCTATGACGGCATGAGCCTGCGCCTGCCGCTGCTGCCATCTCTGAATGACGACGCCTGATGCGCCTTGGTTTCCTCGCCTCGAACAACGGCTCCAGCATGCGCGCCATCGTCGCCGCCTGCCGCGACGGCCGGCTCGACGCCCAGCCGGTTTTGGTGGTCAGCAATCGGCGGGAGTCCAGGGCGCTGGCTTTCGCCAATGAACAGGGCGTGGCAAGCCTCTGTATTCCGACGATAAAAGACCCGGACGCCGCTGACGATGCGTTGACCGCGGCGCTGCGGGGCGCCGGCGTCGATCTGGTGGTCCTGTCGGGCTATCTGCGCAAGCTGGGGCCGCGCGCCCTGGCGGCCTATCGCGGTCGCGTGCTCAACGTCCATCCCGCCCTGCTGCCGGCGTTTGGAGGGCAGGGGATGTATGGCCGCCGCGTGCATGAGGCGGTGCTGGCCTCCGGCGTCGCCGAGACCGGCGCCACGGTGCATGTGGTGGACGAGGAATACGATCACGGCCCGCCGGTGGCCCAGGTGCGGGTGCCGGTGTTGGCGGGAGATACGGCGCAGGCGATCGAGGCGCGGGTCATGGCCGCCGAGCCAGGCCTGTTCCTGGACACCCTGGGGCGCATAGCCCGGGGCGAGCTTAAGCTTCCCACGCCATGAGCGCGCCGGTTTCGGCCATCCAGCGCTTGGCCGCGGTGAACAACGCCGCCTGGTGCCTGGCCATGTGGCAGGCGCACGGGCTGGAGGCCCAGCGTGGGTTCGGCATGGCCATGTGCCGCGGGACGCCACCGAAATACTATCCCAGCGCCGTGACCATCGATCCCAACGCCGACGTGGGCGCGCAGGCGGAATGGTTAACGCGTCTGGCGGTGGAGGGGCCTCCGGGCGGCGCGTCGGTGAAGGACAGCTTCAATCGCCTGAATTTGAGCGCTCACGGCTATGGCCGGCTGATCGAGGCTGAGTGGATCCATCGGCCGCCGCAGAACCAGCCGCCAAGGCCGGCCCTGGACTGGCGCCTGGTGGAGACCGCCGACGATCTGGCGGCCTGGGAAGCGGCCTGGAGCGGCGGCGATCCGGATGACACCGGGATTTTCGCGCCGGCGCTGATGGGCAATCCGGGCGTCGGGATCATGGCCGGCTGGCGCGGCGACGACCTGATCGCCGGCTGCGTGATGTCGCCGACGGACAGCGTCGTGGGTCTCAGCAACGTCTTCGGCGGTCATGCTGAGTCCGCCGCCATCGCCCAGGCGATGTTTCCGGACAAGGCCCTGGTGGGCTACGAGCGCGGCGAGGCGCGGGAAGCGGCGCTGAGTTGCGGTTTCCAGGCGATCGGAGCGCTGACGGTCTGGGCGACTTGGGCCTGAGCCAGCCCGACCATATCCACTATTTCCGATAATCTTCCTTAGGCGCAATTAGTGTGTAGATCACCGATAGACACGTCACCGGCCTCGCCGTTGACACGTCAAAAGCCATTCCTTCGACTTCAAGCGCTGTGAGCACTCGCGCGTGCGAGCAACAACGCCCGCTCCTTATCGTTGCCGGTCAGCTCCGCGGCTTGGCGGAATTCCGCGCGGGCTTCGGCAACGCGCCCCAACTTCTCCAAGAGATCTCCGCGCACCGTGGGCAGCAGGTGCGAGTGCTTCAGACGCGGGTTGCCACTCAGCGCATCGGCAATGGCGAGGCCTTGAGCCGGTCCGAACGCCATGCCGACCGCCACCGCCCGGTTGATTTCAACGATCGGCGACGGAGCCGTGACGGCGAGCGCTTGGTAATAGGCGGCGATAGCGATCCAGTCGGTGTCGGCAGCGGTCACCGCGCGCGCATGGCAAGCGGCAATCATGGCCTGCAACAGATATGGACCGGGTGACGGCGTCAGGGCCGTTGCGCGCTTCAAGCCGTCGAGGCCACCCTGAATCAGCGACCAGTTCCATCGGCTACGGTCTTGGTCGAGCAGTAGGATCGGATCCCCCGCCCTGTCGACGCGCGCGACGAAGCGGGAGGCCTGCAGCTCCATAAGAGCTGTCAGCCCAAGGGCTTCGGGCTCCCGAGGCATCAGCGCCGCTAGCGAGCGGCCCAGGCGCAGCGCCTCGCCGCACAGATCGGGGCGCAGCCAATCCGACCCCGCCGACGCCACGTAGCCCTCGTTGAAGATCAGATAAACCACCTCTAGCACGGCGCCGACGCGGTCCTGCCGTTCATCCCCGCGTGGCGTCTCGAAGGGTACGGCGGCGTCGCGCAGGGCTCGCTTGGCGCGCACGATACGTTGGGCGACGGTGGCTTCTGGAACCAGGAAGGCGCGGGAGATCTCGGGTGTCGACAGCCCGCCCAGCAGACGCAGGGTGAGAGCGGCGCGTTGTTCGGCGGGCAGCACCGGATGGCACGCGGTGAAAATCAGCCGCAGCAAGTCGTCGTCGATGTCCTCATCGAGGGCCCCCTCGATGTCGGGCGTCGCGCGCTCCAACTCGGCGACGTCGATCGCCAATTCGCGATGCTTGCTGTCGATCAGGGTGGTGCGGCGCAGCCGATCGAGGGCCCGGTTCTTGGCGACCCGGGTCAGCCAGGCTGCCGGGTTTCGCGGAACGCCCTCACGGGGCCAGCGCTCCAACGCCATCGTGAAGGCATCCTGCACGATCTCCTCGGCCAGCCCGATATCACGCAAATAACGGGCTAGCCTGGCGGCGAGCTTGGGCTGCTCGATCCGCCAGACCGCCTCGATGGTCCCGGAAGGCGTCAACCCTTCAACTCGCCGAGCCTTTCCGCCGCCTTTTGGACGTCCTCGGGGAACTCGCTCATCTCATGGACTTGGCGGATCTCGATCACGTCGTCGGCCGAAGCGGGGCAACGTCGGGCCCATTCAATTGCTTCCTCGCGCGAGCGCACATCGAGCACCCAATATCCGCCCAACACTTCCTTGACCTCCGAGAAGGGACCGTCGGTGACCGCCGGCTTTCCGCCCTTAAAGCTGACCCGCGCGCCGGAGGCCGGCGGATGTAGTCCTTCAAGGGCCAGCAGAACGCCGGCCTTCTTCAGCTCCTCGTTATATTTCATCATCGCCTCCACCGCTTCGGGGCTGGGCATGGCATCGGGGGCCGCGGAAGCGTAGCCGCCAGGGATCATCAGCATCATGAAGCGCATGGACGTTCTCCTTGTTTGGTCCGATCTCCCGACGAATGAGAAGCGGCGCAATCGACACGGGCTCGAAAATTCATGCTCAAGCACCTCGCACCGAACCATGTCGAGGCCGGCTTGACTCCAGTTCCGCGATAGAGCGAAGGCCCGTTAGGGTCTGCGCACGCTCTTCGGCCGACCCTGGGCCCCTGCCCTGACATTTCCATCTGGCGCAATCAACGACATCTCTATCCGGCATCGACATACGGCCGCGAATTGGCCGGCGACGGGTTGCTGGTGAAGACCGCCAGTTGATCTGCGAAAGCGCGCTGATAGGCGGGCCGGGCTTCGCCGCGGGCTATGTAGGCGCAAAGGTTCGGATAGTCCTCCAGCAGGACCGACCCGTCCAACCGGCGCAGCACCGTCACCATCATTAGGTCACCGGCGCTGAACGCATCATCGAGCCAGTCGGCATCGCCGAGCCGGCCGGAAAGCTGATTCAGCCGCTCGCGGACGCCATCCACGAGGATAGGCAAGCGCTCCTCGTACCAGGCCTTGTCGCGTTCGAAGAGCTTGGCGCTGCCGAGATTTACGATCGGCGGCTCGACTGTGTTGAGCGCGGCGAACATCCATGTGATCGCGCGGGCCCGGGCATCCGCATCAGCTGGCAGCAGGCCCGCATGGTGCTCCGCGATGTGGAAAACGATCGCCCCCGACTCGAACAGGACGAGATCGCCCTCTACGTAGGTCGGAATCTGCCCGAAAGGATGACGGGCAAGATGCGCGGGTTCCTTCATCGCACTGAACGAAACAAGCCGGACGTCATAGGGCTGGCCCACTTCTTCGAGCGCCCAGCGAACGCGCATGTCGCGCGCCAATCCCCTGCCGCGATCGGGCGACCGCTCAAAGGCCGTGATGGTGGGGGTCATAGGAAAGCTCCGGATGGATGATTGCACGGCGCCACGACCCGGTCGTCGTCATCGGAATGGTGAATAGCGACCAGGCGCCGTGTCATGACGTCTCCCGTGGCGGCCTTTCGGGGCGGGCCGGTCGCCCTGCCCCCAATGTATGAACGAACGGCCGGACCGGGTTCCGACAAATCGTCCAAGAAAACTTGCCGCCGCGCGGCCTCACGCCGCTGCGGATTTCGGCCAGGCGCTCATCGAGAACGGGGCCAGACCGCTGTGAGCGGGAGAGAGCTTGGTCGGCGGTCGGGCTCCGCGCGGGCGGACTTTATTCGGAAGGTGGCTCCCACAATTCCACCGGATTTCCCTCCGGATCATGGATACGGGCAAACCTGCCTGTCTCAGGTGTGTCCCAATCAGGATTCGTGGTGACCGCGATCCCGGCGTCGCGAAGCGCCGAGAGAAGCCTATCCAGATCTGCAACCCGGAAGTTGATCATCCACTGCTTGGCCGCAGGGAAGTAATCCGTATCTCGCGGGAAGGGCATGAACACGGTGGGGCCAGCCTGCTGCATCCATTGATATGCGTCGTCGGCGGCTACCCCCAAGTGTCTTCGATACCACTCTTGCAGGGCCTCGGGGTCGCTTGCCCGGAAGAAGACGCCGCCGATACCCACCGCAGACATGAAGGCCTCCTGCTTTGCGTCGAAGCGTAGCCTCTGCAAACAGTGGAACCAAGGGCAGCTCCCCACCCGACTCTGACACTGGGAGGGGCAGCCTCGTTTTCTAACCGTGCACTCGGGTCGGGTATCCCAAGACCCAGACCGAGAGGTCGGCGATCGGCTCGAAGCCGAGGCTCACATAGAGCGGCCGGCCCGCTTCGGTGGCGCCCAGGTGGAAACGCTCCACGCCGCGGCGCCGATAGTCGCCGATCACCTGGGTGAGCAGCGCGCGGCCCATGCCCTTGCGTTGGTGCTCCGGCGGCGTGGCCATGAGCGAGATGCCCGCCGTGTTTCCAGTGGACGTTACGGAGACGGCGCTCATCGGTCCGTCGTCGCCCCAGGCGATATAGGTCTCCACGCCCCCAGTCTCGGTGAGCCCCACATCGATGCACCTGGCGACGACGTCGCGCGGCACGTCGAAGGCGGCGGCGACAAGATCGCCGGCGATGCCGACCAGCTCGGGGCCTAGCGCGCGGGTGATTCTAACAGGTTGGCTCCGCCGAACGGGCGTTTGCGGGCGCAGCACCATGAGCGGCGACGTACCCGCGAAGGTCAGACCAAGCCGCATCGCGGCCGGCGCCAGGGTCTGCGCCACATGGGGGCTCATCATGGCCGTCAACGGCAGCCCTCGCTCCTTCGCCCGCGCCACCGACCGGGTGAGGAAGCCCTCGGCGTCAGGGTCGGGGCCCAGGGTCAGCATGTTGAAGTCGGCTAGAGGCTCGTCGGTCAGACCCAGGACGCAGTTCCGCGTCATATGTAGTTCGAACCCGGGCGCGTCGCTCATCTGGGCGACGAGCGCGCGTACACAGAGCCGGATCAGCTCTTCGGCCTCATCCATGGAACTTGCCCCCGCGCTCGGCCCTCGGTGGAGCTTGGCACAGCTAGCTCGATCTCTCCGGGTTGAACAGCTTCGGTATCATCTCAAGAATGAGTGGCCCCCACGGTCTAACGCAGCCAGTTCACTACGGTCAGGCCCCCGACCCTCGAGAATTCCCGCTCATTGTTGGTGACCACGGCGGCGGCCAGGGCTATTGCATGCGCCGCGATCAGCATGTCATTGCCGCCGATGGGCGTGCCGGCGGTCTCCAATTGCATCCGCAGAAGCGCGTAGGCGGCGTCGGACGGCTCCTCGAAAAGGAGAATTTCCAGGCCGGCAAGTATGTGTTCGACTTGCGTCGCCAATCGCTCGGAACCCTTCTTCGCTACGCCATAGCGCAGTTCGGCGGCGACGATGACGCTGGTGAACACGTTGCCCTCGCCGACCTCGGCAATCCGCGAGGCGACCGTCCCTTGCGGGTTGCGAACTAGGTCGGAGAGGATGTTGGTGTCGAGCAGGTAGCGCACTAGAGATCGACCGGTCCCGGCGGGGGATCGTCGATCGGCGGGAACTCCTCAGCGATCGGGGAGAGTTGCGCCAGAATCATCAGGAGCGACTTCGGAGGGGCGACTTCGATGATCAGCCTATCCCCTTCCCTACGCATGATGGCGTCTTCGCCAGGCAACTCAAATTCCCGAGGAATACGGACGGCTTGGTTGCGGCCGTTCTTGAAGAGTTTGACATGGCGCAGTGCGGTCATTCGCACACAGTAGCATATGCCAAGGCATATGTTATCTCGAACCGCTCCGCCAGCCGCAATTTCTCCTCCATTTGTCACACGTGCCGCCCGTGCCTCGTCATGTGGATGACGGACCGGCCTGGGCGCTTGCGACTGGCGTCGGCCGCGCGACGTCATCCCTGCCCCTGTGGAGTAAAAACCATGCAAGAGCGTATGAAGAACCCCGTTCTCGTCCTGCCCGACGCGCTGAAGGCGCTGTTGGCGCTCGACAAGGCGACGCAATCGGGCCTGCCGCACGTGACGCGCAAGCTCGTCCTGCTACGCGCCAGCCAGATCAACGGCTGCAGTGTGTGCGTCCACATGCACTCCAAGGAGTTGAAGCAGGCGGGTGAATCCGACGACCGCATCTTCGCCGTCGCCGCCTGGCGGGAGGCGCCGTATTTCTCGTCGCCCGAGCGCGCGGCGCTGGCGCTCGCCGAGGCGGCGACCCGGCTGGCCGATCGAGCCGACGCGGTCCCCGACGATGTCTGGGAGGACGCCGCCCGGCACTACGACGAGACCGCCCTGGCCGGTCTTATCCTGCAGATCGGGATGATCAATGTGTTCAATCGCGTGAACGCGGCCGTGCGGATGCCGATCCCGACCAGTTGGGCCTGATGGCGCCCCGGCCCCACGTTTGATAGATCAAGCCCGTGTTGCGCTGCCCGGACCGGCGGGTCTGGCCGAGCACACGCGGGTTCAGGAGGCGTCTGTGCAGGTCGCGGTTCTCACGTTCGACGGTTTCAACGAGCTGGACTCGTTCGTGGCGGCCGCGATCCTCAATCGGCTGAAGGCGAAAGGCTGGGCGGCGCACATCACCTCGCCGACGCCGGAGGTCACTTCGATGAACGGCGTGACGGTCCAGCGCCAGCGGCCCCTCGAGTTCGCCGCCGAGGCCGACGCCGTTCTGATCGGCAGCGGGATCGAGACGCGGGAGATTGCCGCCGATCCGGTGATGCTGTCGCGCATCGTGCTTGATCCCGCACGCCAGCTGATCGGCGCCCAATGCTCGGGGACCCTTCTGCTGGCGAAGCTCGGTCTGGTTGGCGCCCTGCCCGCCTGCACCGACCTGACGACCAAGCCATGGGTCATTGAAGCTGGCGTGGAGGTCTTGGACGCTCCGTTCGTCGCCCACGGCAATGTCGCGACCGCGGGTGGCTGCCTGGCTTCGCAGTATTTGGCGGCCTGGATGATCGCACGGCTGGCGAGCGTGCGTGACGCCGAAGAGGCGATGCACTACGTCGCGCCGGTGGGCGAAAAGGAAATCTACGTCGCGCGAGCGCTGGCGGCTGTTGCGCCCTTCCTGGCGGGCACGGCGCCTGTGGCGGCCTACGCCTAACCCAAGGCCGCGAAGCCGCCACGGCTCCACAGCCACAGCGGCGTGTGCAGGTCGATGGGCGCAAAGGCCGTCCCCGCGAGGACGCGCCGCCATCCCTCGGCTACGTCACGCACGAGCTGGGGTCCGTCCGGCTCGTGCGGCGATACCAAGCCCAATCGCCGGCTGGCGGCAATGATGTGCCGGTCGGGCGCGACGGTGAGCGCGCCGCGGTTGGTCAGGGGCCAGCTCATGTAGCTGAGCAGCACATAGAGCCAATAGTTCGAGATCTTGGGGCCGCTGAGATAGGGAAACGACGGCCTGTGCTCCACCAGCAGCGCCCTGACCCGGGCGATGTCCCACTGCCGGTCTTCCAGCAGGGTCCGGACCGATCCGCCGGCATGGCGCATCAGGCCCTCGGCGTTACGTCGCCAGATGTCGGGGTGGCGGGCGGGCTGTAGCGCGACCCTGTGCTTGAGCAAGGCGGTTTTCGTGTCCGGGGCGGGCGCGCGCGCCACCGCAGCCGGGTCGAACACCCAGGCCGTCTCCGGGTCTTCGAAGGCCGCCGTGCAGGCCTTCCACAGGGCGTAGGAGCTGCGCTGGTAGTTCAGCGTCATTCCCAGGGTGAAGTACCGCGCCAGGGCTTCAGAGGAGCTCTCCAGCGGCGGGCGGGCGTCCTCGGGCATCACCTCGCCGCCCAAGGCGCCCGCCTTCCACAGGGCATGGAGCTTCAGCGCATCGGCCCGGATGGCGCTATCCGATCTCAGCCGACCCTCCGAGGTTTGTGCAGGTGGTAGGTCAGGGTCGGAAAGACGTCGAACGCCGCCGCGACCTCGGGTGGGATATTGAACGCCCCGCGCTCCGGGCGCTACCCTGACGATCTCCCAGACGCCGGAGACCCGCTATGAGCACCCTTACCGTCAACCGCGACCTCAGCCTGCAACTGCTTGCCTGGGTTGGAGAGAGTCGGCGAACCTATGGCGAGACCATGGAGGCCTGGCGAACCTCATGTCCGCGGCTGTC
>DASVMY010000351.1:0-33568 GCA_036384135.1 Caulobacteraceae bacterium | reverse complement strand
GGCGGCGCCGGTGTGGGCGGCCTGGCCCCTGGCCCGGCGACAGGCGGCGGCGAGAGAGCTGTTGGCCCAGGCCGGCTACGGCCCCGGCCACCCCCTGCGATTCGAGATCAAGCACCGCAACTCGCCCGACCCCACCCTGGTGATGCCGGCGATCCAGGCGGATTGGCAGGCCATCGGCGTCGATGTCAGCCTGACACAGAACGAGACCCAGATCGCCTATCAGTCCTACCGCGCCAGGGACTTCCAGGTGGCCGACGCCGCCTGGGTGGCCGACTACAACGACGCCATGAGTTTCATGGGCCTGCAACGGTCCGACACCGGGGCGCAGAACTATGGCGACTATGCGAACCCGGCCTACGATCGCCTGCTGGATGCGGCCGATCACGAACCCGACGCGGCCAAGCGCGCCGACGATATGCGCCGTGCCGAGACGATCATGCTGGCCGACGCGCCTCTAGTACCGGTGTTCTTCTATATTAATAAGAACTTAGTGAATCCAAGGATTACCGGGTGGGTTGACGACATCAATGACCACCATCGCGGGCGTTATCTTTGCGAAAAAAATCCCGTCCCGCCTGGGGCTGGCGATCGAAACCACCCCGCCAAGCCCTGACCGCGCAAGCTGTGACCTGAATGTGACAGGTCCCCTACGATCATATTAAGAAGCCGTAATCTGAATTGACCCTTGGCGAGGGTGGCCGATAACTGCGGCCCAACCGGGGGGTTTTCGCCTGGGACATCTCAATACCGTAGCGTGGCGACCGTTTCGACGGGCCGGCCCGACGCCTCTCGGAGGATTAGAATTTTGAACATCAACACCACGCGTGGGCGCCTGATGGCGTCTTCGATGATTATGGGCGCGGCTTTCCTGACCCTGTCGGCGACCGCTGCGGCGGCCGCCGACGCCGCGGCGGCGGCGACTCCGTCCAACGAAGTCCAGGAAGTCGTCATCACCGGCTCGCACATCAAGGGCAACGCCACCAGCCCCAGCCCGATCTCGGTCTCGACCGCGGCTGAAATCCAGATGACTAAGTCACAAAGCGTCGAAGACGTGCTGTCGCGCATGACCGGCCCGGACTTCGCCAACGGCGGCCTGTCCAGCGCCAGCAACAACGGCGGCGTCGGCTTGTCGGAAGTCGGCCTGCGGGGCCTGGGCCCTACGCGGACCCTGGTGTTGATCGACGGCCAGCGTCTGATCCCGGTCTTCTCCGGCGCGGCGTCGATTCCCGACCTGAACGCCGTGCCCCTGGCCATGGTCGACCGCATCGAAGTGCTGCGGGACGGCGCCTCCTCGGTCTACGGCGCGGACGCCGTCGGCGGCGTGATCAACATCATCACCAAGAAGCATGCCGACGGCATGACGATCGACGGCTCGGTGGGCACCAGCCAGCACGGCGGCGGCACCCAGTACAGCGTCACCGGGGCCCTGGGGATGAATTCAGACCGTGGCAACCTGTTGGTCGCCGTCGGTTGGGACCACACGGACCAGATCGAGCAAAGCCGGCGTAAATGGGCCGTTGACCCGCACCTGGGCCAAGGATCTTTGCAAGGTGGCTCCACGTACCGAGGGCAGATCGACATTCTGCAGGATGAGAACTCGAGTGCGGTCTGGGCCAACGGCGTTCAGTACGACATTAGCGATCCGATTGTCGCCACCTTGGCGCCCAACCTGGTCTTCTTTCCAAATCCAAACCCGCTTAAACCTAGCGCGTCGAAGCTCAATGCCGGTGGTCCAGGTTGGAACTATCTGACCGGCGAACTTGACCGCAAGCAAATCAGCTTCAGCGGCCACTACAACATCACCAACGATATCACCTTCGTGGGCGAAGGATTCTACACCGACCGAACTTCGGCCCAGTCCCTACGGCCTGAGCCGCTGCTGGGCGACAACATCGCCACCAGTGTGAACGGCAACCCGGTGTTCGCCGGCTTCGTGGTTCCGAGCTTCGCGCCCGGCAACACCACCGGCGCGGATATCACGGCCTTCCTGACGCCAGTTCAGTTTGGTCCGCGGCGCTACAATCAGACCTCGCAGACCTATCGGATCCGGTTTGGCTTCGAAGGCACGATCGCGGGCAAGTGGGACTGGGAACTGGGCTACGTCACCCAGGAAAATAGCACTACGACGACAGTGCACAACGAAGGCAACTTCAACCACCTGGCCCAGATCACCGGCCAGATCCAATGTATCGACGTGCCCGGCGGCTGTAGCCCCAACACGTTGGCCGCGTCGGATCCGCACTCGATCGCCAACGGCGGTCCGTCGATGTTGCCGACCACCATGCCGAACTTCTTCAACGGCCCGAACATGTTCACGGCCGCTCAGGTCAAATACCTGACCTTCACCAACACCGACCGGAACAATGCGTCCGAACGCTATCTCTACGGCAATATCAGCGGCCCGCTGTTTGATCTGCCCGCTGGCACCGTGAAGGGCTCCGTGGGCGTCGAATACCGCCGTGAGCACCTGGATGACACCCCGGACGAATTGGTCCAGGAAGGCTGGGGTCCGAACCAGTCGAACGTCACTTCAGGCGGCTACAATGTGGGCTCGATCTACGGTGAACTGAACATCCCGCTGCTGAAGGACGCGCCCTTCGCCAAGTCGCTCGTCCTGACGCCCAGCCTCCGCTACGACCACTTCTCGAACTTCGGTAACTCGACGACGGGCAAGTTCGGCGTCGACTGGGCGGTCAACGATGACATCCGCGTCCGCGGCTCGTACTGGACCGGCTTCCGCGCGCCCAGCACGGCCGAACTGTTCGGCGGTCAATTGATCAGCGACATCAGCGCCAGCGGCGACCCCTGCGACACCCGCCCCAACTACCATGACAACAGCAACGCCGGGACGGGGCTCACCGGGGCCGGCTCGCAATGCGCCAAGGCCCTTACGGGCAAGACTGACGGCAGCATCGTTTTCACCAGCGGCGCTCTGACTCAGTACTTCTCGCCGCAAGACGTCGCGACGAACAATCAGGAGCAAATCCTGATCGGCGGCAATACAGCACTGCAGCCCGAAATCGCGCGCGGTTGGGGCGCCGGCATCGTCTTGACGCCCCAAGTCGTTCCTGGTTTCTCGTTCGACGTCGATTATTTTCACACCGAGCTGAGCAACACGATCCTGACGGGCGGCATCGCCGGCACGTCTGGGCCGGACCTGATCCTGAATGGCTGCTATGGGGCAGCCCAGAATGACACGTTCTGTTCGCTGATCCATCGCAACGCCGCGGGGACCATCATCCAGATCGACAGCCTGAACACCAACTTCGGCGAGGCCGTGGTCGAAGGGATCGACTTCGAGTGGACGTTCGACACCGGCCGTCAGCATTGGGATATCCCGGGGGTGGGTGGCTCGCTGCGCGCCGACCTGCAACTGAGCTATTCGATCACCAGCACTCAGACCCAGCCGGACGGCACCACCGCCAACTACGTCGGCACGTTCGTCTACGCCAACGAGGGCATCAACCCGAAGTGGAAGGGCGTGCTGAACCTGGACTACAAGCGTGACGCGTGGACCGTGCACTGGGATACGCGCTACTATGAACACATGATCAGCCTTGAGCGCGGTGGTACGGCTGGCAATACGATCCCGGACTTCTGGTATAACGACATCAGCGTCAGCTATAACTTCGCTAAGCTTGGCCCCGCCAAGAACGCGCGCGTTACGCTGGGCATCGACAACCTGTTCGACAAAGACCCGCCCTTCGTGAAGAACGACTCGATCTGCAAGTGCAACAGCCTCGCGGGTTCGTACGACTTCGTCGGCCGGTTCTTCTACGGACGGATTTCGACGAGCTTCTAAGTCGTTTGGCCGGAGCGTCCGCCAGGACGCTCCGATCGAAACGGAGTTCAGCAGCCGCCCACGCACCCCGTGGGCGGCTGTTTGCTGTCGGCAGCATTCACGGCATGAACGAAGCTTCATTGTCCTCCCCCGCCGGATGGCCCTAGGTTCCGCCCAGGAGAGGACTATCGGATGCCATTGCGCGGCCCGGACCGTGGCCCAGATCGTCGGGTTGTCGTGGGGCTTGGCCTAGCGACCCTCGCCTCAGGGCGCGCCTTCGCCCGGACCAGCCGGCCGCAGGTCCAGATCAATCTGGCGGGCCAGTCGCCGGCCCCGCCCAGCCCGGACGGTCGGCCGGTGCTGATCCGCGCCGGCGCGGATCCGTCGTCGCGGATGTCGGTGCCGGTGCGCCTGAACGACCAGGGGCCTTACACCTTCGTCGTGGACACCGGCGCCAACCGCTCGGTGGTGGCGATCGAAGCCGCCGAAGCCCTGAAGCTGCCGGCCGGCGAGCCAATGGCGGTGCACGGCATCGCCGGAATCGAGTCCGCCAACACCGTGATGGTCAGCTCGTTGTCGGTTGGCGAGGTGCGTTCGTCGGACCTCAACCTGCCGATCCTGTCGACGGACCACCTCGGCGCCCAGGGCCTGCTCGGCGTCGACATCATGAAGAATCGCCATGTGGTCCTCGACTTCGTGGCCAACGCCCTGGTGATCGGTCCGGCCCGGCATGACCCCGACGCCAGGGCCGCCCTGGAGCAACCCACCAGGATCCTGGGCGAGCCCAGGGGCGTCATCAGCATCCCCGCCCGGTACCGCTTCGGCCAGCTGACCATCGTGGACGCCGACGTCGCCGGCGTGCCGGTCACCGCCTTCCTGGATTCCGGGTCCCAGAACACCGTCGCCAACCTGGCGCTTCGGAACGCCATCCTCGGCCGCCAGCCGCGCCTGGCCACCCAGATGAGGCCCGTCGAGCTGCTCAGCGCCACTGGCCAAACGGCGGACGGCGAGGCCTGCGTCCTGCCCTCGCTGCGCCTGGGAGGGCTGTGGATCGGCAACCTCGGCGCGGTGTTCTCGGACCTCCACACCTTCGACGTCTGGCAGCTACAGGACCGCCCGGCGATCCTGATCGGCGTCGATGTCCTCCGCCACTTCGACGCCGTCGAGCTGGACTTCAACCGCAAGCGCGTGGTCTTCCACGCCCCCCGCTCCGCCACCACCTTCTACGGAAACTGAAGCCCACCGGCCTTGCCGTAGGTCTTCAGCTCCTTTCCGATCTCCACCAGTTGGGTCTGCATCGTCGCCGGAGCCGAAGTCCGAGGCGCGGCCGGGGCCGTCTCGCCAGCCACCCGCGCCGCAATCAGCGCGAAGACACGCACGCGACTCACCCCCACGCCACGCAAACAAACGCCCGCCAAGGTCGAAGATCGTCGTTCTGACGCGGTCGAACTCTATCGCTCCACCCCTTCGCGGGGGTCAAATTGCGACCACCGGGCAACATTCTAGAAAAAGATTCCCGCGAATCGTGCCGAATTGCGGCAACAACGGATGCGGCGGGTTGAGGGCCGGGTCAGTTTCGGCAACCGTAACGTCAGTGTCACAACGTCGCAGCATTGCGGCGGACTGGCGTCACTCGAGGGGAAATCAATGCGTCTGGATCGCAGCCGCCTGCTTTGCAGCACGATCGTCGCCGGCCTGGCGACGGTCCTGCTGGTCCCAACCGCGTCGGCGCAGTCGACGCCGGCGCCGAGTGATCAGGGCGCCAAGCCCGCGCCAAAGCCCGCCGCAACCGAAACCGCCGTCACCGAGCTGATCGTCACCGGCTCGCGCATCAAGCGCAACGAATTCAACAGTTCCTCGCCGATCCAGGTCATCCTGCCCGACCAGGGTACCGCGCGGGGCATCTCGGACACCGTCGAATTGCTGCAAACCTCCCCCCTCGCGTCCGGATCGCCCCAGATCAACTCGACCATTTCAACCGCCTTCGTCACCAACGGCGGCCCCGGCGCGGCGACCGTCTCGCTGCGCGGCCTGGGCGCCAACAGGACCCTGGTGCTGCTCAATGGCCGCAGGGCCGGACCCGCGGGCACGCGCGGCGCGGTCTCCGCCTTCGACCTCAACGTCCTGCCGCAGTCGGCGATCGATCACGTCGAGGTCCTGAAGGACGGCGCTTCCTCCGTCTACGGTTCGGACGCGATCGCCGGCGTCGTCAACATCGTCACCAAGAAGAACGCTGACGGCTTCGACTTCGACGCCTTCGGCTCCGACGCCCAGCACTCCGGCGGTTCAGAATTTGAACTCAGCGGCTCCTGGGGCAAGACGTTCGACCGTGGCTACTTCAACGTGTCGGTAGACTACTACAAGCAATTCGAGCTGCGCGAAGGCGACCGAAGCTTCACACGCTGCGCCGCGCAATATCAGTTCGACGGCTCGGGCCAACGCAATGACGTGATCGACGCCCGCACCGGCAAGCCGGCGTGCCTTGGCACTACCTTCGGGCAACTCTATCTCTATGACTACGGCTTCAATTCCCTGCCCTATCGTCTGCAATACGACGCGACCGGCCAGCTAGGGACCCTGGTGCCCGGCACTTCACTTTCCGGCCCCAACAATCCCGGCGGACTTGGCGCGCCCGCAAACTGGTTCCTGGTCGGCGGTCCGTCCCACGCCGCCGCCCCGTCGCCCTACGGCGTCAGCAACCAGCAGTCGCCTCAGGAACTGGCGGCGTCCGTGATTCCCGAAACCCGTCGCATTACCGTCTTCGCGCAAGCAGGCTACGACATCAGCGCGCACATCCAGGCTTACGGCGAAGTGCTGATGAATCGCCGCGAGACCAACGCCCACGGCTTCCGCCAATTCTGGACCTATACCTACGGGGCGGACGCCCAGGTCTCCGCGGACTTTGGTTTCGGCTACGACCCGTTCAGCGCCGGTTTCACGGGCCCCTACCTCTACAGCCCAACCCCTGGCACCGATCACGCCGCCCAGAACACCATCGTCAACTACGCCCGCCTCGTTGGCGGGCTGAAGGGCGACTTCGGCGAAGGTGACTTCCTCAAGGGTTGGACCTGGGATTTGTTCGCCCAGTACAGCCGTTCCGACGGCGCCTACGAGCAGGACGTCATTCTGGACGACGCCGTCAGGAGCGCGGCCTTCCGCAGCGACCTCGGCACCTACGGGGGCAATGGCAACTCGATCCCACGTCCCACCGCGTCCTGCGTCGGCTACGTCACGCCCGTCAGCGGTCGCCCCTGTATCGATATCCCCTGGATGGATCCCCGGTTCCTCTCCGGCAATCTGACCCCTGAGGAGAAGGCCTTCCTGTTCGACACGGAAACCGGCCACACCCTCTACACTCAGACCTATGTCGAAGGTTCCGCCACCGGCAACCTGTTCAAATTGCCGGCCGGACCGGTGGGGGCAGCGTTCGGCTTCCATTTCCGCCACGATTCCATCAACGACGTGCCGGGTGCGGTGACCCTGGCGGGCAATAGCTGGGGCCTGTCGGGCGCCGGCATCACCAAGGGCGCCGACGACACCAAGGAAGTCTTCGGGGAACTGCAGATTCCCCTGCTCAAGGGCTACCCGTTGATCGAGAGCCTTTCGGCGTCTCTGTCCGGCCGGTATACCAATGTCAGCGCCTACGGCGGCAACGGCACCTACAAGGCCGGGCTGAACTGGCAGGCCACGCCGTGGGCGCGTCTGCGCGTCACCTACGGAACCTCCTTCCGGGCGCCAGGTCTGTTTGAACTCTATCTCGCTGACGAGACCAGCTTCGTTCCCTATCGGTCGGTGGACCCGTGCATCAATTATGGCGCGGGCAACACGAACGCTCGGGTCGCGGCCAACTGTGCGGCGGAAGGCATTCCCCCCAACTTCGCGGGTGGCACCGTCACCCCGACCGTGCATTCCGGCGGCGGCTTCGGCATCGTCAAGGCGGAAACCTCGAAGGCAACCACCGTTGGGTTGGTGCTCACGCCGAGCTTCGCCGATTTAAGCATCGCCATTGACTACTTCAACATAGACATAAGTAATGGTATTTCTCAGTTGGGCTATAATAATATCGGAAACCTTTGTTATAATTCCTTAACCTACCCTACCGATCCGGTTTGCTCCTTGATTAAACGCGACACTAATCACATCATTACGGACGTCTACGACAACTATATCAACATCGCTTCGCAAAAGAACCGAGGCATCGACTTGACGGTCGACTACAAGCACGCGATCCCCTGGGGGAGCAAGCTAACGCTGAACGGCCAGTTCACCTGGCAACTCATCGACACCACCGCCCTGTTTCCCGGCAACGTGGTCGACAGCAACGGCGCCATCGGCGATCCCCGCTTTACGGGCATCCTGAACGCCAAGGTCGACAAAGGTGATTGGAGCGCGACCTGGAGCGTCGAGATGATCGGCCCCTCTTCGGCGTTGCGCTATGTTTCCAACATCGGCCCGCTCGACGACCACTACGTCGTGACGACCGACTTCATCACCTACAACAGCATCTCGCTGAAACGGAAGTTCAGCGACTGGTCGCTCACCCTGGGCATCCGCAACCTGTTCGATCAGGAGCCGCCGCAGATGACGACAAGAGCCAATATTTCCGGCGCGGGCAACTACAACACGATCGGCACTTCGGTGCTGGCGTCGCAATACGACTACGTGGGTCGCCAGTTCTTCGTCGACCTGAAGAAGAAGTTCTAGGACCCGCGATCTGCCGGTGGGCCGCGGGCGTGATATCCCCCGGCCTACCCCATGTTGTCGATGGCTATCTCGTCGCGACCTTGCGGCGCTAGGATGGCGCTATCGATAGCAGGTGGCGTTCGGAGGGTATTGGATGGCTAGCGACGGCGTCATTGCTTCTGTCATCAAGGGTGAGAGAGACACCCTTGATGTGGTCGGCGCTCGGTTCGACCGCGTGGCCCTGCGTCGGAATCTGTTTCTGAACAGCGTTCCAAAGAGCGGCACGCATCTGATCAGGAACATCATCCGGATGTTCGTCCCCGAGGAGCAGCAGTTCCACAAGACCTATATCCAGATTCCCAATCTCCACCTGTGCGCCGAGGCGTTCCGCTCGCCGACCGCGCGGGTGAGTTGGGGTCATCTGCTCTTCTCCGACGAATCCGTGCTCGCCCTGAAGGGCGCGCGGCATGTCCTGCTCGTCCGCGACCCCTACGACTGGGTTCTGGCGCGGGCCCGTTTCTTCCTGTCGGATGAGTTCAACGGCAATCTCGACCACATCAAGCACGGCGCCGTCTCCACCGAGGAGGCGCTCAACATGATGATCATGGGCATCCATCAGAAGTCGCCGGGCTTGTTGGACATCTACACACACAATGCCGTCGCCTGGATGGGAACCAGCGCGGTGATCGTTCGGTACGAAGACGTCCTCGCCGCCGTGAACGATGTACACAGCCGCGCGGCCGAGCGCTTCTTCTCGAGGCTCTTTGGGGACTGCGGCCTGGACATGGCGCCAGACTGGCAAGAGCGCGTCCTCGCGGGGTCCGATCGCAAGCAGAGCCGCACCGCCCGCGAGAACCTGAACGTGGGCGTCGAAATCCCTGACACCCTGCCGGACGCCCAGAAGCGCCTCGTGGATTTCTGCGCGCCGGGGCTGCGGGCCCTGCTGGGCTACCGCTAATCCCTACCGCACCAGCCGCGGCGCCAGCACCGTCGCCCCCTGCGCCCGCAATTCCCCGTCCCGCACCTCGCCGGCGATAGCCTGAGCGCTGGGGTCCTTGGCCAGCAGGGCGGCGGAGGCCATGATCCTGGTGGCGTCGGCGCCGGCCCCGAACATCCGGCTGAGGGCCTCGAAGGGCGAAACCTGGGCGTTGATGGCTTTCAGCCGCGCGTCACCCTGGATGTGCGCCAGGGCCTTGGCCCGGTCCACCGCCAAGGCGAAGCCGCCCAGCTGGTCCACCAGGCCAAGGTCCTTGGCCTGGACGCCAGTCCACACCCGGCCCTTGGCGATCTCGCGCACCCGCTCGGGGCTGAGCTTGCGCCCCTCGGCCACCCGGCTGACGAAGCCGTTGTAGATGGCGTCCATCCAGGCGGAGAAGGCGGCGCGCTGCTTGTCGCTCATCGCCGCGCCGGAACCGAAGGCGCCGGCGTAGTCGCCGCCGACCCCCAGCCCGCGCATGTCGACCCCGAACCGGGCCAAGGCCGGGCCGAGCGCGAACTTGCCGCCGAACACGCCGATGGAGCCGGTCAAGGTCGAGGGCTGGGCCACGATCTCCGAGGCCTGGGACGATATCCAGTAGCCGCCGGAGGCCGCATAGGTTCCCATCGACACCACCACCGGCTTGCCCGCCGCCTTGGCCGCCCGCACGGCCGCTAGGATCTGTTCGGAGGCGGTGTCGGAACCGCCGGGCGAGGATACCCGGAACACGATGGCCTTGACGTCCTTGTCGGCGATGGCCGCGTAGAAGGCCTTGGCCACGTCATCGGAATAGATGTTGCCGCCGCTGCCGAAGGGGTTGGCGTGTTTCCCCGTGCCGGTGACGATGTCGCCCTCGGCCGAGATGACGCCGACGGCCGGCAGGCCGGCGCCGCCCAGAGCCGCCGCCTGGCGGCTGGTGGCTGCGTAGCTGGCGAAATCGAGCATCCTGGCGCCGTCGCCGGCCTGTTTCAGGATGGCGTCTTCGGCCTCCTTCTCCTGGCCGATATGGTCCACCAGCCCCTTGTCCTTGGCCGTTTCGGCCGAATAGGGGCCGGCCTCGATCAGGGTCTTCAGGTCGCCCAGGGTCTTGCCGCGATCCTGGGCGGCGCTGGCCAGCCCCGTGCCGTAGATCGACCCCAGCCAGGAGAGCTCCGATTCCCGGTGCGCCGTGGTATAGTCGCTGTAGAGGAAGGGATTGACCGCGTTCTTGTACTCGTAGCGCTGCTGATAGTCGGCCACGACGCCGTACTTGTCGAAGAAGCGCTTGAAGAAAAGGTCCTGGCTGGCCACGCCGGTGACCTGGAACGACGACGACGGCTGCATCCAGACATCGCCGGACGAGGCCGCCAGCTCATAGGTCGAGGTGACTATGCCACTGGGATACAGGCCTTGGCTGTGGACCGTGATCGGCTTGCCCGCGGCGCGGAAATGCTTGAACGCCAGGCGCAACTCGTCCGCCGCCGCCGGGGCCATGCCGCCCTCCGGCAGGCGCACGAACAGGCCCTTGACCCGATCGTCCTTCTCCGCCCGCAGCAGGATCCGTTCGATCCCCATCACCGACAGCGCCCGGCCGCCGAAGCCGCCGAAGGGGCTTGAGACCTCCTGGTCGGTAACGCCCTGGCGCAAGTCCAGAGACAGCACCGACTGCGAGGGCGGCGGCGCCGGCTTGGCGGCGCTGATGGCGGCAGAGATCAGCAGGATGGGCAGGCCGACCGCGAACAGCATCAGGCCGACAAAGACGCCGGCGACGGTAATGAGGAATTGTTTCATCGTGAGTCCTGGGGAGAGATGCGCGGCAAGCTAGAGGCTTTCCAGCGCGGATGGAATTGCCGTGGTTGCGGCCTGCGCATCCCGGCCCGAACCTGCCAGGCTTTACCCTGCGTAGGCGGCCCGCTCGAAGGCGTCGAAGGTGTCCAGCACGCCGGGATCGCCAAAGGGCAGGACCTGGGCCATCAGCACGCCCGCGCGCCCCGCCGCCGGGTCGGCCCAGTAGTAGCAGTTGGCGAGCCCCGCCCAGGCCAGGGCGCCGGCGCTTCGACCCGTCGGCGCGGCCTGGTGATTGATCAGGAAGCCCAGGCCCCAGCCCTTTCCGATCCCCGGCATCGGCTCGAAATCGTTGCTGAGCGAAGGGTTTGAGGTCTTCAGGGCGCCGGCCGAAATGTCGCCGATCTGGTTGGCCGTCATCGCCGCGACGGTCTCCTCCTTCAGTATCCGTACGCCATCCAACGCTCCGCCGCCCAGGATCGCGCGCAGGAAGGTCAGGTAGTCTCCCACCGTGCCATAGAGCCCACCGCCGCCCATGGCGAAGTAGGGGACCGCCGGCATGCCAAAAGCCGTCGGGGTGACGCCGCCGTCCGGCAGGCGCGCATGGATGGTGGCCCGGCGCGTAGCGGCAAACCGCTCGGGGCTGAACGTCATGTCCTTCATCCCGAGAGGCCCGAAGATGTGACTGTCGAAATAGGCGTCCAGCCGCTCGCCGCTGATCGCCTCCACCAACTTGCCGGCCCAGTCGATGCCGATGCCGTACTGCCAGCCGCCGCCCGGCTCGAACATCAGCGGAATGTCCGGGTTCTCGGCCCCCATCAGGCTCTCGCCGGTCGCCTGCAGGTACCGCACCAGGTCGCTGCTGAAGAAGTCGTAGCCCAGGCCCGAGGTATGGGTCAGCAGGCTCCGCAGGGTCACCGGCGCCCGCGCTGGCCGGATGATCGGCGCCCCGGCGGCGTCAAAGCCTTCCAGCACCTTGGGATTGGCCAGGGTCGGCAGCCAGCGCCCCACCGGCGCATCCAACTCCGCCCGGCCCTGTTCCACCAACTGCATCGCCGCCGCTGTGGTGATGGCCTTGGTGAGCGACGCGATCCAGAACACCGTGTCCGGCGCCATCGGCGCGGGGTTGTCGGACCCCATGGCCCCCGCGGCCAGGGTCGTCACGCCTTCGGGCCCGACCGAGGCCGCGGCGAATCCGGGCGCATGGCCCGCCGCCACCCCAGCCTCAAGCACCGCCTTCAGCCTGCTCGCCGCGCCCATGGTCGCCTCCCCGTCGTCGTTTGGCGGCAGCCTAGAGCATCGGCGGACGTCGACGAAGCCTGACACTGCGACAGGCGGCGGCATTGGAAAGGCTGAAGGCGGTCCACCGGTCGCGCCGACCTGCTCAACTCAGGTTGGCGTCGTGGCCCGAACCGCCAACTAGGCCAGCAGACGGACCGAGACGCCTTGCGACTCCACCAGCTTCACGGCCTTTTTGTCGAATGAAACGAAGGCGTCCGCTCCAAGCCAACTTCCCTCGTAGGCGATGACGCCATCCGCGAAATCGCCCCCTGCCTCCAGCAGAGCCAGTCCTGCTTCGGCGGCGGGCCGGTTCACGACGACGTTCAAGCTGTTGATCAACCGCCGGACCGCGATCCCGATCTCGGCAGAGGGGACCTTATATCCCTGCGACAGCACCCAGACCAATTCGCAGAGGGCCGACAGCGCCAGGGCGATCAGTTCGGCGTTCGCCAACTCGCCCTGGGCGATTTCGCTCTGCCGCGGGTCGTCGCCCACGATCGCCCGAACCAGGACATTGGTGTCAGCCGTGATCTTCATCGCCGCTTCGCCCACCCCCGGGCGGCGATCGCATTGATCTCCTCGATTGACAGGGAGGGTCCGTTTTCCCGCTTCAAGAAATCGAAGACATCCGAAATCTTGCCGGTGGGCCGCGAGGCTCTCACCTCGATCCGCCCGTCGGGAAGCTTGTCGACGGTGATTTTTTCACCCGGATGGACACCCAGGTGCTCCAGGAGGTCCTTGCGCAAGGTGACTTGCCCTTTGGCCGTGACGGTAAGTGTGCTCATGACATCCCTCGTGCCGGCCGGACCAATGTAAGGCAAAATCGCCTTACCATCAAGACCGTTGAAGCTCCCGGCGCGCTAAGGCGGTGGAGAGGGCGACAGGATCGTAACCACCGGCGCTGATTTTCGGCTCACGAAGATTCACGCCCCATGACCACACGCACGCCCCCGACGGGCTTCTTGGTCGACTGGCGGGTGGAAAGTCCGCCGCGCTGGCGGCGGGAGGGAAATGGTCGGAGTGGCAGGATTCGAACCTGCGACCCCCGCGTCCCGAACGCGGTGCTCTACCAGACTGAGCCACACTCCGATGGATCGGGGACCACGCGGGCGCGGCTCGATCCAAATTCCTAGGTGGGATGTGGCCATGGCCACGCCCCGCGGGAGGGCGCCTTATAGAGGAGCCGACTTGGGCTCGCAAGCGACCGCGAACATGCCGTTGCAACGCGGGGTCCCATACGCTATCTCACCGCCCTCGCGCACCGACGGCCCCGGCCTCGGCCCGTTCCTGCTGGGGAATGGTGTAATGGTAACACTGCGGTTTTTGGTACCGTCATTCTAGGTTCGAGTCCTAGTTCCCCAGCCAACTCTCTTGCCAACTCTCTTGGACGACTGTGTCACGGCGAACGTGACCTCACCGCCAGGACGGCTCTGCGGTCGCCATACCCTTACCCTGCCTCCAGGGTGGCGGCGTCAGCGATTGCCGCAGCATGGCGAGGAACGCCGTCGTCCGCGCGCTCCGCCCGTGGCGCGCGCCCAGCATGGCGACGACATCGGCGGGCGGCGGTTCCCAGTCCGACAGGACCCGTCTGAGCCGGCCATCAGCGAGGTCGCTGGCGACGTTCCATTCCGATCGGATGGCGATGCCCTGGCCGGCGAGCGCCCATTCGCGGACGACGGCGCCGTCATTGCTGGACATGGCGGGGTGGATGCGGACGGTGGCGGGGTCATGGGACGGTCGGCCGAAGCGCCAGAGCGTCACATCCTCATCATTTTCACGCACCACCAGGCAGCGGTGTTGCGTCAGCTCGCCCGGCGAATGGACTGGCTCGGCCGCGTCCAGATAGCCGGGGCTGGCGCAGAGAATCCGCCGGTTCGGCGCCAGTGTGGTCACAACCTGATCCATGGGGCCGGGCGGCCCGATATGGATGACGATGTCGCAGCTTTCGATCAGCCTGGCGCCGGGATGGTCGGACAAGTCGAGCGTGACCGTGACGCTGCCGTGCGCCCGCGCGAAAGCGTCCACCACGGGCGCCACGTGCAGGCGGCCGAAACCATGGGGCGCGGCGATCCGGAGATGGCCGCTGACGGTGCTCCTGCGGTCTGCCAGCGCTTCGCTGAGCGCCTCGATCGCATCGGCCACGATCAGGCCGTGCGACGCCATGAGTGCGCCTTCGTCGGTGAGGCTGAGATGGCGTCCCGAGCGATCGACTAGGCGAACGCCAGCGCGAGCCTCCAGCGCACGCAGGCGCTGGGTGACGGCCGGCGGCGTGACGTTCAGCTTCCGCGCGCTCTCGGCCAGCGAAGTCGAGCTGGCCAGCACGGTGAAGAATGCGAGATCATCCGAAGTCAGCATTAATCCGTACCTTAATGCAGGATGCATACGTCGTTAATTGTAACCTGCGCCGATCGGACGCAAGAGCAAGACGCGCTACACGAAGAGGACCAGGCGGTGGATGGAGCGACGATGATCGATCGGACGTCCGCGAAGGCGGGCGTCACCAGGCTTGGTGACCTTGAGACGCCCTGCCTGATCCTCGACGCCGAGCGGATGGATCGCAACATCGCCCGCCTGAGGCGGCGGCTAGATGCTTTTGGCGTGTCGCTACGGCCGCATCTCAAGACGGCCAAATCGGTCGAGGTGGCGCGGCGCGTCATGACCTCGCCAGCCGGGCCCGCGACGGTGTCGACGCTGAAGGAGGCGACGCAGTTCGCGGCGGCGGGCGTGCGGGACATTATCTACGCCGTCGGCATCGCGCCGTCGAAGCTGTCGCGCATCCTCGAACTCCGTGCCCAGGGCGTGGACATCGCCGTCGTGCTGGACACGGTGGAGCAGGCGGAGGCGGTCGCGGCGGCGTCACGCGCGGCTGGCGCGCGCACGGCCGGGGCGCCCATCCCCGCCTTGATCGAGATCGACTGCGACGGCCACCGCTCCGGCGTGCTGCCCACCGACGCGGCCCGTCTGATCGAAATCGGCCATGCGCTCGCAGGCGGGGCCGAGCTGCGCGGGGTGCTCACCCATGCCGGCGGGAGCTACGCCGCGCATGGCGCCGACGCCCTTGCGCAATGTGCCGAGGCTGAGCGGCTCGCCGTCGTCGGTGCGGCCGAGATTCTGCGAGAGGCCGGGCTCACCTGCCCGGTGGTGAGCGTCGGCTCAACGCCCACGGCGCACAACGCCATCGACCTGACGGGCGTGACCGAGGTGCGCGCGGGCGTGTTCGTGTTTTTCGATCTGGTGATGGCGGGCATCGGGATTTGCCAGATCGAAGACATCGCGGTCTCGGTTCTGGCGACCGTGATCGGGCATCAGCGCGACAGGGGCTGGATCCTGGTCGATGCGGGATGGATGGCGATGTCGCGGGATCGCGGTACGTCCAATCAAGCGGTCGACCAGGGTTATGGCGTGGTTTGCGACCTCACGGGCAATCCCTACGCTGACCTGATCGTCGCCGATGCCAACCAGGAGCATGGCGTCATCATGGTGCGGCCCGGTTCGGGCGGCGTGTTGCCGAGCCTCGCGATCGGTGATCGCGTGCGGATCCTGCCGAACCACGCCTGCGCCACCGGCGCGCAGCATCAGAGCTATCATCTGGTCCGCGGCGCCTCCGACGTCGTCCAAGGCGAGTGGTCGCGGTTCGGAGGTTGGTGATGAGCGGGACCCAGGTCGTCACAGCGATCCTTACGGATCGGGCGCCGGCTCCGGCAGGTCACTATGCGCAAGCGACCGTCTCCAACGGGCATGTCTATATTTCAGGGCAGCTGCCGATCCGGCCGGACGGGCTGCAATTGCCCGACAGCGGCTTCGAGGCCCAGGCGACGCAGGCGATCGAAAACATGCTGGCGATCCTGGATGCTGCAGGCGGCGCGCCGCAGAACCTCCTGAAGGTGACCGCCTACATCGTCGGCGTCGCCAACTGGCCCCGCTTCAATGCGGTCTATGCCGCTCTGCTGTCGGATGCGCGACCCGCCCGCACGGTCGTCCCGGTCTCCGAGCTCCATCATGGCTATTTGGTCGAGATCGATGCGATCGCGGTTCTCGCGGGCCGCGATCGGGCGCGCTCCGAGTGACGGAGGCCGATGTCATCATTGTGGGCGGCGGCATCATGGGCGCCTCGGCCGCCTTGTTCCTGCGCCGGAGGGGCAAGTCGGTCATCCTGCTTGAGCGCGGCCTCATTGGTCAGCAGGCCAGCGGGGTCAACTTCGGCAACGTCCGCCGGCAGGGGCGCTACCTGCACCAACTCCCGCTGGCCAACCGTTCGCGCGCGATCTGGGACCGCCTGCCCGAGCTGATCGGCGAGGATTGCGAGTTCCTCGTCTCCGGCCACCTGCGCGTCTGTTATACGCGCGAGCAGGCCGACAGGATGGAAGCCTATGCTCTAGACTCGCGCCCCTATGGCCTTGAGCTCGAGATGCTCTCGTCCAACGCGCTGCGGACCCGCTTCCCCTATCTCGGGCACGAGACGATCGCGGGTTGCTACGATCCCACCGGCGGCCATGCCAACCCGCGGCTCACCGCGCCGGCCATCGGATTTGCCGCCGAGCGCGCTGGCGCGGACGTGCGCGAGAATGCCGAAGTGGTCGGCGCCGCCAAGGTCGGTGACGATTTCTTTGTCGAAGTTGCCGGAAAGGGCGAGCTGCGCGCGCCTGTGCTGCTCGTCACAGCCGGCGCCTGGGGTGGCAAGCTCTCGGCCCTGTTCGGCGAGGCGCCGCCGCTGGCGGTGCATGGGCCGCAGATGACCGTCACCGAGCCTCTTCCCTACCGCATCAAACCCACCATCGGCGTTTCCACGCCGCACCTCCACGAGACCGTCTATTTCCGCCAGGTGAAGCGCGGCAACATCGTCTGCGGCGGTTTCGCGCGGGGGCCCGCCTCCACCGAAACCAATCGCGCCACGGTGCTGCCCGAAGCTATCCTCGGCCAGATGCAGCAACTGCGCCGCGTGATGCCGGCTCTGGCCAAGGTCAGCATCATCAGAAGCTGGAGCGGGATCGAAAGCTATCTGCCCGATGACGCGCCGATCATGGGGCCGAGCGCCACCACGCCTGGCCTGTTCTACGCCTTTGGCTTCTGCGGAGCCGGTTTCCAGATCGGGCCGGGCGTCGGCGACGTCATGGCCGAGCTTATCGCAACCGGCGCCACCACTACGCCGATCGCGCAATATGGCATCTCACGGTTTGCTGCCCTGGCCTCCTAGAGTCAGGACCCCTTCAGGATCCATCCTGGGAAGTGAGCCGCTCCGCCGGCGCGAACCGCCTCAGGCGGCCCGGCGGCCGGCCCGCGAGACGTTGTTGACGCCAGCGGCCTGATCCCCCGTCCCCCGACCAAGATCGAAACGGCCAACCTGATTAGCCAGCTCCAGCGACTCGGACTTCAGGCTGGTGGCGGCGGCCGTGGCCTCTTCCACCATGGCCGCATTCTGTTGGGTCACCTGGTCCATCTGGTTCACCGCCACGTTCACCTGGCGCAGGCCGACGGCCTGCTCCTGCGATGATTGGGCGATCTGCAGGATCAACTGGTCGATGGCAGTGACCTTGGTGACGATCTGGGTCAGGGCGTCGCCGGTCTCGCCCACGAAGCGCACGCCGCTGGCCACCTGGGTGGTGCTGCTGGAGATCAGCGCCTTGATTTCCTTGGCAGCCTCGGCCGATCGCTGGGCCAGGGCGCGCACCTCCTGCGCCACCACGGCGAAGCCGCGGCCTGCATCGCCCGCCCGCGCCGCCTCGACGCCGGCGTTCAGCGCCAGCAGGTTGGTCTGAAAGGCAATCTCGTCGATGACGCCGATGATCTGGGTGATCTGCTGCGAGGATTTCTCGATCTCGCCCATGGCCGCCACCGCGTCCTGGACGATCTTGCCCGAGGCCGCGGCGTGTTCGCGGGCGCTGGTGGCGGCGGTGGAGGCCTCCTTGGCCCCCTCGGCGCTGCGCTGCACGGTGGCGGTGATCTGGTCGAGGGCGGCGGCGGTTTCTTCCAGGGCCGCCGCCTGCTGCTCGGTGCGGCGCGACAGATCGTCGGTGGCCGAGGCAATCTCGTCCGAGCTGGCCCGCAGCCCCCCGGTGGCCGCCGCGATCCGCGACATCGCCTCGTTGATGCTGGCCACGGCGCTGTTGAAGTCGTCGCGGACCTTGCGGTAGGAGCCTTCGAACATGGTGTCGATGCGTGTGGTCAGGTCGCCCTGCGAGATTCGGCTGAGGTTGCTGGCCAGCACCGAGACCACCTCGTCCTGCGCCGCGGCCGACGCCTCCTGCTCAGCCTGCCGCCGCGCCAGATCGTGCTCCGCGGCGGTGACGTCGGTGGCGAACTTGATCACCTTGTAAGGCCGGCCCTTGTCGTCCAGCAGCGGATTGTAGGACGCCTGAATCCAGACCTCCCGGCCGCCCTTGCCCATCCGGCGGAACTTCGCGGCGACGAACTCGCCGCGGTTCAAGGTGGCCCAGAAGTCTCGATAGGCGCTGCCGGAAACCTCCGCGGGATCCACGAAGATACTGTGGTGGCGTCCCACGACCTCATTGGCGGTGTAGCCCAGAGCCTGCAGGAAATTGTCGTTGGCCGTGATCACCGTGCCATCGAGGGCGAACTCGATGACGGCCTGGGAGCGCAAGATCGCGGCGACCTTGGCCTCAAGTTCAGCGCGGGCGGCGGTGTCGACCTGCCGGGTGGTCTTACGAGCGAAGAAGCTGGTCATGCGCGTCCTGCAGTTTGGGTGGCGGTGCAACGCTCTGGGAACGTCGGTCTCGCACCCATTGCGCGCCGCCGTGGTAAACCAGGACTTAATATTCGCCCGCGACAGTCGGACACACCCAAGAACTACAAAGAATTTCGGCACGACTGTATTGCAAATACAGGTAATAATAGCGCGACATTTACCATCTACACCTTTCCGAGAGACATCCAATTCAAGGCTGCGCGTGGGAAATAACACCTCAAGATTGGGGGACGGCAAACGCCCGAGGCGACCGGCAGACACACCCAGCCAATTCAGCCGCCCGTGAGGTCGATCCCGGCGGCGCTGGGCGGGCTCGCCGCGCCCTCGTTCAGCGCCCGCTGCATCCAGACCACGTCCACCCAACGTCCATGCTTGTAGCCAAACGCCTTGCCGACCCCGGCGTCCTGGAAGCCCAGGGACCGGTGCAGGCCGATGGAGCCGGCGTTGCCGCTGTCACCGATCACCGCGATCATCTGGCGAAGGCCCAGGGCCTCGCACCGCGCGATCACCTGCGCCACCAGGGCCTTGCCCACGCCCCTGCCGATGGCGTCCGGGGCGATGTAGACGCTGTCTTCCACGGTGTAGCGATAGGCCGCCCGTGGCCGGAACGGGCCGGCGTAGGCAAAGCCGATCACTAGCCCGCCCTCCTCGGCCACCAGATAGGGCAGGTTCTTGGCCAGCACGGCGGCGATCCGGCGCGCGATCTCGGCTTGCTGCGGCGGCTCTTCCTCGAAGGTGCCAAAGCCGTGCAGGACGTGGTGGCCGTAGATGGCGGCGATGGCGGCCGCGTCCGCCTCAATCGCTGGACGAATGTGCATGATCCGCGGTCCCCTCGATGGCCCAGATGGCGAAGGCGTAGTCCAGGGCGATCTCCTTGAGGAACTCGAATCGTCCCGAGGCGCCGCCGTGACCGGCTTCCATGTTGATCTTCAGCAGGATCGGCCGGTCGCTCGTGGTCATTTCGCGCAGCCGGGCGGCCCACTTTTGCGGCTCCCACCAGGTCACCCGTGGGTCGGACAGGCCGCCGGTGGCCAGGATCGCCGGATAGGGCTTGGCCTCGACATTCTCATAGGGGCTGTAGCTGGCGATGTAGTCGTAGGCCGCCGCGTCCTCCAGCGGGTTACCCCACTCCGGCCACTCCGGCGGCGTCAGCGGCAGGCTTGTGTCGCTCATGGTGTTGAGCACGTCCACGAACGGCACGGCGGCGATGATCGCCCCCCACAGATCGGGCCGCATGTTGGCGACCGCGCCCACCAGCATCCCCCCCGCCGAGCCGCCGTAGGCTGCGATCCGCCCTCTCGAACCATAGCCCTCGTCGGCGAGGTGCTCGGCGCAGGCGATGAAGTCGGTGAAGGTGTTCTTCTTGGCGAACTTGCGCCCGTCCAGGAACCAGCCCCAACCCTTGTCCGACCCTCCGCGCACATGGGCGTTGGCCCAAATCCAGCCGCGGTTCACCAGGCTGAGCGAGCGGATCGAGAAAGTCGGCTCCTGCGGGAAACCGTAGGCGCCGTAGCCGTACAGCAGCAGCGGCGCCGAGCTGTCCAGCTTCTGGCCCTTCAGCATCAACACCGTGATGGGAACCTGCTCACCGTCCGGCGCCGTGGCGTAGAGCCGGCGGGTCTCGTATCGTGAGGGGTCGTGGCCGGACGGGACCTCCTGGGTCTTGCGCAGCGCCCGCGCCCGCGTGGTCAGGTCATAGTCGAACCATTGCCGCGGCGTGGTCGGCGACTGGTAGACGAACCGCGTCTGGGCTGTGTCGAACTCGTAGCCGTCGTCCAGGGACAGCGAATAGGCCTCCTCGTCGAAGTCGATGACATGCTCGCCGCCGGCCTTGTCCATCACCACCAGGCGGTCCGACGCGTTCTCCCGCTCCAGCCGCACCAGGTGGTTGGCGTAGAGCGAGAAGCCCGCCACCAGCCGCCCCGCCTTGTGCTCGACCAGGGGCGTCCAGGTGGCGCGGGCCGGCAGCGCGGCGTCCGACACCATCAGCTTGAAGTCCACCGCCTCGCCGTCGTTGGTGCGGATCACCCAGCGGTCGTCCCAGTGGTCGATGCTGTAGCGGCGGTTCTCGGCCCGTGGCTCAACCACCCTAGCAGCGGCGGTGATGTCGTCCGAGCTGATGGCCAGGGCCTCGCTGACCTCGCGGTTCTCCGCCGTGATCAGCATGAATTTGCGGTCCGAGGTCAGGCCGACGCCCAGGAACATGCCCTCATCGGCCTCCTCATAGACCAGTACGTCCTCCCCACCCCGCGCCGGGCGGCGGAAGACCTTGGCCGGCCGGGCGTTCTCATCGCGCCAGATCCAGAACAGCCATTGGCTGTCGGCGGAAAAGGCGAAGGCGCCATAGGCGCTCTCTATAGCCTCGCCGACCATCTCCCCCGTGACCAGGTCGCGGGTCAGGATGCGGTAGTATTCCGAGCCCTGGGCGTCCACGGCCCACGCGTAGAGGCCATGATCAGGGCTGTGCGAGGCGGCGCCGACCTCGTAGTAGGCGTGGCCCTGCGACTCCGCCTCCTCGTCCAGCAGCACCGCCTCGTCGTTGCCGCCGCGCGGGCGGCGCACGTGCTTGGGATGCTGGGCGCCCAGTTCGAAACGGCTGTAGTAGTCCCAGTCGCCGTCGGGGGTGGGGATGGACGAATCGTCCTCCTTGATCCGCCCCTTCATCTCCTCGAACAGGGTCGCCTGCAGGCCCACGGTGTCGGCCAGCATGGCCCGCATGTAGGCGTTCTCGGCCTCCAGATGCTCACGGATGTCCGTGCGCACGGCGGCGGGATCGCGCAGCACCGCCTGCCAGTTGTCGTCCTTCATCCAGGCGTAGTCGTCAATACGGACGCGCCCCAGCTGTTCGATGCGCTTGGGGTCCTTGCGGGCGGTCGGGGGGACGGGTCTGGTCATGTCCGCTAGATGCGGCCTAGGCCCGGCGCGCGCAACCTCGGCCACCGCGCCCCGCGCTGGCTCCGCCGGTTGGATTTCGTCATCAAAGAGGTGATCGGTGTTAAGATGCGCCTTGCCCCAAGGCGCTTCCGGGCGCAAAGATGACGGGGCCGTCAACTATGTAGGCGCGGTCGGCAACGCGCGGGGAGAGACACACGATGGACGACGCAGGCAACGATATCCGCCGGGCCGCGCGCGAACGCGCCTATTCCATGCCCATCGAGGACATCAAGCCGGCCGATCCGGAGCTGTTCCGCTCCGACACCCTGTGGCCGTACTTCGAGCGCCTGCGCAAGGAAGACCCGGTCCACTACGCGGTGGACGACGAGTTCGGCCCCTATTGGTCGGTGACCAAGTACAACGACATCATGGCCGTCGACACCAACCATCAGGCCTTTTCGTCCCAAGGCTCGATCACGATCGGCGATCAGGAGGAAGACTTCTCCCTGCCGATGTTCATCGCCATGGACCCGCCCAAGCACGACGCTCAGCGCAAGACCGTCAGCCCCATCGTCAGCCCGCATAACCTGCTGAACCTCAGCCCGATCATCCGCCAGCGCGCCGCCGAAATCCTCGACGACCTGGACATCGGGGCCGAGTTCAACTGGGTCGACAAGGTCAGCATCGAGCTGACCACCATGACCCTGGCCATCCTGTTCGACTTCCCCTGGGAAGACCGCCGCAAGCTGACCCGCTGGTCTGACGTGGCCACCGCCAGCGTCGATTCCGGCATCATCGAGTCCGAGGAACAGCGCCGCGCCGAGCTGTTCGAATGCGTCGACTACTTCCTCAAGCTCTGGGACCAGCGGATCAACGCCCCGCCCCAGAACGACCTGATCTCCATGCTGGCGCACGGCGAGTCGACCAGGAACATGGACCGCATGGAGTACCTGGGGAACCTGATCCTGCTGATCGTGGGTGGCAACGACACCACCCGCAACACCATCTCCGGCTCGATCCTGGCGCTGAGCCAGAACCCCGACCAGTTCGCCAAGCTGCGGGCCAATCACGACCTGATCCCCAACATGGTCTCCGAGACCATCCGCTGGCAGACGCCGCTGGCCTATATGCGGCGCACCGCCACCCAGGACGTCGAACTGGGCGGCAAGAACATCAAGGCCGGCGACAAGGTGCTGATGTGGTACGTCTCGGGCAACCGCGACGAGGAAGTCATCCCCGAGCCCAACCGCTACAACATCGAGCGCGAACGGGCCCGCCAGCACCTTTCCTTCGGCTTCGGCATCCACCGCTGCGTCGGCAACCGCCTGGCCGAGCTGCAGCTGAAGATCATCTGGGAAGAAATCCTCAAGCGCTTCCCGGTTATCGAAGTCACAGGCGAGCCTCGTCGGGTCTATTCCAGCTTCGTGAAGGGCTACGAGCACCTGCCGGTGCGCATCCCGACCCGCAACAAGGTCTAGCGCGACAAGGTCTAGCGCGACAAGGTCTACTGATCTTGCACGCTTGCACCTTGCCGCGCGCGCAACCCAGAGGCTAAACCGGACCGGTCAGCTGGGCGGGGGCCTTTGAGTATGCGTGCGTGGTTGGGGGCGCTTGTCCTGTCGCTCGTCCTGGCCGGCGCCGCCGCAGCGGCCGAGGACAAGGCTCAGAATCGTGGACCGGCGCATCCGGCTCCACTTGCCAACGATGCGACCGAGATCGCGCCGACTGCCGGCGTGACCACAGGCGTCCTGTCCAACGGCCTGCGCTATGCCCTCAAGCAGAATGCGACGCCCAAGGGCGCCGTCTCGATCCGCCTGTCGATCGCCGCCGGGCTCTACGACGCCGAGGACGGCGAAGTCGGAGTGGCGCATTTCGTCGAGCACATGGCCTTCGCCGGCTCAGGGCCAGCTGATGAGACAGCCTATGCCAACGCCTTCCAGTCGTTCGGCGTCGATCACGGCCGAGACCGCAACGCGCACACGGCGCTGCACGAGACCAGCTATGAACTGGACCTGCCCGACGCGGGCGATGCCGCCCTGACGCTGTCCTTCAAATGGCTGCGCCAGGTCGCGGACGGCGCGACCTTCCCGGACCCGGTGGTGGAAACCGAGAAGGGCGTCCTGCTCAATGAAAGCCGGGAACGGTCGGTGGCCGCCTACAGGGCGATGCAGGAGCTGTCCAGCTTCGAGGAGATGCGGACGCGGTCGGCGCGAAGGAGCGCCCCCGATCCAACAGACAGCATCAGCGCCACCACCTCAGCGCGCCTGCGCGCCTTCTATTCACGATGGTATCGGCCCGACAACGCCGTGATCGTGATGGTGGGCGACATGCCGGTCGAGACCATGCGGGCCCGGATCGAGGCCGCCTTCAGCTCCTGGAAGGCGGCCCAGGCAACGCCCTTGGCCGCGCACGCGCCCTTCGAGCGGATCGACCCGCGCGCCGGCGCCGCTGAGGACATCATCATCGAAGCCAACGGCATCACCATGCTGGCGGTGTGCCGCAACGTGCAAGGCGATTGGGTTCACCTGGACACCCTGCCGAAGCTTCGGCGAGCGATCGCCTCTGACCTCTGGGCCAGAATCGTCAGCCTGCGATTGGGCCGGCTCGCCCGCCAGCCCGACGCCCCGTTCGCCGGGGCAGTCGTCCGGGAGGATGATCGCAACAAGGAAGCCAAGGGCGCTTGCGTGACCGTGATGCCGCGCGACGGCGAATGGCGACGGGGGCTTGCGGCCGCGCAGGCCGAGGTTCGCCGTTTCGCCGCCTACGGCGCCACGCAAGCCGAGATCAAGGATGCCCTGCACGACCTGCTGGTGACTTACTGGAACCAGCATAGGGTCGAGAGCATCGGTCCCTCCCCGGCCATAGCCGCGGCGCTGGCCGACGCTCTTTCGCAAGGCGAGCCGATACCGGGCGACAAGGCCGACGACGTGTTCAACGCGGCCGCCAAGGCGATCGCCCCCGAAGAGGTTAAGGCCGCCTTTGTCGCCGATTGGGACGGCGCGGGCCCGTTCCTCGCCTTCGTGACTCCGACCCCGCCGCCCGCGGGCGCCTTGAAGGCGGCGTGGGCCGAGGGCGAGGCCACCGCCCCGCCACCAGCCGGCCTCGCCACGGAGGCTCCGGTGGCCTGGCCCTACGGCGCCTTCGGCAAGCCGGGGAAGGTCACCGCGCGAAGGGCGTTCCCAACCTTGGACATGGTGCGCCTGACCTTCGACAACGGCGTCGTCGCCTATGTGAAGACGCTGGATCACGAGGCGGAGAAGGGGGTCGAGGTCAAGGTCGCGTTCGGCTCCGGCCGAAGGGAGGTGGCCGCCGGCGATACCCTTGAGGCGTTCCTGGGCGCCAAGATGATTCCCTACATGGGCCTCGGCAAGATCAGCTACCTCGACATGGCCCGCGCCCTGAGCGGACATGGCTACAGCGTGGACCTGAACGTTGAGGAAAACACCGGCCTGCTGGGCGGCTCGACCCGCCCCAGCGACCTTGGCGTGCAGCTGGAAGTCCTGGCCGCCTTTGCCGCCGATCCCGGCTTCCGCACGGACATGGATGCCGCCTTCCCCACCGCCATCCGCGCCGGCCTTCGCCTGATGCGCTCCCAGCCCGGCGCCGCTGTGGAGCTGGCCCTTGGCGACGCGTTGCGTCCGGGCCAGCCCAGCCTGCTGCCGCCCGAAGATGTCATCGCGAGCAAGCGCGCGAAGGACTTTGCTACCCTGCTCGGACCCGGACTGCGCACCGAGCCTCTGGAGGTGACGCTGGTCGGCGCCATCGACGAGAAGACGGCGACGCCTCTGCTGGCGCGGACCTTCGGCGCCCTGCCCGCCCGCCCTCCTGTCAGCCGGCGCCGCGATGACGCCTGGTATGTGGGCGGTCTCGACAAGGCCCTGCCGCCGATCACCGTGACCCTGCCCGGCGCCTCAACGGCGGCGACTGGCGCCGTTTGGCCGCTCTGGAACGGAACGCCTAACCGCCGGCGTGAGCAGATCGCCGTGCAAATGGCGGCCCGCATCCTCTCCGATGTCCTGCGCAAGCGTATCCGCGAGCAGTTGGGCAAGACCTATTCGCCGGCCGTCGAGACCACGATCGAGGACGATTCCGACCAGGGCGCCGTCCTCGCCCTCGTGGACACCGCGCCGGCGGATGTCGATGTCGTCCGCAAGGAAGTTCTGGTCGCAGCGGCCGCCATCGCGGCGGGACAATTCGACCAGGACAGCCTGGACCGGGCGCGGGCGCCCTATCTGGCGCAGTTGGACCAGGCCAGGGTCCAGAACGCCTGGTGGGCGCATCTCATCGCCATCCAGCACGGCGACGTCGCGCGCATCGACGAGGTCTTGAACCAGCGCGATATCGCCGCCTCGATCACCCTGGAGGACGTGAAGCAGGCCGCCGCCACCTGGCTGTCGCGAGAGCCGACCCTGGTAACCGCCTTGCCGGAGACCAAGGCTGCGTCGGTGGCTTCTAGACCCTAGGCGCCGGCGTCCGCGTCCCGGCCCTTCCAGACCTCATCGACGATCCCCCAGGTCCTGGCTTCCTCGGCGTCCATGAAATGGTCGCGGTCCAGGGTTCGCTCGACCTCGTCATAGGTCCGCCCACAGTGTTTGGCGTAGAGCTCGTTGATCCGCCGCTTGGTCTTGATGATGTCCTCGGCGTGACGCTCGATGTCCGAGACCTTGCCCTGATAGCCGCCCGACGGCTGATGCAGCATGATGCGGGTGTTGGGCAGGGCCACGCGCTTGCCAGGCTCGCCCGCCATCAGCAGGAAAGACCCCATCGAGGCGGCGAAGCCCATGCACATCGTCGCCACCGGGGCCTTGATGTACTGCATGGTGTCGTAGATCGCCATGCCGGCGGTCACCGATCCGCCGGGGGAATTGATGTAGAGCGAGATCTCCTTCTTGGGGTTCTCCGCCTCCAGGAACAGCAGTTGGGCGCAGACCAGCGCCGCCATGCCGTCCTCCACCTCGCCGTTGAGGAAGATGATTCGTTCACGCAGCAGGCGCGAGAAGATGTCGAAGGCCCGCTCGCCGCGGCTCGACTCCTCCACCACCATGGGCACCAGGTTCATCTCTAGGCCGCGCATTTGAGGCTCCACGCGGGGGCGTTGGCATTGGCCGGCTCCAGCTGGCGGACGCCGAGGCCACCATGGATCACGGTCAGGTGGGTTCCAGTAGGGATGGGGCGAAGCACGAAGGTTACCTCCGACTCCAGCGGCGGATCGCCGGCGCCGTCCCGCCAGGCGTAACGCACGACGTTGGGGGCGTCGGCCTCCACTACCTCGCGACTGATCTCCGGTCCCTCCGGCAGCCAGGCGCCTAGCAACGCTGGCTCGGTCAGGGCCCGCCAGACCTTCTCCGGCGGATGGTCCAGCTCGGCTTCAAAGGTCAGATCGCCTTCTACGTCTACGCTCATTGGTCCATTCCCTTCAGCACATCCTTGAGCGCCTCGATCCGCTCGGGCCAGAAGCCGCGGTAGCGTTCCACCCAGTCGGTCAGGGGCGCGAGGCCCTCGGGGCGGGCACGGTAATAGGCGTTGCGCCCCTGCCGGCGCTCCTCCACCAGCCCCGCGCCGCGCAGGGCCGCCAGGTGCTGGGAGATGGCCGGCTGGGAAACCTCGAACCCGGCCTTCAAATCGGACACCGTCATTTCCCCACCAGCCAGACGCTCGAACACCGCGCGGCGGGTCGGGTCGGCCAGGGTCCGGAAGAGCTCGGCGTGGGTCACGGCCTATACATAAGCCTGTACTTATGATTTGCGCAAGCCCTCACGCCCGCGCCCCGGCCCGCTCCAATGCGGCGCGGATCAGCGGCAGGCGGTCGTTGCCGAAGTACATGTCGGTCCCGCCCACGAAGATGGTCGGCGAGCCGAAGCCGCCGCGCGCCATCACCTCGTCGGTGTTGGCCTTCAGCTGGTCCTTCACCGCCTGCTGGCCGATGGCTTCGAACAGCCAGGCCGCCTCCACGCCCGCCTTCACGCACAGGCCCTCGATCACCGGGTCCTGGGAAATATCCAGGTCATCACCCCAATAGGCTTCGAACGCGGCCCGCGCGAAGTCCACCAGCTTGCTCCGCGGCTCCAGGGCGATGCAGCCGCGCATGACCTTGACGCTGTTCACCGGGAACACGGTCGGCGGCATCTTGATCCTTAAGCCGGCCACCCGCGCCCAGTCCTGCAGGTCCTTGAGCATGTACCGCGCCTTGGCTGGCACCGGCGTGCGGCGGCTCTCGTAGACGCTGGGGTTGATGCTGTTGAAGATGCCGCCCACCAGGATCGGCCGCCATCTGATTTCCGCGCCCAGTTCCGCCGCTAGCGGCTGCAGGTTCTCGAACGCCAGATAGGTCCAGGGGCTGGAACAGTCGAAGAAGACCTCGATCATCGCTTGGCGCGTCCTTCTGGTTAGGGTCCTATTGATCTCAAGGCCCGGCGAGGCCGCAAGGGAGAACCACCATGCGCTTTGGCGTCTTCTACGAGCTTCAACTGCCCAAGCCCTGGCTGCCCGGCGACGAGGAGCGCCTGTTCCACCAGGCTCTCGACCAGGTCGTCCTGGCCGACAAGCTGGGCTACGACTACGCCTGGGAGGTGGAGCACCACTTCCTGGAGGAATACTCCCACGCCTCCGCGCCCGAGGTGTTCCTGGCCGCCGCCGCCGCGCTCACCAAGAACATCCGCATCGGCCACGGCATCCGCCAGGTGATCCCCAACTACAACCACCCCGCCCGCACGGCCGAGGGCCTGGCGACGCTGGACATCATCTCCCGCGGTCGCCTGCAGTTCGGCATCGGCGAGGGCGCCACCCGCCTGGAACTGGGCGGCTTCCACATCCCGGCCAAGGAAAAGCGGGCCATGTGCCTGGAGGCGGCCGAGCAGATCGCCAACATGATGGTCATGGATCCCTACCCCGGCTTCGAGGGCGCCAGCTTCTCCATGCCCTGCCGCAACGTCGTGCCCAAGCCCGTGCAGAGCCCGCACCCGCCTATGTGGATGGCCTGCACCAACCGCGACACCATCAAGGTCGCCGCCTCCAAGGGCGTCGGCGCCCTGGCCTTCTCGTTCGTCGATCCGGCGGAGGCCCGCAACTGGGCCCAGATCTACTACGACATCATCAAGTCGGATCAGTGCGTGCCCATAGGACACAGCGTCAACGCCAACCTGGCCATGGTCTCCAACTTCTCGGTCCATCCCGACCGCGCCGAGGCCATCCGCCGGGGCCAGGAGGGGTTCGAGTTCTTCAGCTATGCGGTCAACGCCCTGGTCGCCCACGACGTCTTGCCCGGCCGCTCCAACCTGTTCGCCGACTTCCAGAAAGCGCGGGGCAACCGCGACGAGGAGATCATCGCCGCCACCCGCGCCACCGAGCGCAACGCCAACGGCATCGGCACCCCCGCCGACATCCGCGACCACATCACCGCCTTCCAGGAGGCCGGCGTCGACCAGGTGATCTTCCTGCAGCAGTGCGGGCGCAACAAGCACGAGCACATCTGCGAATCCCTGGAGCTCTTCGCCGCCGAGGTGATGCCCGCCTTCGCCGCCCAGGCCGCCGAGCGCGAAGCGAAGAAGGCCGCTGAACTGTCGCCCTTCATCGAAGCGGCGCTGGCCCGCAAGACCTGGATGGCGCCCCTGGCGGACAACGAGATCCCGGTCGTGAAGGCATCGGTGGCGAGGGCGCAGATCAACGAGACGGCGGGATAGGCTTTCCTCCCCGCTTGTTTCCCGCCCCTGCCTTGAGCCAAGGTGCCTTCTGGCGTGGGTCGGGGCGTTTGCATGGTTGAGTCGAGTACGCAGGCGGCCCCCGTCTCGCGCAAGCACGTCGCCGCGGCCGTAGTCGGCAATGCGCTCGAGTTCTACGATTTCGTCACCTACACCTTCTTCGCGGTCCAGATCGGCCACGCCTTCTTCCCCGGCCACTCCGACTTCGCCCGTCTGATGCTGACCCTGCTGGCGTTCGGCCTGGGGTTTGTCCCGCGGCCGCTGGGCGCCTTCGTCATCGGCCGCTACGGCGACCGGGCCGGGCGGCGGCCGGCGATGATGCTGAGCTTCAGCCTGATGGGCGTCGCCATCCTGGGCCTGGCCCTGACGCCCACCTACGCCACGATCGGCGCAGCCGCCCCGATCCTGGTGGTCTGCTGGCGTCTGATCCAGGGCTTCGCCCTGGGCGGCGAGGTCGGGCCCACCACTGCCTTCCTGATCGAGGCCGCCCCGCCCGGCCGCCGCGGCCTCTATGGCTCCCTGCAGTACGCCAGCCAGGGCTTCTCCTCCCTGATCGGCGGCCTGACCGGCGTGGCCATCGCCGCCACCCTGGGCGATGCGGCCCTGAACGCCTGGGGCTGGCGCCTGGCGTTCCTGCTGGGCGCCCTGGTGCTGCCTTACGGCTTCTACCTGCGCCGCACCCTGCCGGAGACCCGCGACCGCCCGGAGATCGCCACCGCGGCCCAGCCCAGGGGCGTGGACTTGGCCAGCCATTGGCGGATCATCGCCGTGGGCTTGGCGCTCACCGCCAACGGCACCATCTGCACCTACGTCTTCAACAACATGACCACCTTCGCCGCGACCACCCTGAAGCTGTCGTCCGGCGTTTCCCTGGCGGCGTCGATCGTGGTCGGCTCGACCCTGCTGGTGTTCGGCCTGCTGGCCGGGATCGCGTCGGACCGGCTCGGGCGCAAAGCGCTGATCCTCTGGCCGCGGGTCGCCTTCATCCTTGTCGCCGTCCCGGCCTTCGCCCTGATCGTGCGCAACCACGACGCCTCCACCCTGCTGATTCTCACCGGGGCGATGAGCAGCCTCAGCGTCATGAGCGGCGCGGTGGCGGTGATCGCCATCACCGAGTCCCTGCGCAAGGAGGTCCGCAGCCTGGTCTTCGCCGGGGTCTATTCCACTGCGGTGGCCATCTTCGGCGGCACCACCCAGCTGATGGTGACCTGGCTGATACACGTCACCGGCAGCCCCCTGGCGCCGGCCTGGTACATGATCGGCGCCAGCGTCGTGGGCGTCACCGCCACCCTCTTCCTGGTGGAAAGCAAGCCGGCGGCCGAACCCCGGCCCGCCTAGCCCTCCCCCAGGATCGCCTGCCGCCGCGCCAGGCTTTCCGCCGGCCACAGCGCCTGCATGTCGTAATAGACCTCCACCGTCGGCACATCGTCCGGCAGGCCTACCCACGGCTGCTTGGAACGGGTGAAGATGTGTACGTCCGGGGCGAGGGTCGAGGGGTCGTCCAGAGTCCCCACCCGCACGAACCGCAGCTTGGGCCGCCCGCCGTAGTCGCTCCACAGGGCGGTCTGGCAGACCGGACAGCGATAGACGTCGTGCGGCCGGCCGCTGTCGGTGGGCATGCGCACCGGCGTCGGCGCGCCCATCACGATGTCGATGCGGTCGGTCTCGATGATGGCGTTCAGCACGAAGGCGCTGCCGGTCTGGCGCTGGCAATCGAGGCAGTGACAGCAGTGCACGAACATCGGCGCCGACGTCAGGGCGTAGCGCACGACCCCGCAGGCGCATCCGCCCTCCAGACGCTGGTTCATCCGAGACCTCCATCGCTTCATGGCCACTATGCCAGGGGGGTGCGCCAAGGTGTGTCAGCGGCCGTCCTCAGCTTCGCCGCCAACCCCTCGTACTGGCCGGCCAGGTCCCCCAGGCCGAGGGTTCCGTACATCACCGCCAGATTGTGCGCCGGCATGTGGCTGCCGCGGCCGGCGACGGCGCCGTCCAGCTCGGCGCGTTCGCCCAGCTCCAGGCACTTCTTCCAGGCGAACTCCGCCAGGGGCAGGTGGTCGCTGATCGCCTTGTCCGGGTCGCGGCCGGCCACGGCCAGGTAGAGGTCGCCCATGGCGAAGAAGAAGTCGGGGGAGGCCTGCCAGTGGGGAAACTCGGCGTCCACCAGGGCCAGGGCGTCGTCTAAGCGATCGGCGGTCTTGAAGGCGGTGATCGCGCGCACCACCAGGGCGTGGCGGAAGGGTTCGTCCGGCGGCGACAGGCGCAGGGCCTCGGCGAAGCACAGGGCCGCCTGCGCCGCCTTGTCCCGCACCTGGTGCTCCTTGGCCAGCTGGAACCACAGGTAGCCGTCGGCGGGCCGGGCCTCCAGTTCGGCCACCAGCAGGGTCTCGTTGCGGTCGCCCTTGCGCGCCAGGTTCTCCGGCCGATAGCCGTCATGGCCGATGACCAGGGGCAGGCGCACCGTCCGCAGGGCCGACGCCGGCTGCTCGTGGATGCGCCCCTCATAGCGGACCCCGCGCGGCAGCACCCGGGCGATCCAGGACGCCGCCTCCGCGGCCTCCGCCCCCTCGCCCATCTGGCTGGCCACCCGCGCCTGGCCCAGGAAGCCGCCGCCGGCGGCCGGCAGGGTCAGGGCGTCCAGCGCCGCCTCGCCGCCGTCCAGCCATTCGTCGGCGTCGAGGATCAGGTTCCAGACGGCGTCGGAGCGGTCCAGGGCGGCGTTGCGGGCGGCGGCGAAGTCGTCGCGCCAGGCGAAGTCGAACACCTCGGCCCCGGCCTCCGCGGCCAGGATCGGCGTGGCGTCCGCCGAGCCGGTGTCGAGCACGATCATCCGGTCGACGAAGGGCTTGGCGCTGGCCAGGGCGCGGACGATGCACCGCGCCTCGTCGCGAGCGATCATCACCAGGGCCAGGCGGGTCACGGATATCCTTCCGATCTTTGAGACGGCGCCAGGGTCGCCCCGCGCGCTTAAGGAAGCGCTAACCACGTTCCCCATCAGACCAGCCCGGTCGACAGGGGGACGGTGGCGGACTATCCGGAGCCGCAGACGATGGAGTGCTGGATGAAGAGCCGGTGGAACGAGGCGGACGCGGCGGCGGCCGTGGCGCGGTATGGCGCGCAGGGGGTCGGCGAGGACCTGGCCCTGCGCACCTATTCGGCGCGGCTGCTGGGCGGCGATCCCAGCCTGGTCCTGCACGGCGGCGGCAACACCTCGGTGAAGACCACCGCCCGCGACCTGTTCGGCGAGGCCGTCGAGGTGATCTGCGTCAAGGGCAGCGGCTGGGACCTGGGCGCCATCGAGCCGCCGGGCCATCCGGCGGTGCGGCTGGAACCCCTGCGCCGGCTGCGCGCCCTCAAGCGTCTCAGCGACGAGGACATGGTCAACGCCCAGCGCCAGAACCTGCTGGACTCCGCCGCGCCGAACCCGTCGGTGGAGACCCTGCTGCACGCCTTCATGGGCGCCAAGTTCATCGACCACACCCACTCGGTGGACGTCCTGGCCATCGCCGACCAGCCGGGCGCCGCCGAGCTGGCGCAGGCGGTCTGGGGCGGCAAGGTGGCCCTGGTTCCCTATGTGATGCCGGGGTTCGCCCTGGCCAAGCTGGCCGCCGAAATCCTGGAGGCCAACCCCGGCGTGGAGGGCCTGGTGCTGCTCAAGCACGGGGTGTTCTCCTTCGGGGCCACCGCGCGGGAGAGCTACGAGCGGATGATCGGCCTGGTCACCGCCGCCGAGGACTACCTGGCCCGCAGCGGCAAGGCGGCCGCCCCCGCGCCGGCGCCCCGGCTGGCGCTCACCGCCGCCCAGGTCC
>DASVMY010000350.1:0-21594 GCA_036384135.1 Caulobacteraceae bacterium | reverse complement strand
GCCTCAGGTCGCGCTCCGCGTGGTCTGACCGGGGCAGGTCCTCGAAGGCGCTCGCCACCGTCTGGCGCCCGCCGGTCAGCGCCGCCGCCAGCTCCTCGTGGAGCGACTGCTTGGCCCGCCAGCCGGCCAGCGCCGTGCCGGTCACCGCGCTGAGCAGCAGCACGGCGGCGATGGCGGCGAGGATTCTGGCGCGCAACGACATGCCTTGAACCTAGCCCCGCTTGGCGCGTCGGCGCCACGGCTCCGCGCAAATCGGGAAGTTTTCCCGACCACAATGGGAAAGCGCGCCATGGGCCGCCCTCCGCTCCCGGCCTATCCCCACTCCTCCCCTAGGGTTGTTGGAGCGAGTGCGTGGCGTACGGCTGGATGAGACAGGTTTCAGGGTTGGCGCTCATCGCGGCGCTGGCCGCCCCCGCCGCCGTCCTGGCCGCCCCCACGGCCCCGGCGCCGGCCGACCCTGACACCGGTGTCGCCGAACTGGTGGTCACCGCCCAGAAGCTGGACCAGGCCCGCGCCACCGTGGAACCCAGCCTCGGCGCCTCCAGCTATGTGCTCTCCAGCAAGATGGTGGACAGCCTGCCGGGCGGCCAGAACACGGCCCTGAACCAGGTCGTGCTGCAGGCGCCCGGCGTCACCCAGGACAGCTACGGCCAGCTGCACATCCGCGGCGACCACGCCAACATCCAGTACCGTCTGAACAACGTCATCCTGCCCGAAGGCTTGTCGGTATTCGGCCAGGCGCTGAGCCCCCGCCTGGCCGACAGCACCCAACTGATCACCGGCGCCCTGCCGGCCCAGTACGGCCTGCGCACCGCCGGCATCATCAACATCACCACCAAGAGCGGCCTGTTCAAGAACGGCGGCGAGGTGTCGATCTACGGTGGCAGCCACGGCGAGATCGAGCCCAGCATCGAGTACGGCGGCTCCTCCGGCGGCACCAACTTCTTCGTCTCCGCCAGCTACCTGCGCAACGATCTGGGCATCGAAAGCCCTGATGGCAGCGCCACGCCGCTGCACGACCGCACCGACCAACTGCAGGGCTTCGCCTACGTCGACCACATCCTGGATGACTCCAGCCGCGTCTCCCTGGTGCTGGGGACCTCGAACCAGCGCTTTCAGATTCCTGACGTGCGCGGCCAGAACGCCAATGACCCGGGCGGCCTGGGCCTTACCGTCAATGGCCAGACCAGCTTCGCCAGCGAAGACCTGCGCCAGTCCCAGCGTGAAACCACCGACTACGCCATCGTCAGCTACCTCCACACCACCGACAAGGCGACGCTGCAACTGTCTGGTTTCGCCCGCTATTCCACCCTGACCTACCGCCCTGACGCGCTGGGCGAACTGCTCTTCAACGGCATCTCGCAATACGCCGCCAAGCGCGACTTCGCCGCCGGCCTCCAGGCCGAGGGGGTCTACCACCTCAGCGACGCCCACACCCTGCGCGGCGGCCTGGTGATCCAGGGCGACCGCTCGGTCAGCCGCACGACATCGCAGGTCCTGCCGGTGGACATCAACGGCGTCCAGACCACCGACGTCCCCGAGACCATCATCGACAACGGCGCGCGATCCGCCTGGACCTACAGCGTCTTCCTGCAGGACGAGTGGAAGCTCACCGACGCCCTGACCCTGAACTACGGCCTGCGCTTCGACGAGGTCGACGCCCTGCGCAACGAGCATCAGCTCAGCCCGCGGGTGAACCTGGTCTGGAAGCCCACCGAGACCACCACCCTTCACGCCGGCTACGCCCGCTACTTCACCCCACCGCCGTTCGAGCTGGTGGCGGGCGCCACGGTGGCCAAGTTCGTCGGCACCACCGCCCAGTCGCCGAACCAGGCCGACACCATCCCGTTCTCGGAGCGGTCCAGCTATTATGACGTCGGCGCGCAGCAGAGGCTGGGCGAGCTGACCCTGGGGATCGACGGCTACCTGCGTTCTTCTAGGAACCTGATCGACGAAGGCCAGTTCGGCGCTCCGATCATCGAAACCCCCTTCAACTATGCCCAGGGCCGCATCCGCGGCGTCGAGTTCACCGCCACCTACGCCCACGGCCCGTTCTCGGCCTACGGCAACCTGGCGCTCTCCAAGGCGCAAGGTAAGGATATCGTCTCCAGCCAGTTCAACTTCGATCCCGGCGACCTGGCCTATATCCAGAACCACTACATTTACCTGGACCATAACCAGAGCCTCACCGGCTCGGCCGGCGCCTCCTACCGGTTCGGCGAGCTGAAGGTCAGCGGCGACATCCTGTATGGCAGCGGCCTACGTAAGGACGGCGCGGTCCCCAACGGCGATCACGTCCCGGGCTATATCCAGGTCAACCTGTCGGCGTCGTATCACCTGGCCCTGGGACCGGCCGGGCCTATCGACCTGCGCCTCGACATCATTAACGTCGGCGACGAGAAGTACGAAATCCGCGACGGCACCGGCGTCGGCGTCGGCGCGCCGCAATGGGGCCCGCGCCGCGGCGTCTTCGCCGGGGTCACCAAATCGTTCTAGGATAGGGCATGACCTCGCCCATCGAAGATACCCTGTTCCAGCAACTGGCCGTCCTGGCGCCCGGCAAGTCGGTCTCGCCCGAGGACGTGGCCAAGGCGCTGGACGCCGAGAGCTGGCGCCGGCTACTGCCCCAGGTCCGCTCCACCGCCGTGGGCCTGGCCCGCGCCGGCAAGCTGGTCATCACCCGCCACGGCAAGCCCGCCGACCCGGACAGCTTCAAGGGCGTCTACCGGCTGCGGCTGCCCGCGCCGGAGCCGGAGGTCGACGAGGGCTGATATTGATTTCCCGTTCGTCCTTATGAGAAACTGAAATACAAGCCCTCCAGCGCCGGCGAACGACCGGCGGTCCCTCGGAGGTCCTCCCCATGATCGTCTACGGCTCATCCTTCTCGCCCTTCGTGCGCAAGACCCTGGCCTTCGCGGCCGAGAAGGGGGTGGAGGTCGAGGTCAAGGCGATCGGGCTGAACAACCGCGACCCGGCGTTCCGCGAGGCCAGTCCCTTTGGCAAGATGCCGGGCTTCCGCGACGGCGACTTCTGCATCTCCGATTCCACCGCGATCATCACCTACCTCGAAGCCAAGTTCCCAGATCCGGCCCTGCTGCCGGCGTCGCCCGAGAGCCGTGCACGCACGGTCTGGTACGAGGAATTCGCCGACACCATCCTGATCGCCTGCATGGGCAAGATGTTCTTCAACCGCTTCGTCATGCCCCGCTTCCTGGGCCAGGAAGGCAACCTGGCCGAGGCCGACCATGCCGAACGCAAAGAGCTGCCGCCGCTGATCGACTATGTCGAGGGCATCATCCCGGCGTCCGGCTATCTGGTGGACGATCGCCTGACCCTGGCCGACCTGGCCGTGGCCAGCCCGTTCGTGAACATGGAGCATGTGGGCTTCACGGTGGATCCCAAGACCCACCCCAAGACCGCCGCCTACCTGAAGACGATCCACGCCCGGCCGTCCTTCGCCGGTATGATCGCGCAGGAAAAGGCCTTCGCAGCCGCCTGATCCAGAGGCTAGAGGCGGGCGCGTGACCCTCGAGACCCTGCTAAGCGACATTCGCGCCTGCCGCGCCTGCGCCGGCGAAGTGCCCGAGCCCCGCCCCGTGGTCTGGGTCGGCGCCGACACCCGCCTGCTGATCTGCGGCCAGGCGCCCGGCCGCCGGGTGCACGAGAGCGGCATGCCCTTCACCGACCCCTCTGGCGACCGCCTGCGATCCTGGATGGGGGTGGACTGGGACGGGTTCTACACCAGCGGCGTTATCGGAGTCGCCGCCATGGCCTTCTGCTTTCCGGGCACCAACCCCAAGGGCGGCGACTATCCGCCGCCCAAGCGGTGCGCGCGGCTGTGGCGACAACAACTGCTGGACGCCCTGCCGAAGGTGGAGCTGACCCTGCTGGTGGGCTCCTACGCCCAGGCCTGGGCGCTGGGCGACCGCGCCGAAGGCAACATGACGGACACCGTGCGGGCTTGGCGCGAGTACCTGCCCAGCCAGCTTCCCCTGCCGCATCCCTCCTGGCGCAACACCGCCTGGCTGAAGCGGAACCCCTGGTTCGAGGAAGAGGTGACGCCCTATTTGCGCGCCCGCGTCGCCGGTATGCTGGCGGCATGATCTTGCGCCTTCCCGCCCTTTTGGCCGCCGCGCTGATGGCGGCCCTGCTCACCGCCTGCGCCCCGACCCTGCAGCACGCCGGCCGGCCAGACCTGACCTTCCACGGGCCGCACTTCGAACAGGACCGTTTCGTCACTTTCGACGGAGCGAAGCTGGGGGTCAGCCGCTGGGACGCGGCGGGGGAGCCGTGGGCGGTGATCATCGGCGTTCACGGGATGAACGACTACGCCAACGCCTTCCACCTGGCCGGGCCTTACTGGGCCAAGCAAGGCATCACCACCATCGCCTACGACCAGCGCGGCTTCGGCCGCTCGCCACAGCGGGGCATCTGGGCGCCCGATGAACTGACCACCGAGGACCTGCGCGCGATCACCGCCGCCGTCCGCCAGCGTTACCCCAAGGCCACCATCGCCCTGGCGGGGGAAAGCCTGGGGGGGGCGGTGGTGATCGAGGCGATGGCCTCCGACCGTCCCCCCGCCGCGGACCGATCCGTGCTGCTGGCGCCGGCCGTCTGGGGCTGGTCGAACCTGCCTCTGCCCTACAAGCTGGCCCTCTGGCTGGCCGACCACACGGCGCCGTCCAAGGTGTTCAACCCGCCCGGCTTCGTCACCGCCCACATCTTCCCAAGCGACAACCGCGAGGAGCTGATCGCCATGGGCCGCGATCCCCTGATGGTCTGGGGCGCCCGCTCCGACACCCTCTACGGCTTAGTGTCGACCATGGAGCACGGTTGGGCCAAGGTGGGTCAGGTCAGGGGACCGGTGCTGTACCTCTACGGCGACCACGACCAGATCATCCCCAAAACCCCCACCTACCAGGCGGCCCGGCGGCTGAAACCCACCGACCGGTCGGCCTTCTACGCCAAGGGCTGGCACCTGTTGCTGGTGGACCGCCAGGCGCCGACCGTGTGGCAAGACGTGGTCGCCTTCGTGAAGGACCCCGCCGCGCCTCTGCCGTCCGGCGCGCCCACTATCCCCGGCGCCCCGACGGCGCCCAATTCGGCCGCGTCCAATGGCCTGACGCCCAAGCCGGCGCTTGTAGGGCCGGGGCCTGCGTCGTAGAGCCGGGGAGGGGAACGTCACGCCCGGAGCCTGTCCTGTTTTGATGGAACCATCAAAGCGGGAAGAACAGGCTCGGGTCTTTGGTTTGCGAGCACGATGAGCTTTTTCGAGTCGCCGGCCTTTGAAGGCCATGAGGCGCTGCACGCCTTTCACGACCAGGCCGCGGGGCTGAAGTGTCTGATCGCCATCCATTCCACCGCCAGGGGCCCGGCCACCGGCGGCTGCCGCATGTGGACCTACGCCAGCGACCAGGCCGCCATCGACGACGCGCTGAAGCTGTCGCGGGCCATGTCCTACAAGAACGCCGTGGCTGACCTGGAGCTGGGTGGCGGCAAGGCGGTGATCATCGGCGACTCTCGCACCGCCAAGACCCCGGCCCTGTTCGAAGCCTTCGGAGCGGCGGTGGAGAGCTTGGGCGGCGCCTACTGGGGCGCCGAGGACGTGGGGGTGTCGCCGGAAGACCTGACACACGCGGCTCGGCGGACCCGCTACATGGCCGGTCTGACCGGCCAGCCCGCCTCGTCCGGCGACCCCAGCCCCGTGACCGCCGAGGGGGTGAAACGCGGTATCGAGCTGACCGTTCAGCGGGTGCTGAACCGGTCGCTGACGGGTATGACGATCGCTATCCAGGGGGTCGGCCACGTGGGCGCTCGCCTGGCCGAAAAGCTCGCCGCCGCCGGGGCCAGGCTTTACGTCACCGACCTGCACGAGGCGACCGCCCGCGCCGTCGCGGCCAGGGTGGGCGCCCAGGCGCTGCCGCCGCATGCTATCTATGACACCGACGCGGAGGTGTTCGCCCCCTGCGCGCTCGGCGGCGCCATCTCGCGCGATACCCTGCCGCGCATCCGCGCCAAGATCATCGCCGGCGCCGCCAACAACCAGCTGGCCGACGCCGAGGTGGGCCAGGCCCTGTACGACCGCGGCGTGGTCTATGCGCCGGACTTCGTGTTGAACGGCGGCGGGATCATCAACATCGCCGCCGAAATCCGCGCCCTGGCGGCCGGCGGCGCCTACGATCCGGCGTGGGTGGAGACCAAGCTGACGCGCATGACCCAGACCCTGGGCGAGGTGCTGGAACGCTCCACGCGCGAGCGCCGGCCCACGGACGTCATCGCCGACGAGATCGCGCGCGAACGGATCGCGGCGGCGCAGGGGTGATTTCGCAAACCTAGTGCTGCGGTCGCGGCTGGAAGGTTCGCGTCTCGGGTGCGCGGACGGCCTTGGGGTCAGGGGCGCCGCCGTGCTGGGGCGTCGCGGCTGGCTTGAAGAAGCCGTTGTTGCGCACCGGTTGCTGCTGCTGGAAGCCGGTAGGCATGTCTCTCTCCCTATCCGGCCTTCTTACGCTTGGACGGATCAGGTCGCCACGGGAAGCTCGCCAGCCTCCGTCACTTCGACGTTAACGCTCAGGCGGCTCTCGCCCCGCTGAACGACGCCGCCTCGCGCCGCGCTGCTCGCGACGGGCGCCAGGTTCGAGGACCCCGCCATTTCGTCGGCGTTGGCTTGGTTCCTTTGGGGGGCGATGATGGCGAAGCGCGGCGCGTTCTGATACGCCAGCCGCATACGCACTCCGCGACCGCAGCGAGGCGACATGGCGTCCAGATCCATCATCCTGATCCTCTCCGGCGTGGCCTTGACGCTCGCCACGACGGTAAGCGCCCAGACGGCGATCAGGACCGACGCCTCCGCGGCGCTGACCGCCGCCGCGTTCGGCAAGCCCACCGGCCCGCCCGCCACCGACCTTTCGGCCAGCCGTCGCTTGCCAACAGTCTCCTACGCCGGCGCGCCGATCCTGCGTCATGACGGCGTCGCCAAGACCGCCATCGACCACCGCTTCGACGCCGACGGCGTGGTTGGTTCGGTGGGCTATCTCTGCGGCATGGACCATCTGGCTCCGGACACCAACCTCTCCGGCGGCGGCCCCACCTCCGGCTTCGGCCGCCAGGGGACCTTCCTGGGGGCGAGCCTGGGGTATTCGTTCAGGTAGGGGACAGGACTGCGCCGGGCTGGATGCTGCGCTGCGGCGGGGCTATGGAGGCCGCCGGGCCGCGGCGGGAGTCGCGGCCGCAGCAGCGAGCCGCCATGACCGACCTGTTCTTCGACCTCCGCGCCACCCATAACCCGCACCGCTGGTACCTGCCCCTGACGCCCAAGGTCTGCGTTGGCCCGCCCGGCAATATGTTCATGTTCGGCGGCGTGGGCCTCGCCTCCGCCATCGCCGCCATGGAGCGCACCTGCGAGCGGCCAGTGATCTGGGCCACGGCGCAATACCTGTCCTATGCCCGCCCGCCCCAGGTGGTGGACCTGGACGTTTGGGTGCCGGCGGCAGGCAAGTACAACAGCCAGGCCCGCGTCATCAGCCACGTCGACGACAAGGAGATCCTCACCGTCAACGCCGCCCTGGGCGCCCGCCCCAGCGAGCTTTCCCGCCAGTGGGTGGAACGCCCGGACGCCCCGCCGGCCCTGGACTGCCCTGTCGCCGCGCACTGGCGCGCCCGTTCGGACGACGAGGACCTGCACAGCCACATCGACGTGCGCGTGGCCAAGGGCCGCTATGGCGATCAGGTGGTGGGACCGCAGGTTGACGATGGCCGGCTGGTGCTGTGGCTGCGCCCGCGCGAGACCCGCTACGCCATCGACGCCAGCATGCTGGCCATCTTCGCCGACCATGTGCCGTCCGGCATCGGCAGCGCGCTAGGCCGCAACGGCGGCGGCAACAGCCTCGATAACACCATCCGCATCCGCCACATCGTGCCCACCGAATGGGTCCTGTGCGACATCCGCATTCACGGCATCCACGGCGGCTTCGCCCACGGCGCCATGTACATGTTCAGCGAAGACGGGGAACTTATGGCCACCGCCAGCCAGTCGGTGATCGTCCGCCAGCGCGAGGACAGAACGGAGAGGTAGGGGACGGGAGGCAGGGGGGCTGACGCCTCCTGATCCTCCCCTCGCGAAGGCGAGGGCGAGGTGCGGCGCGCGAGCCCGCGAAGCAGGCGACGGGCCGCGGAGGGGAGACACCCACCGGCCGGGGTGAGATGGGAATTGCGCTGACCTATGGGTTTGCTTGCGTACTTCTCCCCCTCGGCGGGTTTCGGTCGCTGGCGCTCCCTCACCCTCGCCACTCCCCCTCGCTCCGCGAGGGGGAGATCGAAGTCATCCACCGTTGACTTGGCCTGACGCACCCGTCATCTTCACGCCAACTAAACCCTGATAATCAAGAGGCGGGACCATGGCGGACGGATCGGTGCTGGTAACCAAGGAAGCGCGCGACGCGGCCTATTCGATCCCGCTGGCGGACCTGAACCCCGCCCAGCCATCCCTGTTCCAGAACGACGCCATGTGGCCGGTGTTCGAGCGCCTGCGCAAGGAAGACCCGATCCACTACACCGCTCAGAGCGATTACGGCCCGTACTGGTCGATCACCAAGTTCAACGACATCATGGCCGTGGAAACCAACCACCAGGTGTTCTCTTCAGAGTCGTCCCTGGGCGGCATCACCGTCGCCGGCCAGGGCGGCATGGAAGACCCGCTGCGGATGTTCATCGCCATGGACCCGCCCAAGCACGACGTCCAGCGCAAGACCGTCAGCCCCATCGTCTCGCCCCACAACCTGACCATCCTTGAGCCGCTGATCCGTGAGCGCGCCGGCCAGATCCTCGACGGCCTGCCCATCGGCGAAGAGTTCGACTGGGTCGACAAGGTCTCCATGGAACTGACGGCCATGACCCTGGCCACCCTGTTCGACTTCCCCTTCGAGGATCGCCGCAAGCTGACTCTGTGGTCCGACGCCATCACCGGCATCCCCGGCCAGAGCTTCCTGAAGTCGATGGAAGAGAAGCAGATGCTGATCCAGCAGTGCTTCGCGGCTTTCACCCAGCTGTGGAACGAGCGGGTCAACGCTCCGCCCAAGGGCGACCTAGTCTCCATGCTGGCGCACGGCGAAGCCACCCGGAACATGGAGCCGCGGGAGTACCACGGCAACGTTATCCTGCTGATCGTCGGCGGCAACGACACCACCCGCAACACCATCACCGGCTCGGTCCTGGCCCTGAACCAGAACCCTGACCAGTACGCCAAGCTGCGGGCCAGGCCGGAACTGATCCCCTCGATGGTCTCCGAGACCATCCGCTGGCAGACGCCTCTGGCCCACATGCGCCGCACCGCCGTGCAGGACTACGAGCTGAACGGCAAGCTGATCAAGAAGGGCGACAAGGTCGTCATGTGGTACGTCTCGGGCAACCGCGACGAAGAGGTGATCGACAATCCCAACGCCTACATCATCGACCGCGAGCGGCCCCGCCACCACATCTCCTTCGGCTTCGGCATCCACCGCTGCGTGGGCAACCGCCTGGCCGAACTGCAGCTGAAGATCATCTGGGAAGAGATCATGAAGCGTTTCCCGACCGTCACCGTGGTCGGCGAACCCAAGCGCAACTACTCGGCCTTCGTGAAGGGCTATGAGAGCCTGCGGGTGGTCATCCCGTCCAGGCTGTAGGAGCCACGCTCTAGAAGCCGCTGGTCCCCATCACCTGGGACGCCGCGGCGATCAGGCAGCCGAGCAAAGCCGCCCCGACAAAGCCGATCAGCGCACACTTGGCGGTGAATGCTGTGAGTAGAGTCATGGTGGCGTTCGACTACCGTCGCGCGCGCTTTGATACCATAAGACGTATCGCCGCAGGATGCGTCCCTGACTCGATCGCCTTGACGGTCGCCCCTCGTCCCGGGCCGCGCTATGGAAGGCCCTTGCCCGCCATCTTCCCCATCACCGACCCGCAAGACCCTAGAATCGCAGCCTTTCGCGACATCCGCGAGCGTGATCTGGTGGGCCGCCAGGGCCTTTTCATCGCCGAGGGCGAGGTGGTCCTGCGGGCGCTGGCCCGCGCCCCGCGACACCGGGCCGCGGCCCTGCTGATCGCCCAGCAGCGCGTCGAGAGCCTGGCGCCGCTGATCGAGGCCTTTGCAGACGACACCCCCGTCTACGCCGCCGCCCAGGCGGTCATGGACGCCATCGTCGGCTTCCACATCCACCGCGGCATCCTGGCGCTGGGTCAGCGGGCGGCCGCGCCACCGGCCGACGAGGCCCTCGCCTCCCTGGCCGGCAAGCCCCGCGCCCTGGTCCTGGCCCTGTTCGGCATCGCCAATCACGACAACATGGGCGGTCTGCTGCGCAACGCCGCCGCCTTCGGGGCGGACCTGGTGCTGCTGGACTCCACTTGCTGCGATCCATTCTACCGCAAGGCCATCCGTGTGTCGGTAGGCGGCGCCCTGCTGGTCCCCACGGCCCACCTGATACCGCAGGACGACCCCATAGCCCTGCTCAAGCGCCACGGGTTTTCGCCCATCGCCCTCAGTCCCGCCGGCGCCGCCCGCCTGGCGGACCTCACCCCGCCGTCCCGCGCCGCCCTGCTGCTGGGCGCCGAAGGTCCCGGCCTGCCGCAAACCCTGATCGACCGCGCCGCCAGCGTTTCCATCCCCATGTCCAGCGGCTTCGACTCCCTCAACGTGGCGACGACGAGCGGGATCGCGCTGCATCATTTGACCGGCGGGGGAGGGTAGGGGATCACCCCACGCTGGTGCGGATATCCGACGCCCCCTTCAGCGCCAGGGTCACCGGCGTGCGCTCGGCCACCTCCGCCAGCTTCGCCCGCTGGGTCTCGTCCAGGTCGCCCTGGAAGTGCAGCACCCGGGCGATGAACGTCCCCTCGGCCAGGTGGTGGTAGTCGGCCTCCACCGTGATCCCTTTCAGGGGCCAGGCCTTGCGCGCGGCGTACATGCGCAGGGTGATGCAGGTGCAGGCGATCAGACCGCTCAGCAGATAGGCGAAGGGCGGGGGCCCGGCGTTGGCCCCGCCCAGGGCATGCGGCTCGTCGGCGGTCAGGTGGTGGCTGTGGAAGCTCAGGGCGGTGGCGAAGGGGGCGCCGTCCGAGGTTCCGCTGACATGGGTGATCGGTTCGCTCATGGGCCGCCTTTTTCGGATTAGACGGACACCAGAGCGCGCCAACCGTCCCTGATCAAGCCGAACGGCACGCCGCCCTGTTGGGTACCGCCGTCACGCTGCCGATGATCGCGCCCTCTGAGGTCCCGGCGGCTGCTTCACCTGCCGGCGCCCTGAATCAGGCGCGCGTTACCGCCCCAGCGCCACCTCCGCGATCTGCACCGCGTTCAGCGCCGCCCCCTTGAGTAGCTGGTCCCCGACCACGAACAGCGCCAGGGAGCACCCGCTGGGATCGCCCGCGTCCTTGCGGATCCGCCCCACCAGCACCTCGTCGCGCCCCGAGGCTTCGCTCGGCATTGGGAAGTGGTTGGCCGCCACGTCGTCCACCACCCGTACCCCCGGCGCGGCGCTGAGGACCTCCCGCGCCCGGTCCGCCGCGAAGGGGGCGTCGAACTCCACCGTCAGGGCCATGGAGTGGGCCCGCAGCACCGGCACCCGCACGCAGGTGATCCCGATACGCAGCTCCGGCGCTCCCAGGATCTTGCGCAGCTCGTCCATCACCTTGGCCTCTTCGCCGTTGTAGCCGGTGGCCGGGTCCACCGCGGCGTTGTGGCTGAACAGGTTGAAGGCGTAGGGGTGGGGCAGCACCGTCGGCTCGAACGCCCGCCCGTCCAGATAGGCAACGGTGGAGGCCCGCAGCTCCTCCATCGCCGCCGCCCCGGCCCCGGACGCGGCCTGATAGGTCGCCGCCGTCACCCGCCGGATCGGCTGCTCGCGGTGCAGGGGTCCCAGCGCCATCACCGCCACGGCGGCCACGCAGTTGGGGTTGGCGATCAGGCCGGTGGCGCCGGCCAGGCCCTCGCCGTTCACCTCCGGCACGATCAGCGGCACGCCATCGGCCATCCGGAAGGCGGAGGAGTTGTCCACCACCAGCACCCCGGCCTCTGCCGCCGTCGGCCCATATCGCCGCGAGATCGTCGCGCCGGCGGAGAAGAAGGCCACATCGGCGCCCTGCAGGGCCTCGTCGCTCAGGGCCTGCACCACCACCGGCTTGCCCCTGAAGGTCAGGCTGCGGCCGGCCGACCGCTCCGAGGCCAGCAGGCGCAGTTCACCCACCGGAAAGGCTCGGCGCTCCAGCTGGTCGATCAGTTCGGCGCCCACCGCGCCGGTGGCGCCGACGATGGCGACGGTGAGCGGTCGCTGGGCGGGCTCGGCTGGGGTCTCGTAGGCAATACTCATGTCTCTTCTCCTGGTGAAGGCCGGGAGGCGAGGCGTCTGGCTGTGCTCAGAAATGCGCCCCGACCGATCCGGCGGGGCTTGGGGTCTGCGGCTACGCTGGACGCGCGCGCATAACCCCCGGCCCCGCAGGCCCGGTGGTTTTAATCGCGCGCTTAATGGCGTTCATTCGCATGCCCGGCTCCCTAGCGGCGATCAGCGCGCGGGTAAAGGGGCAAACCGTCACGGTTGTTCTTCACTTGCCTGCGAACGTTGTTTTCTGTACCTACCGCCGTTCTTCGAAAGCCGACCCAGAGACCAACACGTCATGTCCGGTGACCCTCTCGACCTTTCCGGCGTCTGGCACGGCCAGTTCAGCTACCCCAACGCCAAGGCGCCCGCCGCTTTCGTGGCCAGCCTGATCGAGCGCGACGCGCTGTTCGACGGCGACACCGAGGAAGTCGGTTCCGTAGGCGACGCCGCCGGCCGCACCCTCACCGCCACCCTTCAGGGCCGCCGCGCGGAACGCCAGATCACCTTCCTGAAGCTCTACGACGGCGCCTTCGACGGCTATGACGCGGTCCAGTACGTGGGCGAGGTCAGCAACGACGGCAGCGAGATCCTGGGCCGATGGAGCATCGCCGGCGTCTGGTCGGGCGACTTCATGATGATCCGCGCCGATAACGCTCCCTTGGCCGCCCTGCGCGCCGCTGAGGCCACCGTCTAGAATCCGCGCCAGCCTCGCACTCCAGGGGTTGGCCTCCTGGAGCCCCAGGCCCGTATGACACCCCGTCTCCTGTTCCTGCCCGGCGCCGGCGCCGACCCGGCCTTCTGGCGCCCGCTGGCCGACCGGCTCCCCGCCGCCTGGGACAAGGTCCACTTCGGCTGGCCGGGACTTGGCCGTCAGCCGCCGGATCCAGACGTCAACGGCATCGCCGACCTGGTAACGATGGTCGAGGCACAGCTCGGCGACCGGCCCGTGGACCTGCTGGCCCAGTCCATGGGCGGCGCTGTCGCCATGGCCGTGACCCTGCGCAATCCCGAAAAGGTCCGCCGCCTGGTGCTCACTGTCACTGCCGGCGGCCTGGACGTCCCGGCGCTGGGCGGCTCGAACTGGCGGAAAACCTACCGCGCCAACTATCCAGACGCCGCCGCCTGGATCACGGACGAGCGCCCCGACCACACCGCCGACCTGCCCGGCGTCACCCAGCCCACCCTGCTGATCTGGGGCGACACCGATCCGATCAGCCCGCTCGCCGTGGGCCGGCGCCTCGAGGCCCTGCTGCCCAACGCCATCTTGCGCATCGTCCCTGGCGGCGACCACGGCTTTGTCGAGGAACGCCCGGACGATATCGCTCCCTGGATCATCGACCACCTGAGCTGACGCTAAGCTTGGCTGTGGGCTGTGGCGCGCCCCGCGGCCTTCGGCTAGGACTCCGGTCTTTACGCTCTACAGTGAGGACGTCCGCATGGCCCGAGAGCCCAAGCCCGCGGAGGGCGGCGAAACCCTCGGCCCGCCCGGGCTCACCTGCTACCCCCTGTGGCCCGACCCGCCGGCCCTGGTCCCCGCTCGCCCCGAGCGCGACTGGATGGACGCCACGCCCGAGCGCTACGCCTACCGCTGCATCCCGCTGTCCATCGCCAATTCAAGCGGCTGGGAGCTGACCATGCCCTTCGCCTTCGAGGCGGCCTGGTATGGCGGCGCCGGCATGGAGGCGATCCAGTTCCGCTCCAGCGACACCCGCGTCCACCATTTCGTCACCTCCCATTTCGGCAGCGGCATCATCACCTTCCACACCGGCTGGCTGTTCAAGACACCCCCCGGCTGGGCGGTCTGGACCCGTGGCAGCCCCAACACCGCCAAGGACGGTATCGCCGCCCTGGACGGCCTAGTGGAGACCGACTGGCTGCCGTTCCCCTTCACCATGAACTGGCGGTTCCTGAAGCCCGGCGTGGTCCGCTTCGAGGCTGGCGAGCCCTTCGCCTTCCTCACCCTGGTCCCCCACGCCCAGCTCGATGCGGTGCAGCCCCAGGTGAAGGCGCTGGACACCGACCCGGACCTCAAGACCGCCTTCGAAGGCTGGGCCGCCAGCCGCGCCGACTTCGCCAAGCGCCTGAAAGCCCGCGAGGAAGCCGCCATGGCCGAGAAATGGCAACGCACCTATGTGCGCGGGCAGGGCGGCGCCAGGATTTCAGGCGGCGGCGAAGGCCCCATGTTCCACCTATCCAAGCGCCGGCTGAAGCCGCCTGTGTGAATCCTTCCCCCGTCTTCGGGGGAAGTGTCGCCAATGCCGAAGGCGGGCGACGATGGGGGAAGCGTTGTCGTAAACCAGCGGCTCCGCGATCGAGAGCCGTCATCGACGCCGCGCTGGGTCCTGGCAGACAAGTGCATCCGCCCACTTCCCCCAATTTAGTCATGGGGGAAGAAGAAGCGCCCTACACCGCATCCTTCCACAAGGGCGACGAAGCCTTCAGGAACCGCAGGTACATGATCATCCAGCCGACATCCTCCCCGGTCTTCGGATCGGAGGCCCAGGCCTGGTACCAGATGTTCTCGGTCCTGGGGCTTTCGCTCAGGGCCAGGATTTTCCCCCGCCCCACATAGTCGGTCTCCGCCCGCAGCGGGCCTTTGAGGACCTGCAGCTCGATGGCGCCGAACAGGCCCACCACCGGCTCGATCCGCGACCAAAGGGTCTTCTCCACCTCCCGGAACAGCTGCACGGCGATGGCCGGCGGCAGCACCGCCGGCCCCCCATCGCGGGGTTCGTAGGCGTCGATCCGCTCGGGGATGGTCTCCAGCCGTTTGGCCACGGCCTCCGCCGACGCCCGTAGCGCCACGTCCGCCGTCTCATCGCCGACCTTGCACCCCGCCAGCAGCCTCAAGGCGCCGGGAACCGCCGGCGTCTGGGCCCGCGCGCGGGCGTAGAGCTCGGTCTTCTCGTCGGCGCCCACGCAGCTGGCCGTGCCCTCGCTGATCAGGTCACCGGCCTCGTTCTCCATCCGCAGGCGGGCCCGCGCCTCTACCACAGCCGGCGTCACGAACGCCCGCACCGCCTCCTGGTCCACCGTCGCCTGGCGGAAGTAGAGCGACATGTTCCCCCGCTCCAACCAGGCTGGTCCGAACGCCGCGATCAGCAGCGGTACGAACTGGTCCATGTGCAGGGACCCCGCCACCGTTCCACCCCGGAACCCCAGTTTCGAGGCCGTGGCGTCATCGTGGATCGAACCCCTGGCCTCCGACGCGGTGTTCCTGGGTCGGCGGAAATCGCCCGCGAGTTCATGGCGCTCAGCGGTGATGGACATGGCGGTCTCCCTGGTCCGGCATGCCGCGTCTGCCGCGCGGAAGGGCCAGGAAGGGGACGATAGGCCCGCCGGCGACGAGGCGGCAAGCGGGGCGGCAGGAGGAGATTAAACCTTGCCACGGCCCCCATCCCCCACGACGCTCGCTCCATGATCGCCGTCCCCACCAACCCCGCCTGGCACCCGGTGTTCGACATCGCCGCCTGGGCCTGCGGGGCAGCCGTGGGCTACGGCCTCTACCGCTGGCGCCTGAAGGCGGCCGTCGCCGAGGTCGCCGCCAAGACCGGCCCGGGCTATTTCATCGCCCTGGCGTCTGGCGCGCTACTGGGCGCCTGGCTGGCCGGATCGCTGAACACCCTGCGCGGCGCCGCGCCCGCCCTGTCGCACAGCGTCGCCGGCGCCCTGGCTGGGGCCATCGTGCTGGTGGAGGTCTACAAGGCCGCGCGCGGCGTGCGCGGCTCCACGGGCGGGGTGTTCGTCGGCTCCCTGGCCACCGGGATCATCGTCGGGCGGTTCGGCTGCCTGTTCGCCGGCCTGCCGGACTTCACCTATGGGACGCCCACGAGCCTGCCTTGGGCGGTGGACCTGGGCGACCACATCGGCCGCCATCCCGTGCAGGTCTATGAGAGCCTGTCGGTGGCCGCCTTCCTGGTCCTCTATCTCGCCGGCCTGGCGATTCGCGCGCCCTGGGCCCTGCGCCGCGGCTTCTACGTCTTTGTCGCCTGGTACGGTGCGCAGCGATTCCTCTGGGAGTTCCTCAAGCCCTATCCGAGGTTGATCGGGCCGTTTAATCTCTTCCATCTGATCTGCATCGGGCTGGTGACCTATGGCTGCGTCTACTTTGCCCGAGACCTTTGGAGTGAGCGCGCCGGCGCTGCGCAAGAGCGCGCCCTACCTGTTCCTGGGCCAGACCACCTCCCTGTGCGAGACCTGCCTTGAGCTGGTCCCGGCCAAGGTCATCGCCGAGAACGGCAAGGTCTTCTTCCAGAAGCGCTGCCGCGATCACGGGGTGCAGAAGACGCTGATCAGCGACGATGTCGCCTATTGGAAATCCCAGCGCGACTGGCTCAAGCCCGGTGACCGCCCCCTGGCGCCGCACACCCGCACCGACTTCGGCTGCCCCTACGACTGCGGCCTCTGCCCCGACCACGAACAGCACTCGTGCCTGGCCCTGATCGAGGTCAACGAGGCCTGCAACCTTTCCTGTCCCGTCTGCTTCGCCGACAGCTCCGTGAAGCGCCAGGGCCACCGCACCCTGGCCGAGATCGAGGCCATGCTGGACGCCGTGGTGGCCTCGGAAGGCGAGCCGGACCTGGTGCAGATCTCCGGCGGCGAGCCCACCATCCATCCCCAGTTCTTCGACATCCTCGACGCCGCCAAGCGCCGCCCCATCCGCCATCTGATGATCAACACCAACGGCCTGCGCATCGCCCAGGAACCGGCCTTCGCCGAGCGCCTGGCGACCTACATGCCGGGCTTTGAAGTCTATCTGCAGTTCGACAGCCTGCGGCGCGAGGCGCTGATGGACCTGCGCGGCGCCGACCTTTCCCGCATCCGCACCCAGGCCCTGGAGGCCCTTGATCGGCACAACATCTCCACCACCCTGGTGGTGACGGTGAAGAAGGGCGTCAACGACCAGGATATCCCAGACATTATCCAGTACGCCCTGAACTGGCGCTGCGTGCGTGGGGTGACCTTCCAGCCGATCCAGGACGCCGGCCGCAACGACGGCTTCGAACCCGGCGCCCACCGCATGGTGCTCTCGGAAATCCGCCGCGAGGTGGCCAAGGCCGGGGTCTTCGCCCTGGAGGACATGATCCCCCTGCCGTGCAATCCGGACCAGATCAGCATCGGCTATGGCCTGAGAAACGGCGATCAGGTGGCGCCGATCACCGCCATGCTGCCCCGCGAGCTGGCCGTCGCCGCCGTCCCCAACACCGTCACCTTCGAGGCCTATCCAGAACTGCGCGCGCGGGTGTTCGACCTGCTGTCGCTGTCCACCGCCCAGGCCGACACCTCCGACAAGCTGGCCAGCGTGCTCTGCTGTCTGCCCGACGCGGTGGTGCCGGAAACGATCGCTTATGAGCAGACCTTCCGGGTGGTGATCATGCAGTTCCTCGACCGATTCAATTTCGACCTGGGTACGGTCAAACGCTCCTGTGTCCACTTCGTCCAGCCCGACGGGAGCATCATCCCCTTCGACACCTACAACACCTTCTATCGCCCTGGCGCGGCGGGGGCGGCGTCCCTGGCGCGGGCCAAGGGCCGCTTGGGGGGACCGGCATGACCGAGCCGCTTCCCCCTCAGTCCAACCCCGAGGGCAACCCCGGCGGCCGTTTCTTCGGCGCCCTGCTGATGGTGGTGGGAACCCTGATCGGCCTGCTGAGCGGCCTCTGCAGCCTGGGCTTCTTCGTCATCATGCTCTCTGAGCCTGGGGGCAACAGCGGCGCGGTCATCAGCGGCCTAGCCATGGTCGCCGTCATCGGCGGCGTCCCCTTCGCCTTCGGCCTGGTGATCTTCTTTGTCGGCCGCGGCCTCTACCGCGCCAGCCGCCCCAAACTGCCCAACCTGGCCAAGACGTTCGAGTAAATCCTTCCCTCGCGACCAAAGGGAGTGGGGGAAGTGTCGCCTATGCCGAAGGCGGGCGACGATGGGGCCCCGAAGGAGGGAGCACGGTCATTTAAAGGTCGGCGCCGTTTCGTCGACGCGGCGCTCAGTTCTGGCGAGATCGCGCTGAGGCCTATACGCACCCCCATCGATCCTCGCCGATGGCTTCGGGCCACTTCCCCCACTCCCTTTGGTCGCGAGGGAAGGGTTGAACACCCTAGCCGGCGCTTCGACCCCATGTTCAAACCTCCCCAACGAACAGGTGAGGGACCATGACTATTAAGACGGGGACCGCCCGCTATATCGCCGCCATCGACCAGGGGACCACGTCCTCGCGCTGCATCATCTTCGACGCCCACGGCGCCATCGCCGCCATGGCCCAGAAAGAGCACCGCCAGATCTTCCCTCAGCCCGGCTGGGTGGAGCACGATGCCCTGGAGATCTGGTCCAACGTCAACGGCGTGGTCGCCGCGGCCATGGCCAAGCTGGGGGTCGGGCCCGCCGACCTGGCCGCCGTGGGCATCACCAACCAGCGTGAGACCACCCTGATCTGGGACAAGGCCACCGGCGCCCCCATCGCCAACGCTATCGTCTGGCAGGACACCCGCACCGACCGCCTGGTGACGGAACTCGGCGGCTCTGAAGGCCAGGACCGCTTCCGCGCCAAGTGCGGCCTGCCGCTGGCCACCTATTTCTCCGGTCCCAAGATCCGCTGGCTGCTGGACAACACCCCCGGCGCCCGCGAGGCCGCCAACCGTGGCGAGTTGCTGTTCGGAACCATGGAGACCTGGCTGATCTGGAAGCTCACCGGCCGCCACGTCACCGACGTCACCAACGCCAGCCGCACCATGCTGATGAACCTCGCCACCCTGGACTGGGACGACGAGCTGCTGGCCGCCATCGGCGTGCCCCGCCAGGTGCTGCCGCAAATCCGTTCGTCGTCAGAGGTCTACGGGACCGCCACCGGCGTCCTTGAAGGCGTCGCCGTGGCTTCGGCGTTGGGCGACCAGCAGGCGGCCCTGTTCGGCCAGACCTGCTTCGCGCCCGGCGAAGGCAAGTGCACCTACGGCACCGGCGCTTTCCTGCTCCTCAACACCGGCGAGCGGCCGGTGATCTCCGCCAACGGCTTGCTGACCACCGTTGGCTACCGCATCGGCGCCGCCCCGGCGGTCTACGCCCTGGAGGGCTCCATCGCCGTGGCCGGGTCCCTGGTGCAGTGGGTGCGCGACAACCTTGGCCTAATCGCCACCGCCGCCGAGATCGAGCCCCTGGCCGCCAGCGTGGCCGACAACGGCGGCTGCTATGTGGTGCCGGCGTTCGCGGGCCTCTTCGCCCCCTATTGGCGCTCGGACGCTCGCGGTGTCATCGCCGGCCTCACCGGCTACATCACCAAGGCCCACATCGCCCGCGCCGCCCTGGAGGCCGTGGCCTGGCAGGTGCGCGAGGTGGTCGACGCCATGGCCGCCGATTCCGGCCAGGCTCTGACCACCCTGAAGGCCGACGGCGGCATGACCGCCAACAATCTCCTGATGCAGTTCCAGGCCGACGTCCTGGGCGTGCCCGTGGTCCGTCCCAAGGTCGCCGAGACCACCTGCCTGGGCGCCGCCTACGCCGCGGGCCTGGCCGTCAGCTTCTGGCCGGACCTGGCGGCGCTGAGCGCCCATTGGGCCAAGGACGCGCAATGGTCGCCAGTCATGTCCGCCGACGACCGCGCCCGCCAGCTGCGCCTCTGGAAGAAGGCCGTGCAGCGCACCCTGGACTGGGTGGAGTAGGGGGATTGGCTGGGGTAGCCGCTAAGCCTTCATCCGCACCTGGCCCATGAAGTCCCGCTTGCCCAGCGGCACCCCCTTCTGGCGCAGGATGTCGTAGGCGGTGGTGGCGTGGAAATAGAAGTTGGGCAGCGAGAAGCTCATCAGGAAGCCTTCGGCGGTGAAGGGCATTTTGAAATCGCCGATCCTGAACACCACGTCGCCGCCCTCCAGGGCGTTGACCTCGTCCGCGGTCAGGGCCTTCAGCCCCTCGGTCGCCTTGGTCACCAGGGCCTGCAAGCCGGCGTAATCGCTGGGCATGTCGCCGCCGGGCGGGCCGAACTCGCCCTTCTTCACCCCCTCTATCGCGCCCAGGGAATGATGCGCCACCGACACCACCTGGAAGCGGAACGGCAGCATATCGCCGTGCAGCCGCGTCTCCACGATCTCGTTCGGGTCGATGCTGTTGTCCCGGCAGTGGTCCAGCCCCCGCTGCAGGAACCCCGCCACGCCGCCCAGCGTCTGCAAGTACGACCCCACGCTCAGGTCATAGAGTGAAATCGCCATGGCAAATCTTCCCTAGGGTTAAGTTGGTTGTTTCTAGCAACTTAACCCTAGCGAGCCATTGCGCGCGCCGCTACCCCGACCTGCGCCCCACGCCACCAGCAGCGTGCTCTCCACCCGCACCACCCCCTGGGACCACCCTGTCCGCCATGGCAAAGCTGCGCCCAGCTTCCGCCGTCTTCAGACCCAATCGCCGCCTCGGTTGAATGATTAACAGCAGTTCATGAAACCGGGACGGAGGACTTGAGATGATGCAACGGGCGTCGAACGTGTTGATCGCGGGGGCGGTATTGTTGGGTGTGGCCAGCCTCGGCGGCTGCGCCACCAAGAAGTACGTCAACGAACAGGTCGGCGTTGTGTCCACACGCGTCTCCGACCACGACGCCAAGCTGGCTGACGACGACACCAAGCTGGCCGCCCTGGACCAGACCTCGCGCGACGCGCTGCAGCGGGCCACCGCGGCGGGCAAGCTGGCCGAGGGCAAGTTCCTGTTCGAAACGGTGCTGTCCGACGACAGCATGAAGTTCCCGGTCGCCCAAGCCAGCCTTTCGCCCGAAGCCCAGGCCCGCCTGGACGCTTTCATCGACAAGCTGAAGACCGACAACCGCAACGTCTATGTCGAGGTCCAGGGTCACACCGACGCCACCGGCCCCAAGGACTTCAACTACCGCCTGGGTGAAGAGCGGGCCGAGGCCGTGCGCCGGTACCTCAACGAGCACGGCGTGGCGCTCAACCGGATCGGCACCATCTCCTATGGCCCCGACGCCCCGGTGGCGCCCAACACCAACCGCGCTGGCCGCCAGGCCAACCGCCGGGTGCTGCTGATCGTCCTGGCTTAGGTCGCCGGGCCGACGCCGATGACCGATCCGGCGCTGGCTCGGCGCCGGTCAGCCAACCGGCTGTCGGTCCGCCGACTCCACGGGTTGACCGCGGCGCTGAGCGTCGCGGGTCACCTGTTGATCCTGCTGGCCCTGATCTCGGTCCAGGGGGATACGCCCAGACCACCCGCCCCCGAGCCGCCGGTCGTCGAGCTGGTCGACCCGTGGCCCACGCCTGATATC
>DASVMY010000349.1:0-5124 GCA_036384135.1 Caulobacteraceae bacterium | reverse complement strand
GCGCCGGGGGCCAGGCCGGGCAAGGCGGCGGGCCGCTCCGCCGGCGCGCAGGCGGCCAGGGCGCACGTGGCAAAGAGGAGCGCGGTAGGGGCCGGGCGATGGGGCACGGCGCAGCTTAGCAGAACGGGGCGCGGGGTGGGGGTGATCGCTTGACATAAGAGAACTGGTCGGGAACAAAGGAAGAACTATACCATCGGAGCGGTGTTGCGCGAGTGTACTATAAATGATACGGTCTTCGACAGGCTTGAAGCAACCAAGCCCGGCTTCGGAATGGTCCGTGGCCAAGTCGGAAGGAGCGACATGCAACACATCAAATCGAGGATAACCCCTCATGCACGTCGTGCTGTTCTACGAGACCGCGTCGGGAAACCCGGTCGTCCGAGACTTTCTGAGAGCCTTCGATAGGCCGGACCGGGCAATCCTTGGCGAGGATCTCAAGACAGTGCAGATCGGCTTCCCGATGGGGCTGCCGTTGTGCCGACCGCTTGGACAGGGCCTTTGGGAGGTGCGCAGCAGCCTGACCGGGAACCGCGAGGCCCGGCTGATCTTCTATCATGACAGCCATGCGCGGGCCTTGGTCGTGCTGCACGGTTTCCTGAAGAAGACTCAGAAGACGCCAAAGGCCGAGATCGCCACCGCCCTCAAACGCAAACGAGAATTCAGCCCGTGAGGGAGCATTCATGACCAAGGCGAAGATACCCCGCAGTCTCACCGGCCTTCAGTCGCTCGACGCCTTCCTAGACGAGGAGGGCATTCGTGAGGAGGTCACGGCGCGGGCAATCAAGCGGGTGATCGCGTTGCAACTCCAGGCGGCGATGGAAGACGGCAAGCTTACCAAAACCGCCATGGCTCAGCTGATGGACACCAGCCGCGCGCAGCTTGCCCGCGTGCTCGACCCCGAGGATTTCAACGTCACGCTGGAGACGTTGTCGCGCGCCGCGCGGGTGGTGGGGCGGCGGTTGAAAGTTGAGTTGGTTTAGAAAGCGGCTGCTTGAAGTCCTGGCCGCAAGGGTCGCCCCGTCCCCCGGCTTCCTCAAGGACCGGCTCCGCCGTCCGCGCCGCGGCGGCCCCCGAGGGCCGTCCTTGACCAAGCCGGGGACAGGGCGATTGGGCCGGCATGGGATTCAGGGGGTGGTGAGGGACAGGTCCTGTCGCCTCAATTCCCCGCGGGCTGATTGAGCGCCCGCACCCGATACCGCCCCCGCCCCTCGAACGCCAACCACCCCGCGTCCCGCAACACCTGCAACTGCTGCCTGATCTTCGGCCGCACATTGTGGTTGCCGGGGTAGAGGGCCGCCAGCCGGGGTTCGAAGGCGTAGACGTCGTCCAGGGTGAAGGCGGGGCGGCCGATCAGGTCGACGCATTTCATCACCTCGATCAGCCAGCCTCGGGCGGCGGCGGCCTGGTCGCGCAGGAACAGGGTGGAGCGCCACTGCGCCAGCACCTGGGCGCGGGGGGCGGTCTGGCGGCCGCGGATGAAGTGGATTTTGCCGGCCTCGGGGATGTCGCCGATCAGGATGTTGCAGCCCACCCAGCCGGCGCGGCGGGCGGTGGGTTTCAGGGGCGGGCGCGGCTGGATGATCTCGCGGGTGAGGAACTGTTTGGGCACGAAGAACAGGTCGGTGACGCCGAGGGTTTTCACATCGTAATTCATCAGCACCAGGTTGGGATTGTTGGGTGAGGCGATGCGGGCGCACATGGCGGCGTAGGCGCCGTCGGTGACGCGCCGGCCGAAGGGTCGTTTGGACGACTTCAGCTCGTAGTCCTCGGCGCACGCAGCGCAGAAGAAGTCGGCCACCGGCTGGTTGTTCGGGTAGCGGCTGACCGGCGCGGCGCCGCAGTTGGGGCAGAACAGGCGCAGGTGCGCCCACTGCTCGGTCCAGACCCGGGCGTTCTGCGAGGCGCTCTCGAACAGGGCGCCGGCTTCCTCGAAGCCGAGATTCAGGGGTTCGTCGGACATGCGGCGGGAGGGTATTTGATGCATCCGCTAGGGACTGTGGTTGGCTTGACTCGGTAAGACAGTCCTTCCGCCGATCAGACCACTATGTGGCGGAAGTTAATCCGCGATCCTTATTTGGATTTTAGCCGACCGGCTAAGCTTCGCGCGGAGGACGCGACGACCTACCGCCCCTACTTCCGCCCCCGCTTCCTGAACCGCTCCGCATCCTCCGCCCGCACCTCGCCCTTCAGGCGCTTCACCACCCCCCGGTCCGCCGTCTCGCCGTCCGCCGTCAGCGCATCGTTGGCGAATTCCAGGTCCAGCAGCTTCAACCGCTTGATCTCGTCCCGTAGCCGCGCGGCTTCCTCGAATTCCAGGTTCGAGGCGGCGGTCTTCATGCGGCTTTCGAGGTCACGCAGGGTGGTCTTGAAGTTGTCGCCGAGGAAGGGGGTTGCGCCGCCCTCGGAGACGCCGGCGTCGACGGTGACGCGGTCGCCGCGTTCGTAGGGGCTGGCGAGGATGTCCTTGATCTGGGACTTGATGCTTTCGGGGGTGATGCCGTGCTCGAGGTTGTATTCCTCCTGCTTGGCGCGGCGGCGGTTGGTCTCGGCGATGGCGCGTTCCATGGAGCCGGTCATGTTGTCGGCGTAGAGGATGACGCGGCCGTCGACGTTTCTGGCAGCCCGGCCAATTGTTTGAATGAGACTGGTTTCCGAGCGCAGGAACCCCTCCTTGTCGGCGTCGAGGATGGCCACCAGGCCGCACTCGGGGATATCCAGGCCTTCGCGCAGCAGGTTGATGCCCACCAGGACGTCGAAGGCGCCCAGGCGCAGGTCGCGGATGATCTCGATGCGCTCCAGGGTGTCGATGTCGGAGTGCATGTAACGCACGCGCAGGCCCTGCTCGTGCATGTATTCGGTAAGGTCCTCGGCCATCTTCTTGGTCAGCACCGTGACCAGGGTGCGGTAGCCGGCCAGCGCCACGTCGCGGCACTCGGCGATGACGTCGTCCACCTGGCTGAAGAACGACCCGTCCTTGGTCTTGGAGACCGGGCGGATGATCACCGGCGGGTCGATCAGGCCGGTGGGGCGGATGACCTGTTCGGTGAACACGCCGCCGGCCTTTTCCAGCTCCCACTGGGCGGGGGTGGCGGAGACGAAGACGCTGTCGGGGCGCATGGCCTCCCACTCGTCGAACTTGAGCGGGCGGTTGTCGAGGCAGGAGGGGAGGCGGAAGCCGTACTCCGCCAGGGTGAATTTGCGGTTGTAGTCGCCTTTGTACATGGCCCCGATCTGGGGGACGCTCTGGTGGCTCTCGTCGACGAATAAGAGGGCGTTGTCGGGGATGTATTCGAAGAAGGTCGGCGGCGGCTCGCCGGGGCGCCGGCCGGTGAGGTAGCGGCTGTAGTTCTCGATCCCGGCGCAGGAGCCGGTGGCCTCGATCATCTCGATGTCGAAGGTGGTGCGCTGTTCCAGGCGCTGGGCTTCGAGGAGCTTGCCGTTGGCCACCAGCCAGTCGAGGCGCTCCTTCAGCTCGGCCTTGATGGAGTTCACCGCCTGGCGAAGGGTCGGGCGGGGGGTGACGTAGTGGCTGTTGGCGTAGATTTTCACCGCCGTGAGCTCGGCGGTCTTCTTGCCGGTGAGGGGGTCGAACTCGGCGATGGCCTCGACCTCGTCGCCGAACAGGGCGATGCGCCAGGCGCGGTCCTCGTAGTGGGCGGGGAAGATCTCGATGGTGTCGCCGCGGCGGCGGAAGGCGCCGCGCTCGAAGGCCTGGTCGTTGCGCTTGTATTGCTGGGCCACCAGGTCGGCCATCAGCTTCTTCTCGTCGATCCGGTCGCCGACCTGGATGGTGAAGGTCATGGCGGTGTAGGTTTCCACCGAGCCGATGCCGTAGATGCAGGACACCGAGGCGACCACGATGACGTCGTCCCGCTCCAGGATGGCGCGGGTGGCGCTGTGGCGCATGCGGTCGATCTGCTCGTTCCGGCTGGAGTCCTTTTCGATATAGGTGTCGGTGCGGGCGACGTAGGCTTCCGGCTGATAGTAGTCGTAGTAGGAGACGAAGTACTCGACGGCGTTGTCGGGGAAGAAGCTCTTGAATTCGCTGTAGAGCTGGGCGGCCAGGGTCTTGTTGTGGGCCAGGATCAGGGCCGGGCGCTGGGTGGCCTCGATGATCTTGGCCATGGTGAAGGTCTTGCCCGAACCGGTGACGCCCAGCAGGACCTGGTCGTGCTCGCGGGACTGGATGCCGTCCACCAGCTCGGCGATGGCGGCGGGCTGGTCGCCGGCCGGCTCGTAGTCGCTGGCGATCCGGAACCGGCCGCCGCCCTCGGATTTCTGCGGCCGGGCGGGACGGTGCGGCGTCCACAGCGCCGGCGCGGCGTCGGCGTCGTAGATGAACGTACCGGAGGCGTCGGCGACGCCGTTGGCGGGGGGCGTTGGCATGGCGCCAAGGTAGGCGCGGGGGCTGGCGTTGGCCAGGGGGCGTCCTGACAGGGGTTTGTCAGGAGAGTGGCCCTCCCTCCCCTTCATGGGGAGGGACGTCCGCGTAGCGGACAGGGTGGGGAAGTCCTTTGACGTCCGCCAGCAATCGGTGTCCCATCACCGCCGGACTCCCCCACCCCGGTCCTTCGGACCGACCCTCCCCAAGAGGGGAGGGAGGAAGGAGCCCTTAACCTTGGCGGCGGCATGATGCCGGCGGCGGGGGCGCCAAGACGAGGGACAGGTCTTGATCCGACGCACGCTCCTGTTCGGCCTGATGATCGCCGCCATGGCGACGGGCGCTGTCGCGGCCACGCCGACGCCGCTGATCCTGCCGCCGGACGACACCTACGGCTTCTCCTCGACCCTGCGCGCCGAGGGCGTCGGCGGGCCGGGGACGCGGGACCTGTCGAGCTGGGTGAAGGCGCTGAAGGTGCTGGGCGAGACGCCGATGCTCACCGCCGACGCCCCCGTGGGCGGGCCCGCCGGCGGCCCGGTCTTCCGCCTGACGGTGCTCAGCGCCCAGCGGCCGGCCGTGACCGTCCGGGTGGCCTGGTCCGCCGACCGCAGGACCGCCACGGCGATGATCAGCACCGGTGACGGCCTGGGCGTGCCGGGTGCGCGGGTGAAGACGGTGCGGCGGGACTTCACCGGCATGGCGGCGGCGGTCCTGCTGGGCCTGGCCGACGCGCGGGAAGGCTT
>DASVMY010000348.1:0-5619 GCA_036384135.1 Caulobacteraceae bacterium | reverse complement strand
CGGCGGCCAAGCCGGCCGCCGTGACGCCGCCTTCCGCCAACCCGCCCGCTCCGGCGGCGGCGGCCAAGCCAGGCTAGGCGGCCGTGCGCCTGCGCGCCGTCTTGAGATACGGGGTCGCCGCCGCCTGCATTGTCGGGACGGCGGCGCCGCCAGGTCTGACCACGGCCTTGGCCGAGGTGGCGCTGCAGCCTGGCGCGCCGCTGGACGTGCGCGTGGCCCAGGCCGAACAGTTCTCCCGCCTCGAGTTCCATTGGGCCGGCGGGGTGCGCATGACCACCCGCCGCGACGGCCAGGTGGTCACCCTGCACTTCAGCCGCGACGCCAAGCCCGACATGGGGGTGCTGCGCAGCGTTCCCGTCCGTTGGCTCAAGGGCGCCGCCGTCCGGCACGACGGAGGCGGCCTGTCGGTCATGCTGACCCTGGCCGACAACGCCGACGCCAAGGTGGGCGAGGCGGACGGCGCCGACTACGTCAACGTTTTCGAAAAGGCCGCGCCGCCGCCGGCGCCGGCCGAACCGGCCAAGCCCAGCCGGCCCGATCCGACGCCCCCTGGCGGTGTGGTGACCATGCAGGCGGTGGCCACCGGTTCGCAGGTGCGGTTCGACTTTCCCTGGGCCAAGCCCCTGGGCGCCGCGGTGTTCAAGCGCGGCAACACCATCTGGATGGTGTTCGACACCGCCGCCAAGATCGACGTCTCGGCCGCTCCCGCCGGCCTGATGCAGTTCGCCACCATCAATGCGGTGCAGGGGCCTGGCTATTCGGCCATCCGCATCACCACCCGCGCGCCGATCGCCTATGCCGCCCAGTCCGACGGGCCCAACTGGACCCTGACCCTGGCGCCCTTCGATCCGCCGGCGCTGATCCCGGTGAAGGTGGTGCGTTCGGACGCCGACGGGCCGCCGGCGCTGAACGCGCTTGTCTCCGGGGTGACCGGCGTCTTCCAGGTAGACGACCCGGACGCCAAGGATCGCCTGACCGTAGTCACGGCGCTAGGCCCGCCCAAGGGCCTGGTGGCGCAGCACGACTATGTGCAGATGTCCCTTCTGGCCTCGGCCCAGGGCCTGGCGATCCAGTCCAACGTCGAAGACCTCAACGTCACCTACAGCGGTGACTTCGTGACCATGAGCCGGACGGCGGGGCTGCAGCTGTCGGCGGCGTCCGCGGGCGCCCGCGCCGCCACCTACGCCATGAACGCGCCGAGGGCGGCGGCCATGCCCGGCCTGATCGACGCGGAGTGGGGCAAGACCGGCCCCGGCGGCTTCGTGGCCCGATATGACGCCCTGCTGGAGCCTGTCTCCAACGAAGAGACCAAGGGCGCCGATGGCGACACCCAGGCGCACCTCGCCTTGGCGCGGTTCCTGGTGGGCTCGGAGCTGTCCTACGAGACCATCGGGGTGCTCAACGACGCCCTGCGCACGCACGAAAAGCTGGGCTCCGACGCCGAGTTCCGCGCCCTTCGCGGCATGGCCAGGATCATGGCCGGGCGGCTGGGCGAGGCGGAGAACGACTTCTCCGTGCCCGCCCTGGCCGACAACGCCGCCGCCGCCAACTGGCGCGGCTATCTGGCCGCCAAGGGGAGCCGCTGGGCGGACGCCAAGCGCGAGTTCGCCGCCGGCGCCTCGGCGATCAATCAGTTCTCCCCCGCCTGGAAATGCCGCTTCGGAGCGGCTGGCGCCCAGTCGGCCATGGCATTGGGCGACAACGCCGCCGCCAAGGCCTGGGTCGACTTCGCCCTGGCCAACGCCGGCTCGGTGCAGGAGCAGCTGCAGACCCGGGTGCTGCAGGCCCGCCTGTTCGAGGCCCAGGGAGACACCGAGCGCGCCTTGGCCATGTTCCGCGTTCTGGCTCAGGCCTCCAGCGACGACATCGCCGGGCCGTCCATCCTGCACGCCACCAAGATCCAGTACGACCGCGGCGTCATCACCCAGGCGCGGGCTGCCGACGTCTATGAAGGCCTGCGCTACCGCTGGCGTGGCGGCGGATTCGAGCTGGAGACCATCCGCACCCTGGGCCAGCTCTACCTGAGCCAGGGGCGCTACCGCGAAGCGCTGGAAGCCCTGCGCTCAGCGGGCAAGCGCCTGCCCGACCTGCCAGAGGCCGTACAGCTGCAGGCCGACCTGAACGCCGCCTTCAAGAGCCTGTTCCTGGATGGCCAGGCGGATGGGCTGGAGCCGGTGCAGGCGCTGGCGTTGTTCTACGATTTCAAGGAGCTCACCCCGCTGGGCGCCGACGGCGACATGATGGTGCGCAAGCTCACCCGCCGCCTGGTGGACGTGGATCTGCTGCCCCAGGCCGAGGATCTGCTGAAGTACCAGGTCGACAACCGGCTGGACGGCGTGCCCAAGGCCCAGGTGGCCACGGACCTGGCCACCATCTACCTGATGGACAAGCAGCCCGAACAGGCGCTGGACGCCATCAACCTGTCGCGCACCACCGTCCTGCCCACGGCCCTGAACCTGCAGCGCCGCATCGTCGCCGCCCGCGCCCTGACCGGGCTTGGCCGCTATGACGACGCCCTGGAGATGATCGGGACCGATCCCTCCAGCGACGCCCTGGACGCCCGGGCGGAGATCGCCTGGCGCCAGAAGTCCTGGGCCGCCGCCGGGGGGCTGTTCGAGAAGATCCTGGGCGAGCGCTACAAGGCCGGCGGCCTGTTGACCTCCGACGAGGAGGGCAAGCTGTTGCGTGCCGGCGTCGCCTATTCCCTGGCCAGCGATGACGCCTCCCTGGCTCGCCTGCGAGACCACTTCAGCCCCTACCTGGACCAGTCACGCAATCCCGAGGCCCTGCGGGTGGCGTTGACCGGGGTGTCCAACGGCCGGATTTCGGTGGCCGACTTCGGCCGCATGACGGCCGACAATCAGGCCTTCGAGGGCTGGGTGGCCAAGATGAAGGAGCGCTTCCGCGCCCCGCCCGCGCCGTTGAAGCAGGCTTCCGCCGCGGCCTCGAACGCGCGCGGTTAGGCGTTCATCCCCGCCCGCGTCGTCCAGCGGTTGGAGAGGGGGTCGCGGACGCGGGTGTCGTCGATCATGGAGCGCTTGCGCCATTCGGCGCGCAGCACCGCCTTGCGGCCGGGATAGCGCTCTTCCAGGAATTCCGCGTCATTGACCCGATCGGTGCGGAAGTGGCGGTAGTCCTGACGCAGCTCGCACCAGGCGGCGATGATCCGCACGGTTTCGTAATAGCCGACGGCGATCGGCCAGACCGTGCGCCGGGTCTCGCGGTCGGCCTCGTCGCGGTAGAGCAGGACGATCTTGGTCTGGCTGCGGATGGCGGCGCGCACGCGGCCCATGTCCACGGCGTCTTCGGCCATAACGTGCGAGCGGTCCGGGGTGGTCAGGGCCGGTTCCAGCAGGAACGGGCGCAGGTGTTCGGGAATCACGGCCCCGATCTTGGCGATCAGGTCGCGGGCGGCGCGCTTCAGCGCCGGGTCGCCGCGGGCCGACACCCAGCGCGCGCCCAGCACCGCCGCCTCGATCTCGTCAGGGGTCAGCATCAGGGGCGGCAGGTCGAAGCCCTGGTCCAGCATGTAGCCGACGCCGGCCTCGCCGCGGATCGGCACCCGCTGGGCCAAGAGCTCGGCCACGTCGCGGTAGATGGTCCTAAGCGACGTCTCCAGCTCGCTGGCCATGGCCTGGGCGGTGACGGGCGCGCGGGCGCCGCGAAGGATCTGGATGATCTGGAAAAGGCGTTCTGTGCGGCGCATGAGAGGACCCTAGCCCAGTCGTCCTGACAGCATAGTGTCAGTAGGCGAAACACCGTTCAACGGAGCGCGTGATTTTGTGTTGGCGGGGCGCGGCCCGTGGTTGACTTGCGGCGCGGGACGCGGTGGTTCGGGGCCATGACCGAAGTCGTTTCCGTCCGCCTGGCCCGCGAGGGCTACATCAAAATCAAGCTGGTCACGCTGCGGGAGGCCGACGGCGCCGTGCACGACCGGGAGGTGGAGGACCACGGCCGCTCCGCCTGTGTCCTGCCCTACGACCCGGACCGCAAGGTCGCGTTGCTCGTCAGCCTGGCCCGCGCGCCCTTGTTGCTGGCGGGAGAGCCCCGGAACCTGCTGGAAGCGCCGGCGGGCATGGTCGACGGCGACGAGCGGCCGGAGGAGACCATGCGCCGCGAGGCCATGGAGGAGGCCGGCCTGGCGCTGAAGGCCCTGGAACCCGTGGCCACCGTCTGGTGCTCGCCAGGGGTCTCGGCGGAGCGTTCCAGCCTGTTCCTGGCCGCCTATGACGCCGGCGACCGGGTAGGTGAGGGCGGGGGCCTGGCCAGCGAGTTCGAGCATATCGAGATCATCGAACTGCCCGTGGTCACGCTGTGGGCCAAGGTCCAGGCGGGCGAGATCGAGGACCTGAAGACCCTGGCCCTGGTGCTGGCGCTGTACGCGCGCCGGCCCGAACTGTTCTGAGGCATAGCGATGCAACGTAGGGACTTCCTGGTGGCCGCGGCGGCGGCGTTTTCGGCTTCGCCGGCTTTTTCCGCCCCCGCGCCGGACTCCCAGGCCCGCGTGGCGGCCATCGAGCGGAGGCTGGGCGGGCGCGTCGGCCTGGCGGTGCTGGACACCGGCTCGGGCCGGCGCTTGGACTGGCGGGCCGACGAGCGTTTCGCCATGTGCAGCACCTTCAAGTTCCTGGCGGCGGCGGCGGTGCTGCGCCGCGTGGACGCCGGCGCCGAACGCCTGGACCGCGTCATCCCCTATGGTTCCGCCGACCTGCTGGAGTATGCGCCGACCGCCCGCGCCCACCTGGCCGAAGGCGGGCTGAGCGTCGCCGCCCTGTGCGAGGCCGCGGTGGAGCTCAGCGACAACACCGCCGCCAACCTGTTACTGGCTAGCCTGGGCGGTCCGGCCGGCCTCACCCGGTTCGTCCGCGGCCTGGGCGACCCGCTGACGCGCCTGGACCGCAACGAGCCGACCCTGAACACGGCGGAACCTGGCGATCCACGTGACACCACCACGCCGGCGGCCATGCTGCAGGACCTGCGCCGCGTCCTCCTGGGCCGGGCGCTCAGCGAAGCGTCTCGGGCGCGCCTGACCGACTGGATGCGCAACTGCCAGACGGGGGCCAAGCGCCTGCGCGCGGGCGTGCCCGCCGGCTGGGCGGTGGGCGACAAGACCGGCAGCGGCGCGCACGGCTCCACCAACACCATCGCCATCCTCTGGCCGCCCGGCAGGGCGCCGATCCTGGCCAGCCTCTACTGCATGGGGTCCTCGCAACCGCGCGACGTCATCGAGGCGGCGCATGCGGAGGTGGGGCGACTGATCGGGGAGGTGTTCCAGCACGGTTAGGGGAACGGTGAGCGATCGGAACTAAACGAACGGGTTCGTGGAACGCCCACACGCCCGCTCCTCCCCGCGAACGCGGGGACCCAGGTGTTTTTGGTTTGCGATTGCTCGTTCAGAGAACCGGTGAGGCCCTGGGAACAGAAAAAACCTGGGTCCCCGCGTTCGCGGGGATGAGCGGGTGTTAGGGGGAGTTGTCCGGCGGCTGGGCCATGGGGTCGAGGGCGGGACTGTCCTCTTCCTCCGGCCAGGCTTCGCGCCAGGCGCCGGCGTAGGGGGAGCCCTTGGGGCGCAGGAAGATCTCTTCGCGGGCCCAGGCTTCGTCCTGCAGGGCGGCAAGG
>DASVMY010000347.1:0-6959 GCA_036384135.1 Caulobacteraceae bacterium | reverse complement strand
GGCCGGTGAGCCAGCCGGTGGTCAGGGCGACGGCGAAGAAGACCGCGAAGGTGAAGACGTCCGAGGCGTGGCCGATGAAGATGGTCAGGCGCGGCTCGAGGAAGAAGAAGTTGTAGACCAGGGCGGCCAGGGCCGCCGCCGTCACCGCCGGCCAGAGGCCGTAGAGAATGCCGCTTGCCAGGACGCTGAGCAGGAAGACCATGGCCAGGTTGGCGCCGGGGGCGAACTGGTCGACCAGGGCCGCCGCGCCGCCGGCCGCGGCCACCAGGCCCACGGCGGCCAGATGACCCCGCCATTGCAGGCGGCGCATCCGTGGCGGCCTGATGGGTTCGGGATGGACCTGGGCTTCGGGTTCGTCGGTGACCACGTGCAGCGCCACGCCCCGCGCCTGGCGCACCAGGGCGGTGGCCAGGGAGCGGTTGGTCAGTTCCCGCCAGCGGCCGCCGGAGGGCTTGCCGATGACGATCTGGGTCACGTGGTTGCGCGCGGCGTAGGACAGCACCGTCCGCACCAGGTCGTCGCCGCTGAGGGACACCGTCGATCCGCCCAGTTGCTCGGCCAGCTTCAGCGCGTCGGCCAATTGCCCGCCGGCGAGCGCCGTGGGCGGGGAGCGGTTGGGCCGTTCCACATGCGCCACGGTCCAGGAAGCGTTCATGGTGTCGGCCAGGCGCCGTCCGGCCCGGGCCAGCGACGGCGCCATGGCATTGGCCCCCACCAGCACCAGGATTCGCTCCCCCGCCGCCCAGGGCCCCTCCACGCCGGCGCGGCGCATGGCGCCCTGCAGCTGCTGGTCCACGGTCTGGGCGGCCCGGCGCAGGGCCATTTCCCGCAGCGCGGTGAGGTTCTCGGTCTTGAAGAAGTTCTCGGACGCCAGGCGGGCGGTCTCGGGGACGTAGACCTTGCCCTCGGTCAGCCGCTGGCGCAGCTCGTCGGGGGTGATATCCACCAGCTCGATGTCGTCGGCGCTGTTGAGCACCTGGTCGGGCACCGTCTCGCGCTGGCGCACCCCGGTGATCTTCCAGACCACGTCCACCAGGCTTTCCAGGTGCTGGACATTGAGGGTGGTCCAGACATCGACGCCGGCGGCGACCAATTCGGCCACGTCCTGCCAGCGCTTGGGGTGGCGCGAGCCGGGCACATTGGAGTGGGCGTATTCGTCCACCAGCAGCAGCCCCGGCCTGCGGGCCAGGGCGGCGTCGATGTCGAACTCCATCAGGGTGCGGCCGCGGTATTCGATCGGCCGGCGGGGCAGGACCTCCAGGCCGCTGAGCACCGCCTCGGTGTCGGCCCGGCCGTGGGTCTCCACCACCCCCACGACAACGTCGACGCCCTCGGCCTTTCGGCGTTGGGCGGACTGCAGCATCTCGTAGGTTTTGCCGACCCCGGGCGACATGCCCAGGAAAACCTTGAGCCTGCCCCGGTTCGCCTTGCCGGCTTCCGCCAGCAAGGCGTCTGGATCTGGTCGTCGCGGCTCGTCAGGCGTCATGGTTTCGGAGGTTGGCCCTTACCGAAGGCGGCGTCGAGAGCGAGATTGGTCTTCAGCACATTGACGTGCGGCTGGCCGATGAAGCCCAGGAACGGGCCTTCGACCTGGCTGTCAACCAGGGACACGACCTTGGCGGCATCGACGCCTCGGGTCTTGGCGACGCGCGTAGCCTGCATGCGCGCGTTCTCCGGGGTGATGTCCGGATCCAGGCCCGAGCCGGAGGTGGTCAGGGCGTCGGCCGGGATCGGCTTGCCGCCGGCGTCCGCCGCCAGGGCGGCTGCGTCGCCCTTGATGCGCTTGGCCAGGTCCGGGTTCAGGGGGCCGTAGTTGGAGCCGGACGAGGCGGAGGCGTCATAGCCGTTGGCGCCGGCCGCGGAGGGCCGCGGATGCAGGTATTCCGGCTTGGCGAACCCTTGGCCGATGAGGGCCGAGCCGATCACCTGGCCCTTGGCGTCGTGGATCAGGCCGCCGCCGGCCTGGGCCGGGAACGCCGCCTGGGCGATGCCGGTGATGGCCAGGGGATAGGCCAGGCCCAGCAGCAGGGTGAAGAAGACCGTCGAAACGATGGCGGGGCGGAGTTGAGAGAGCATGTTCGTATTCTCCTCAGGCCAGATCGATCAGGCGAGGCCGATAGCCGAGACGATGACGTCGATGATCTTGATGCCGATGAACGGGGCGACGATTCCGCCCAGGCCGTAGATCAACAGGTTGCGCGACAGCAGCTTGCCCGCGCCGATGGGGCGGTACTTCACCCCGCGCAGGGCCAGGGGGATCAGGGCGACGATGATCAGGGCGTTGAAGATGATCGCCGAGAGGATGGCGCTGTGGGGGTTGCTGAGCCGCATGACGTTGAGCGCGCCCAGCGCCGGAAGGGCGACGAAGAAGATCGCCGGGATGATGGCGAAATACTTGGCCACGTCGTTGGCGATGGAGAAGGTGGTCAGGGCGCCGCGGGTGATCAGCATCTGCTTGCCCACCTCGACGATCTCGATGAGCTTGGTGGGGTCGCTGTCCAGGTCGACCATGTTGCCGGCCTCGCGCGCGGCCTGGGTGCCGGTCTGCATGGCCACGCCGACGTCCGCCTGAGCCAGGGCCGGGGCGTCGTTGGAACCGTCGCCGCACATGGCCACCAGCCGGCCCTTGGCCTGTTCGTCGCGGATCAGGCGCAGCTTGTCCTCCGGGGTGGCCTCGGCCAGGAAATCGTCGACGCCGGCTTCCGACGCGATGGCGGCGGCGGTGACCGGGTTGTCGCCGGTGATCATCACCGTGCGCAGGCCCATGCGGCGCAGGTCGGCGAAGCGTTCCTTCACCCCCGCCTTGACCACGTCCTTGAGGTGGATGACGCCCACCAGGACGCCGTTCTCGCTCACCGCCAGGGGGGTGCCGCCGGCGCGGGCGATGCGGTCGACCGCGGCGCTGAGATCCGTCGGCATCTGAGCCGCCGTCAGGCCGCTGAGCTTCAGGATCGCATCCACCGCGCCCTTCCGCCAGGCGTTGGCGCCCGCGTCGAGGCCGGATATCCGGGTGGTGGCGCTGAACGGCACCGGCGTGGCGCCGGCCGGGGGTTCGCCCACCATGCCCTTTTCCAGCGCCAGGTCGACGATGGAGCGGCCTTCGGGAGTCTCGTCGGCCAGGGAGGCCATCATCGCCGCCCGCATCGCCGCGTCGGCGCGCACGCCGGGCGCCGGGACGACCTCCGTGGCCATGCGGTTGCCGTGGGTGATGGTGCCGGTCTTGTCCAGCAGCAGGGTGTCGACGTCGCCGGAGGCCTCCACGGCGCGGCCGGAGGTGGCGAGGACGTTGACCTTCAGCAGCCGGTCCATGCCGGCGATGCCGATGGCCGAGAGCAGGCCGCCGATGGTGGTGGGGATCAGGCAGATGAAAAGCGCCCCCAGGACCATGGGATCCAGGACCACGCCGGAGTACTTGCCCAGCCCCAGCAGGGTGGCCGTCGCGATCAGGAAGATCAGGGTCAGGCCCGCCAGCAACACCGCCAGGGCGATCTCGTTGGGGGTCTTGCGGCGCTCAGCGCCTTCGACCATTGCGATCATGCGGTCCAGGAAGGTCGAGCCGGCGCCGGCGGTGATCCGCACCTTGATCCAGTCGGAGACCACGGTGGTGCCGCCGGTGACGGCGGAACGGTCGCCGCCGGACTCGCGGATCACCGGCGCCGACTCCCCGGTGATGGCCGCCTCGTTGACCGAGGCGACGCCCTCGATGATCTCGCCGTCCGAGGGGATGACGTCGCCGGCTTCGACCAGCACCACGTCGCCGGGGTTCAGCTTGTAGGCGGGCGTGGGGACCATGGTCTTGGTGGTGGGATCGATGATCAGCTTGGCCTTCACGTCCACGCGCTGGGCGCGCAGGGCGTCGGCGGCGGCCTTGCCCCGGCCCTCGGCGATGCTCTCGGCGAAGTTGGCGAACAGCACCGTGGCCCAGAGCCACAGCGCGATCTGCACCGCGAACCAGGGACTAACCCCGGCGACGATGGCGTTGATCGCCGAGATGGTGGCCAGGACCGCCACCACCTCGGTGGCCAGGATGACGGGGTTGGAGGCCAGCTTGCGCGGGTCGAGCTTGGCGAAGGACGCGCCGATGGCGCGGCCCAGGACGGCGGAGGAGAAGGCCGTCCCGGTGACGGCGGACCGCCGGCGCGCGCCCAGATGCATTGCAGTGTCGGTCATGGCTTTTTCCAGCCTTTCCAAATGGTTCAGTGGGCGACTTCAGTGGACGGCAGCCAGCACTTGGAAGTGCTCGACGATGGGTCCAAGCGCGAGGGCGGGGAAGAACTGCAGCCCGCCCATGATCAGGATCACCCCGATCAGCAGGCCGATGAACAGCGGCCCGTCGGTGGGGAAGGTGCCGCCGGAGGCCTCCAGCTTGGGCTTGGCGGCGATGGAGCCGGCCATGGCCATCACCGGGACGATGTAGGCGAAGCGGCCCAGCAGCATGGCCACGCCCAGGGTGGCGTTCCAGAAGGGGACGTTGGCGGAAAGGCCCGCGAAGGCCGAGCCGTTGTTCCCCGTGGCCGACGAGTAGGCGTAGAGGATCTCCGACAGCCCGTGCGGGCCCGAGTTCTCCAGCCCCTTGAGTGCGATCGGCAGCACGGCCGCCAGCGCGGAGAAGCCGAGGATGGCGGTGGGCAGGATCAGCACCGCCAGCATGGCGAACTTGATCTCCCGCGCCTCGATCTTCTTGCCCAGGTACTCCGGCGTGCGCCCGACCATGAGCCCGGCCACGAAGACGGCGATCAGGGCCATGACGATCATGCCGTAGAGGCCCGAGCCGACACCGCCGGGAACGATCTCGCCCAGCTGGATCATGAACATGGCCATCCCGCCGCCCAGCGGCATGAAGCTGTCGTGCATGGCGTTGACGCCGCCATCGGAGGCGCCGGTGGTGGCCGCGGTCCAGACGGCGGTGGAGGCGCCGCCGAAGCGGACCTCCTTGCCTTCCATATTGACGCCGGCGTCGGCGTGGACGGCGGCCAGGGAGGGCGCGGGCTGGGTTTCCGCTGCATAGATCACTGCCGAGGCGCCCAGGACGAAGATCGCCATCACCGCCACCAGGGCGCGGGCTTCCTTGTGGGCCAGGGCGACCTTGCCGAAGGCGACGACGCAGGCGTAGCCCAGCACGTTCATGATCACGACCTCGATCAGGTTGGTGATCGCGTTGGGGTTCTCGAAGGGGTGGGCGGAGTTGACGTTGAACAGGCCGCCGCCGTTGGTGCCCAGTTGCTTGATGGCTTCCTGGCTGGCGACCGGGAAGAGCGAGATGGTCTGCTTGGCGCCCTCCACCGTGGTGGCCGAGGCGCTGGCCAGCAGCGACTGGGGCTCGCCCAGGGCCACGAAGACCAGGGCGATGATGATGCAGAAGGGCAGTAGCACATAGAGGCTGATCCGGGTCAGATCGACCCAGAAATTACCCAACCCCTCGCCCCGGTTGGCGGCGAAGGCGCGCGCCACGGCGGCGGCGATGGCGATGCCCGCGGCGGCCGAGAGGAAATTGTGGCTGGTCAGCCCCGCCATCTGGGAGAAGGTCGAGAGCGTGGTTTCCGGCACATAGGACTGCCAGTTGGTGTTGGTCACGAAGCTGACGGCGGTGTTGAACGCGAGGTCGGGGCTGCAACCGGCAAGGTGCTGCGGATTGAGCGGCAGCAGGTTCTGGAAGCGCAGGATCAGGTACAGGACCACAAAGCTGGCGATGGAGAACACCAGCACGCCCATGGTGTAGGCGAGCCAGCCCTGGCTCTTGTCTGGATCGACGCCGAACGCCCGGTAGGAGATCGCCTCCACCGGCTTCAGGACAGGGTCGAGCCAGGTCTTTTCGCCCTGCCAGACGCGCGCAAGATAGAGCCCCAGCGGAAACGCCAGCGCCACGGTCAGGCCGATCGTGAAGACGATCTCGCCCCAGCCTCGCAAGTCCATCGCGAGGTCTCCTTTTCTTTGATTTGACTAGAACTTTTCTGGGCGTAGCAGGGCGACGATCATGTAGATCGCCACGCCCGCGGCCGCGGCCGCGTAGAGGATGCCGACGAGCATCAGATCCTCCTCAAGGCCATGGCGTAGAGGGCGAAGACGACGAAGACGCCGATCCCCGCCGCCAGATAGATGAGATCAAGCATTCCGCACTCCGCACGGCGCACCACGCGCCGAAAACGGTTCGGGCGCTGATGGCGCCGCGATCCGACGCTGAAAGGATCGCAGGAAGGGCCGTCAAATCTCGACGGGGCTTGCAGGGGTCCGGCGTAAGCGGGGCGTAAGGGGCGCCCCTACCCTACTGACGCGGCCCGCTGCGTGCGCCAGTCGGCGGCGGTGGCGGTGAACAGCTTGACGATGTCGGTGAGGCGCATGGCCTGGGCGTCGACATAGTCGCGGCGGGTCATGTTCAGGCGCCGCTGGGCGGTGACCACGTCCACGAAGGGGCCGCCGCCAAGGGTGTAGGCGGAACGGGCGTCGCGCAGGTTGGCCTCGGCGGTGGACTGGGCCAGGGCCACGGCCTTGATCCGCTCGTCGTCGTTGGCCAGGGCCGAGAGCACGTCCGAGACCTGGGTGAAGGCGGTCAGTACGGTCTGTTTATAGCGGGCCAGGGAGGCCTGGGCCTCGTCCTGCGCCGCGCGCTTGTCGGCCTTCAGCGTGCCGCCGTGGAAGATCGGGGCGGTGACGCCCGCGCCCAGGGTGTAGCCGGTGGAATTCCAGCTGAACAGCTTTTCGGGGCTGAGCGCGGTCAGGGTCAGGTCGGCGGAGAGGCGCACGTCCGGATAGAGCTTGGCGGTGGCGACGCCGATGTTGGCGGTGGCGGCGTGCAGGTCGGACTCCGCCGCCAGGATGTCGGGCCGCTTGCGCACCAGCTCCGAAGGCAGGCTCACCGGCACGCTGTCCGGGGCGGAAAAGCCGCCGAGGGCGAAGTCCGGCGCGGACCACTCGGCGGGCGAGCGGCCCGCCAGGGCGGCCAGGGCGTGGCGGGCCTCGGC
>DASVMY010000346.1:0-2562 GCA_036384135.1 Caulobacteraceae bacterium | reverse complement strand
CGGGCGTCGGCGAACTCCGGTCGCACCAGGGCGTAGTCGGGGCCGGCCAGGACCTCGCAGGTCTCACCGACCAAGCCGGCGTAGTCCTCCCGCCGCCGCCCGAACCCGGGGTCCAGCAGCAGGTCGCAGGCGTGCGGCCGGTCGGCCAAGTCGTCGATCACGGCGATCCTGCGGCCCGAGCCGCGCAGCACCGCTTCCTCCGCGGCGCCGGCGCCATAGTGGTCGACCACGACGATGTCCGGCTGGAAAGAGCCGGCGAAGGCGCCGCCCCAGCGCACCAGCCCCGCCAGGTCCTCGGTGTTGGCCATGGCCACCACCGCCTGCGCCGGCCAGCCGAACCGGCCCAGCACCTGGGCCGCCGCGCGGGATTCCACGAAGGCGCATTCCGCCTCCCGCTCGCTCAACGCCCGGGCCAGGGTCAGGCAGCGCATGACATGGCCGCCCCCCACCAGGGGTCCGGCGTCAGCCAGGAACAGAACGCGAGGGGGCTGAGACATTGGGAGGTGTCGCACTCCTGGGAATCTTCGCTACATACATGCTCATGACCGACACCGCGCCCCCAACCCGCTCCGTTCGCTGCCTGATCATCGGCGCCGGCCCCGCCGGCTACACCGCCGCCGTCTACGCCGCCCGCGCCCTGCTGGATCCCGTGCTGATCTGCGGCCTGACCCCCGGCGGCCAGCTGACCATCACCACCGACGTGGAAAACTACCCGGGCTTCGCCGAGGTCATCCAGGGGCCCTGGCTGATGGAGCAGATGAAGGCCCAGGCGCAGCACGTGGGTACGGAGATCGTCGAGGACATCGTCATGTCCGCCGACCTGTCGGCCCGGCCCTTCCGCCTGACCTGCGACAGCGGCCAGGTCTGGCTGGCCGAGACCCTGATCATCGCCACCGGCGCCCAGGCCAAGTGGCTGGGCATCGACAGCGAGCAGAAGTTCCAGGGCTTCGGCGTCTCCGCCTGCGCCACCTGCGACGGTTTCTTCTACCGCGGCAAGGAAGTGGTGGTGGTCGGCGGCGGCAACACCGCGGTGGAGGAAGCCCTGTTCCTCACCAACTTCGCCTCCAAGGTCACCTTGGTGCACCGGCGCGACGAGCTGCGCTCCGAGCGCATCCTGCAGGAACGCCTGTTCGCCCATCCCAAGATCGAGGTGGTCTGGGACTGCGCCATCGACGAGGTGGTCGGCCAGACCGATCCCATGGGCGTCACCGGCGTGGTGCTGAAGAACGTCAAGACCGGCGAGACCAGGCCCCTGAGCTGCGACGGCGTCTTCGTCGCCATCGGCCACGCCCCGGCCTCCGAGCTGTTCAAGCATCAGCTGAAGATGGACGAGAACGGCTACCTGCATGTCCGCCCGGGCACGACCGCGACCGAGGTGGATGGCGTTTACGCCGCCGGCGACGTCACCGACGACGTCTACCGCCAGGCCGTCACCGCCGCGGGCATGGGCTGCATGGCCGCCCTGGAGGCCGTGCGCTTCCTGGCCGAGAAGGACCACGAGGCGGCGCACAAGCCGCTGAGCCACCACGAGGCCGAGAAGATCGGCGTCTGGTGATCATCCGGCCCGCCCGGCCTGAGGACCACGCCGCCATCCGCCCGCTGGTGACGGCCGCGTTCGCCGCCGCCGACCACGCCAGCGGGACCGAGGCCGACATCGTAGAGGGCGTGCGCGCCGAGGGCGCCGTCCTGGTCGAACTGGTGGCCGAGGCGGACGGCGAGATTGTCGGCCACATCCTGTTCAGCCGGATGACCTGCGACCGGCCGGTGTTCGTCGCCGGCCTGGGCCCGGTGGCCGCGGCGCCCGACCGGCAGTTGCGCGGGATCGGCACGGCGCTGATCCAGCGCGGACTTGGCGACTGTCGCGCGCTCGGCGTCCAGGCCGTGATCCTGCTGGGCCATCCGACCTACTACCCCCGCTTCGGCTTCTCCGCCCAGGCCGCCGCCAGGATCGCCTCCCCCTACGCCGGCAACCCCGCCTTCATGGCCCTGGAACTGACCCCCGGCGCCCTGGGCCAACCGCTGAAGGCCGAGTTTCCAGCCGCGTTCGGGTAGGGCTGGGGCAAATCAGTTTGCCCCTATTTTCCGCTCACCCCGACGATAGCATAGGCACTGTTGCGAAATTCGGCAGGTCGCCCAGAAAGCCCCCTTCCCCCTTGCGGGGAAGGGTTGGGGATGGGGGTGTCAGCTCAATCGCTGTTGATTTCGCTGCATAAGTCTTCGTGGCTAGTCAGCCACATTGGCGCTTGCACCCCCACCCCCGGCCCCTCCCCGCAAGGGGGAGGGGAGTTTCGCACCAGTCCCGCAAGGGGAGAAGGGTAGGAAATAGGCCTTACCAGTTCACGGGTCCTGAGCGCCGCCCTTGGGCTTATCAGCCTTCGGGACCACGCCATCTCCGACCGGCTTGCCAACCCCCGCCGGCGGCGCAACCACCACCGGCGCGGGGGTCGCCCCGTCTGGTCCCCTGCGCCCCGCCTCGAAAGCGGCCAGGGCGGCGTTGATGCGGGCGATTTCTTCCTTGGTCGGCACGCGGCGGCCGGCGATCACCTGGCCGGGCTGCGGATG
>DASVMY010000345.1:0-15432 GCA_036384135.1 Caulobacteraceae bacterium | reverse complement strand
GGTCCAGGCCCCGGCCGCCGGAGCCGGCGGTGAGGGTCAGCCGCACGGCGGCCCGGTCGTTCGACAGATCGGCCCGGGTCAGGGCTTCGCGGCAAAGCCGGCGGGCCAGGTCCGGGTCCGGTGGCGGCAGGCCCAAGACCGCGCATCCCGCCGTCATCCGCCCCAGGTGCGCCTCGAAGGCGACCAGATCGCCGTCCCGCGCCAGCAGGGTCTCGAACAGGCCGTCGCCCAGGGTCAGACCCCGGTCGTCGGTGGGAACGCCGGTCACGGCGGAGGCCGTCAGCTTGCCATCGCCCGGCCATCGCCGCGCACGAACAGCAGGCCGATGAAACCGATTCCCAGCAGGACGGTGATGGTGGCGAAGCCCCCCTGCTGGCTGTGGAAGATGCGCGTGCCCTGGTTGACCAGGAACGGACCCAGCCAAGAGGTCGCCGCGCCCGAGACGGCGTAGGCGCCGAAATAGGCCCCGGTCTGGTCCGGCGGGGTCAGGCGCGTCAGCAGGGTGCGGCTGGAGGCGTAGTGGGCGGTGATGAAGACGGCGTTGGAAAAGCCGATCAGGATGAACACCAGCTCCGGCAAGGTCTTGAACACCGGGCTGTTCCACAGCGGCCCGTGGGCCGCCAGGTCGTAGTGCCAGAAATACAGGATCCGGTCGGGCGCCATGCCCAGGATGCAGAGGATTCCCACCAGCGACATGAAGATCTCCAGCTGCACGGCGCGCTTGGGTCCCAGCATGGCGTCCAGGCCGCGCGCAGCAAAGCCGCCGATCACAGCCAGGACCGTCAGGATGATGCCGTAGAGCAGCATCTCCAGGGCGCCCCACTTCATCACCCCGACCGCGTACAGGCCGCCGTAGATCAGCACCGCGGTCATACCGTCGACATAGAACATCCGCGACAGCAGGAAGATGGCGGCGTCCTTCTGCTGGCGCACCGTCATCAGCATCCGCCACAGGGACCGGGCGCCGTCCCCCAGGGCCTTGATCACCGACACCCCGGTGGCCTGGGCGTCGGGGGTGAACAGCAGCAGGGGGATGGTCCCCACCGCCAGCATGACCGCCGCCATCGGTCCCACGATGCGTTCCGGCTCGTGCTTGAGCGGGTCCAGGCCGAACAGGGGCGCGCTGGGCACCCAGCCCCAGTGCACCTTGCCCGGCAGGGCGAAGGCCCAGGCGGTGAAGCCCAGCGCCAGCAGGGCGAAAAGGTTGCCGAGCGCCAGGGCCAGGCTGGAGGCCTTGTGCGCCCCGCCAAGACCGGCGGCGCGGACTAGCAGGGAGTTGTGCAGGACCTCGCTGTAGGAGAACAGCAGTCCGATCAGGGTGGTCAGCAGCAGGGTGACGGTCACCGACAGGCCAGTGTGGTCGGGCCTGGTCCACCACAGGGCGAACATCATCGGGACCATCAGCCCCACGGTCAGGGCCAGCCAGGTCTTGCGCCGCCCCATCTGGTCGATGGAGGCGCCCAGGAACGGCGCCGTCGCCATGGTCGCCCAGCCGGCGTACTGGCTCCACTGGGAGATCACCTCCTGGCCCTTGACCGGATTGCCGACCACGACCGAGGCGACGTAGGGCATGAAGATGTAGATGGTGATCAGGATCACGTAGGGGTCGCGGACACCCTCGAACAACGACCAGCTGAGCGCGCCCTTCGACAGCCGGGCGTTGGGCAGGTCGTCCTCGGGGCGCACCGCGACGAGGTCGGCCTCCGGAATCGCATGAGTCACTAAGCTGGTCTCCCCGGCAGCGCGCGGCCCCTAAAGCTTGAGCACCTGACGCTTGGATGCGTTCTTGGCGCGTCAACCTAAAGGTCCGGGAGAGAATTAGAAGGGCCAGTCTGGCCCCTCCCTTTGAATTAGTTTTTCTCGACCTTGCCGGCCGCCTCGTCGATGGCGGCGACGATGACGTCGAGCTGATCGGCGGACACCGGACCAGAAGCCATGCGCAGGCCGATGGCGCGGCCGAGATTGGCCATGGCGCGGGCGATGCGCGGCGAGGGCCCGTCGAAGCGGGCGTGGACGTCCTCCATCCGCCGGAAGATGGCGTCGACGGCCGGCTTCTGGTCCGCCAGCGCCGCGTGGCCCTGGTCGGTGATGGTGTAGAGCCGCTTGTTGCCCGGCGCCGGCTCGACGGTGACGTAGCCCAGCTCTTCCAGCAGGGTCAGGGTCGGATAGACCACGCCGGGGCTGGGGCTGTAGGCGCCGCCGACCTTTTCCTCGATGGCCTTGATGATCTCGTAGCCGTGGCGCGGCTGTTCGGCGACGAGGCGCAGGATCACGAAGCGCAGGTCGCCCTGCTCGAAGATCCGTTCGGCCCTGTGTCCCCGGTGACGGCCGAAGCCGCGGCCGTGGAAGCCGAAGTCGCGCGGGCCATGGGCCTCGCGGTCGTGGTGATAGTGGTGGTGTCTGAACATATGTGTCTTTCTGACTGTATCGAGATATATCGATCAGTTAGATATATCTAAGATGGTTCAGATTGCAAGGGGTGTTTTTCGGGGTGACGGAAAGGGAGAGGCGGCCTCAGGCCCGCCGCAGCGCCGACGCCTCCCGCGCCAGCCGTTCGATGGCCGCCACATCGCCCGCGGCGATGGCGCTCTCCGGCGCGATCCAGGAACCGCCGACGCAGAGCACATTGGGCAGGGCCAGGTAGTCCGGGGCGGTGGCGGCGCTGATCCCGCCGGTGGGGCAGAAGCGCACGCCGGGGAACGGACCGCTGAAGGCTTTCAGCGCCCCGACCCCGCCGGCCGAGGCGGCGGGGAAGAACTTGAACGCGGTGTAGCCCCGGTCGAGGCCGGCCATCAGCTCGCCGGCGGTGGCGATGGCGGGCAGGTACGGGATTGGGCCGTGCCGGGCGGCGTCCATCAGCGCCAGGGTGGAACCGGGCGAAATGGCGAAGGCCGCGCCGGCCTCGGCGGCGTCCCTGAGGTCCTTGGCCGACAGCACCGTGCCCACCCCGATCACCGCCTCGGGCACGTCCCGCGCGATCGCCGCGACCGCCGCCAGGGCCGCGGGGGTGCGCAAGGTGATCTCCACGGTGCGCAGGCCGCCGGCCACCAGGGCGCGGGCCATGGGCACGGCCTTGGCCGCATCGGCGATGGTGACCACCGGCATCACCGGCGAGAGGGCGAGTATCTCTTCGATGGTCATCGTGCTGCTCCCGCGGCCTAAAGCCTCTGCCCCGCAAATGGAACGAACCTTTGCGCGCCACAAGCGTTTCTGTGTGAGGCAACCGACGCCGCAAACGCCGGCGATGGGGCGTGCGCGTGAAATCTTTGCCGCGATCGCCGGAACCAAACCCCGCTGAGAAACCCTTCAGCTGGGTCGGCCTCGTTTGTTTGGAGCACCGTAGATGAAGATCGCACAGGTCAGCCCCCTCTACGAAGCCGTTCCGCCAAAGCTGTATGGGGGCACCGAGCGTGTCGTGGCGCACCTCACCGACGCCCTGGTGGATATGGGCCACGAGGTCACCCTGTTCTCCAGCGCCGAGGCCCAGACCAAGGCCGAGCTGGTGGCCGTGCGCGACCAGGCGATCCGCCTGGACCCCGCGCCGTTGAAGTCGGACCTGGCCGCGCATCTGACCATGCTCAGCGAGGTGCGCCGCCAGCGCGACCGCTTCGACATCATCCACTTCCACACCGACATGTCGCACTTCCCCCTGTTCGAGGACATGGCGGCGCGGACGATCACCACCCTGCACGGGCGCCTGGACCTGAAGGACCTGCCGGAGGTCTACCGCTGCTGGCCGAAGTTCCCGCTGGTTTCGATCTCCGATTCCCAGCGCCTGGCCCTGCCCTTCGCCAACTGGGCCGGCACGGTCTATCACGGCATGCCGGAGGGGCTTTACCGCCCGAGCCTGGCGCCCCAGGGCTATCTGGCCTTCCTGGGCCGGATCTCTCCGGAGAAACGCCCCGACCGGGCCATCGAGATCGCCAAGCGTCTGGGCCTGCGCCTGAAGATCGCCGCCAAGGTGGACGCCGCAGACGCGGCCTATTTCCGCGAAGAGATCGAGCCGCTGCTGGACCACCCGCTGATCGAATACATCGGCGAGATCGGCGACGCCCAGAAGTCCGCGTTCCTGGGCGGGGCCAGCGCCCTGCTCTTCCCCATCGACTGGCCCGAACCCTTCGGCCTGGTGATGATCGAGGCCATGGCCTGCGGCACGCCGGTGGTGGGCTTCAACTGCGGTTCGGCGCCAGAGGTCATCGACGAGGGCGTCACCGGATTCATCGTCTCCACCATCGACGAGGCGGTGGAGGCCGTGCCCAGGGCCATCGCCCTGGACCGGCGCGAGGTGCGGCGCCGCTTCGACCGGCGCTTCTCGGCAATGACCATGGCGAGGGGCTATCTTGATCTCTATGCTGACCGTCTGGCGCAATGCCCCCATGCGCCGGAACTGGCGATCGAGGCGGAGGACGGCGCCGTGGTCAGGGCGCCCGAAGAAGAGAGGTCCTTCGCCACCTACGCGTGAGGCGCCGGCATGGACGATCTGGTCGACACGGCCACGGCGCCGGATGGCCATTCGGAAACGGCCCCGTCTGGGGCGCACACCGGGCCCGCCGCGCTGGAGCCCGACGAGGCGGCGCGCACCAGCGACCCCACCGACCTGCTGTCGCTCAAGGCCGGGAACACCTTTCTGGTGGCCGACGCCCACGGCGATATCGAGGGCGCCGCGGACGGGCTGTTCAACGACGACACCCGCATCCTCTCGCGGCTGCGCCTGCTGATCGGCGGCAAGCGGCCCTCGCGGCTGAGCTTCGGCCTGTCGCGGGACAATGCGGTGTTCACCTTCCACGGCGCCAACATGGCCCTGCCGCCGGTGGGCGGGCGGGCGACGCCGCGGGGCGTGATCCACGTGGAGCGCAAACGCTGCCTGTGGGACGACCGGCTGATGGAGCGGGTGCGGCTGACCAACTTCGGCCTGGACGAGCTGATGCTGCCCATCGCCTTCGAATACGCCGCCGACTTCCGCGACATGTTCGAGGTGCGGGGCCTGAGGCGCTCCGCGCGCGGCCGGATGCTGGAGCCGCAGCTGAACGGCCGGCACGTCAGCTTCGTCTATGGGGGCCTGGACGGCGTGGAGCGGCGCGGGGTGGTGGGGTTCTCCGAGCCGCCCTGGCGGATGAGCGAGCGGCGGGCGGATTTCATGCTGACCCTGGCGCCCGGCCGGCGGTTCGACCTGTTCGTCGAGGCGGGACCCAACGCGGATGAGACCCCCAGCCGGGAACGGTTCATCGCCGCGCTGAAGAACGCGCGCGACGCGGTGGCGCACCGCAAGCAGCGCGGGGCGGACGTCGGCTGTCCGGACGGCGCGTTCGGGGCCTGGATCGAGCAGTCCCGGGCGGACGTGGCCCTGCTGACCACCGACCTTCCCACCGGCCCCTATCCCTACGCCGGCATTCCCTGGTTCTCGACCACCTTCGGCCGCGACGGCGTCATCACCGCCTGGCAGATGCTGTGGCTGGACCCGTCCCTGGCGCGGGGGGTGCTCAGCTTCCTAGCCGCCAACCAGGCCACTGAGGCGTCGGCGTTCCGCGATTCCGCCCCCGGCAAGATCATGCACGAGGCCCGCCGCGGCGAGATGGCGCGGCTGAAGGAAATCCCCTTCGGCCAGTACTACGGTGGGGTGGACACGACGCCGCTGTTCGTCGCCCTGGCCGGCGCCTACCTGGAGCGAACCGGCGATCTGGCCCTGATCCGCGTCCTGTGGCCGGCGCTCAAGGCCGCCATCGGCTGGCTGGAGGCCAACGGCGAGGCCAACCGCGACGGCTTCATCAGCTACGCCCGCGGCGCCGACACCGGCCTGGCCAACCAGGGCTGGAAGGACTCCGAGGACAGCGTCTTTCACGCCGACGGCCGTTTCCCCGCCGGGCCGGTGGCCTTGGTGGAGGTCCAGGGTTACGCCTTCGCCGCCTGGCGGGCGATGGCGGCCATGGCGGCGGAGCTGGGGGAGCCCGGCGCCCTGGCCTGGGGCGCGCGGGCGGAGGCCATGCGCCAGGCCGTCGAAGCCAAGTTCTGGATGGCCGACCAGGGCTTCTACGCCATTGCCCTGGACGGCGAGGGCAAGGCCTGCGAGCCGCACACCTCCAATCCCGGCCACCTGCTGTTCGTCGGCCTGCCCTCCGCGGAGCGGGCGGCGATGGTGACCCGGCGGCTGCTGTCGCCTGATTTCGATTCCGGCTGGGGGGTGCGGACCCTGGCCAAGGGCTCGCCGCGTTTCAATCCGATGTCCTACCACAACGGCTCGGTATGGCCGCACGATACGGGCGTGGTCCTGGCCGGCATGGCCCGCTACGGCGAACGCAGCGGCGTCGCCAAGGTGCTGAGCGACCTGTTCGAGGCGGGCCGAAACTTCGACATGCGCATGCCCGAGCTGCTGTGCGGGTTCGCCCGTGAGCGGGGCGAACCGCCCATCGCCTATCCGGTGGCCTGCCTGCCCCAAGCCTGGGCGGCGGGTTCGGGGTTCATGATGCTGCAGGCGTGCCTGGGCCTTTCCATCGACGCCCGGCGCCGCGAGGTGCGGCTGTCGCGGCCGGATTTGCCGCCAGGCGTCAATGAGCTGTCGCTCAGCGGCCTTAACGTCGGCGAAAGCTGCATCGACATCGTCGTCCAGCGCCTGGGCGACGCCATCGCGGTGACGCCCAGGCAGGCCAGCGGCCCGCCCGTGGCCGTGGTTCTTGAAGGCTGAGCACGAGGGTCGGCCCGAAGGTCAGGCCCTAAGGTCAGGATCGAATGCTGAAGCTGTGCGTTAAGCCGGCGCCACCGGAGGGGTGCGAGTTTTGTCGATGCATGTGAGTCCGATGTCCGCCGAAGCGCGAGCCAATCTTCCGGCGCCGCCCCACTTGCGGGCGGAACAGATCGCCCTGTTCACCGACCTGGACGGCACCCTGGCGCCGCTGCAGGAGAAGCCTGGCCTGGTGAAACCCGACGCCGGGCGCCGGCGCCTGCTGGCGCGGCTGCAGGTGAGCCTGCAAGGCCGGCTGGCGGTGGTCAGCGGCCGAGGGCTGGATGACCTCGACCGGATCCTGGAGCATGACGTCGTCGCGCTCTCCGCCGCCCATGGCCTGGTCCGGCGCTCGGCGGACGGCGTCGTCTACGGCGCGGCGCGGCCCCCGGCCCTGGACGACGCCCGCGAGGCGCTGGAGGCCTTTGTTCACGCCGACCGCGGCCTGCTCCTGGAGGACAAGGGCCCGGCGCTGGCCTTGCACTACCGCCGTTCGCCCGGGGCGGCCGAGGCCTGCCAGGACATCGTACGGCGCCTGGCCGTCGTCCATGACCTCTGTGTGCAGCAGGGCGACATGGTGATCGAGCTGCGCGCGCCGGGGCCCGACAAGGGCGACGCCGTGATCGCCTTCATGGCCGAGGCGCCCTTCGCCGGCTTCGTCCCGGTGTTCATCGGCGACGACCTCACCGACGAGCACGGCTTCGAGGCCGCCGCCCGGCTCGGCGGATTCGGCGTGGTGGTCGGCCCCCGCCGGCCCACCGCCGCCCTCTACGGCCTGGATGACGTCACCGCGGCCCTGGGCTGGTTCTCCTCCGCGAGCCGCGCGGCATGACGCTCAACCTCGAAAAGCCCAGACGCGCGAAGCCCAAGCTTGAGGCGGCCGACGTCGAAACGCCGGGGCTCGAAACGCCGAACCTCGATCTGGCCCCCATCGGCAACTGCGCCGTCAGCGCCCTGATCGACCGCGAAGGCCGCTTCCTCTGGAGCTGCCTGCCGCGGGTGGACGCCGATCCCTTCTTCTCGGCCCTGCTCGACGGGCGCCAGTATCCGGACCCCGACGCCGCGGGGTTCTGGTCCGTCGAGGGCGCCCCGGGCTCCAAGGCGCGGCAGTCCTACCTGCGCAACACCCCGATCTTGCGCACCGAGGTCACCGACCCGGCCGGCGGCGCTTTCGAGATCATCGATTTCGCCCCGCGCTTCAGGCTTTACGGCCGTTTCTATCGGCCGACGAGCTTCATCCGGCTGGTGCGGCCCCTGACCGGCGCCCCCCGGATCACCATCCGCATGCGCCCCACGGCCGACTGGGGCGCGCGGCGGGCGGAGGCGACCAACGGCTCGCACCACATCCGCTACGTGGGCCAGGACGTCACCCTGCGCCTGACCACCAATGTCGCGGTGACCCACATCCTCGAGGAGCGCACCTTCCGGCTGGAAGAATCCATCGCCCTCTTCCTCGGTCCTGATGAACCGTTCCAGGGCGAGGCGCTGGCGGTGGCCACCGGCATGCTCACCGACACCGCCGCCTATTGGCGCGAATGGGTGCGCACCCTGGCCGTCCCCCTGGACTACCAGGAGGCGGTGATCCGCTCGGCAATCACCCTGAAGCTCTGCGCCTATGAGGAAACCGGCGCCATCGTGGCGGCGATGACCACCTCGATCCCGGAGGCGCCGGGCAGCGGCCGCAACTGGGACTACCGCTACTGCTGGATCCGGGACGCCTACTACACGGTCCAGGCCCTCAACCGGCTGGGCGCGGTGGACATCCTGGAGAACTACCTGGGCTACCTGCGCAACATCGTCGACATGGCCGGAGGCGGCCACATCCAGCCGGTCTGGGGCGTGGGCTACGAACAGGCGCTCACCGAACGGGTGGCCGAGTCCCTGAGCGGCTATCGCGGCATGGGCCCGGTGCGGGTCGGCAACCAGGCCTATGAGCACATCCAGCACGACGTTTACGGCCAGATCGTGCTCTCCAACGTCCAGGCCTTCTTCGACGAACGCCTGCTGCGGCCGGCCAACCACGTGGACTTCGTAAACCTGGAGGCGGTGGGGGAACGCGCCTTCGCCGTCTACAACACCCCCGACGCCGGGCTCTGGGAGCTGCGCACCCGCGCCTCGGTGCACACCTATTCGGCCGCCATGTGCTGGGCCGCCTGCGACCGGCTGGGCAACGCCGCGGAGAAACTGGGGCTGAACACCCGCGCCAAGCTGTGGAACGACCGCGCCCAGATGATCCGCGCGGCGATCGAAGCGGAGGCGTGGAACGGCAAGACCGGCCACTTCGCGGCCACCTTCGGCGGCGAGGAACTGGACGCCAGCCTGACCCAACTGGTGGACCTGCGCTTTCTCAAGCCCGACGACCCGCGCAACCGTGACACGCTTAAGGCGATTGAAAAGCATCTTCGCCGTGGCTCCAATATGCTACGCTACGACCTGCCCGACGACTTCGGGGCGCCGGAAACCGCGTTTAATTTCTGCACCTTCTGGTTCATCGAGGGGCTGCACCTGATCGGGGAAACCGAACAGGCCCGCCGGTTGTTCGAGGAGATGCTGGCCAGGCGGACCCATTCGGGGCTGCTGTCCGAGGACGTCAGCCTGACCGACGGAACCCTCTGGGGGAACTATCCCCAGACCTATTCGCTAGTTGGTCTGATCAATTGCGCCGTGCTGTTGAGCCGGCCGTGGAGCGCTGTGCGATGAGCCGGCTGATCGTGGTGTCCAATCGGGTCAATCCGCCGGAGAAGCGCGGGGAAGCGCCGGCGGGCGGCCTGGCGGTGGCCATCGCGGCGGCCCTGCGCGAATATTCCGGATTCTGGTTCGGCTGGAGCGGCCAGACCGCCCCCGCCTTCACCGGCGAGGTGAAGAGCGCCTGCGTCGACGACGTGACGGTGATGACCGTCGATCTGGAGGAGGCTGACTACCAAGAATACTACAACGGCTACGCCAACGGCACGCTCTGGCCCCTGTTCCACTACCGCATCGACCTGACCGCCTACGACCGCTCCTTCGGCGAGGGCTACGACCGGGTGAACCGCCGCTTCGCCGAAAGCCTGGCGCCGCTGATCGAGCCGGGCGACCTGATCTGGGTGCACGACTACCACCTGTTCCCCCTGGCGCGGGAGCTGCGCCGCCTGGGGGTGACCAATCCCATCGGCTTCTTCCTGCACATCCCCTGGCCGGCGCCCCAGCTGCTGACCACCCTGCCCCGCCACCGGGCCCTGGTGGAGGCGATGTTCGACTATGACCTGGTGGGGTTCCAGACCGACGAATGGCTGTGGGCCTTCGAGTCCTATGTGCTGGGCGAGGCGGCCGGGACCTGGGCGCGGGACGGGCGGCTGCAGGCCTTTGGCAAGACCATGCGCGCCAAGGTCTTCCCCATCGGCCTGGACGTGGAGACCTTCGCCGAGCTGGCGGCTTCCGACATCGCCGCCCAGACCTACGACCGCATGGCCGCCCACGCCGCCTTCCGCAGCATGGTCGTCGGCGTCGAGCGCCTGGACTATTCCAAGGGCCTCGAAGAGCGGCTGCTGGGCTTCGAGCGCTTCCTTGAGGACAACCCCGGCCAGCGCGGCAAGGTGCTGTACCTGCAGGTGGCGCCCACCTCCCGCGGCGAGGTCGAGGCCTATCAGGACATCCGCACCAAGCTCGACGCCCTCACCGGGCGGATCAACTCGGTCTATGGCGACATGGACTTTTCGCCGGTGCGCTTCGTCAACCGCAACTACCGCCGTGACGAGCTGGCGGGGGTCTACCGCGCCGCCAGGGTCGGGCTGGTGACGCCCCTGCGCGACGGCATGAACCTGGTGGCCAAGGAATATGTCGCCGCCCAGGACCCGGACGATCCCGGCGTGCTGGTGCTGTCGCGCTTCGCCGGCGCGGCGCGGCAGATGACCGAGGCGGTGATCGTCAATCCCTTCAGCCACGAAGAGATGGCCGAGGCCCTCAAGCGCGCCCTGACCATGCCCAGGACCGAGCGGATCGACCGCTGGCGGAGCCTGATGGACGGGGTGCGCAGCAGCGACGTGCGCACCTGGCGCGACGCCTTCGTCTGCGCCCTGAAGGCCACGCGCGAGGCGGCCCCGATCTCGGAGCTGCCGGTGGCGGCGCGGGGATGGCGCGGGGTGCAGTCCTTCGACCTCGCCCGCCAAGCCCAGATACGAGATCAGATCCGGGACCAGCGCCAGCGCGGCGCGCCCCGGGCGCCGATTACAGACCCGGGAGCTTGATCTTCGTCGACTTGGCCCGGGAGATGATCACGGGCTTGTCGCCGGTGAGCGCCTTGATACGGGCGTCCTCGGCGGCGGCGTCGATGTTGTTGGGCGTGTTGGCGGCCGGGTCGGCGGTCACCCTCGCCGGCGTCGCCGGCTGGCCCTTGCGCCAGAACATCACGAAGTCCGCGAAGCTTTTGTCCTTGTGCGACAGGTCGCCGAACTCATCATCCACCACATAGCGGATCAGCGGGTCGGCCTTGTCGGACCCGGCGCGGGTGACCAGCAGCTTTTCGCCATCGGAGCGGACCTCGCCCTCGCGCTGGCCCAGCAGGGCGGTGCGCGCGGCGCTTTCCGGCTGCAGTTCCTGCGGCCGCGGCTCGCCCGGCGCCGGCGGGCGCAGGGAGTAGTCGGGCGGCAGCACCAGCGGCGCCTTGGTTACCACACGGAATTCGTCAGGCGTCACCTTGGTCATGCCGAGCGCCGCCTGAGTCGACTGGCAACCGGCAAGGCCGCCGGCTCCGATCAGGAGGATTGCCGCAACAGCGCGGTTGAAACTCATCGGTGATCCGCTCCCAATTGGCCGCCCCGGCCCAAACTCAGTGTCGATACTCCATTCCGGGCCGGCCCGGCAATGTCCATCAGGTCGCGGCCGTCTTCGGCGCCAGAAGACTCTCGGCCAGCAGCAAGATCACACCCACGGTGATGGCGCTGTCGGCGACATTGAACACCCAGGGGAAGACGTGCGTGCGGGTGACGTCGACGAAGTCCACCACCGAGCCATAACGGATGCGGTCGATCATGTTGCCGAGCGCCCCGCCGATCACGAAACCCACCGCCAGGCCGGTCAGCCGCTTGTCCAGCCGCAGCGCCCAGACCGCCAGGCCGATGGAAACCACCAGCGAAAAACCGGTCAGAATCCAGCGGCCAGCGTCCGAACCCTGAAAGAGGCCGAAGCTGACACCCTGGTTGCGCACCAGGCTGAACTGAAGCGGGCCAAAGATCGGCACGATCCGCCCGTCGCCAAGCTGCAGCCCGTTCAGGATCCAGCTCTTGACCAATTGGTCGACGACGATGACGGCGACGGCGAGGCCATAGGCGATCGCGGCGGGGGGGCGGAGCTTCATGCGTGGGCCGCGTCCCAGGCGGCCACGGCGTCGGCGTCGCGCAGGGACAGGTCCGGATAGCGCGGGTCGGAGCCGACCTCCGGCAGGATGCGCCAGGAGCGGGCGCATTTTCGGCCTTCGGCTTTCAGGGGCTGCACAGACACGCCGGCGACGTCGTCCAGACCAAAGGCCTCCGCCGGGCCCGCGCCGGCGACCAGGGCCGCCTGGCTGGTGCGGAACACCTCGGCGGCGTCCAGGCCCTCGAAGGCGGCGATCAGGTCCGGGTCGGCCACGTGCACGCGCGGGGCCGCCTCCAGGGCGCCGCCGATGCGCTTTTCCCGCCGCTCGATCTCCAGGGCGCCGGTGACCACGCGGGTGACGGCGTCGACCTTGGCCCAGCGCTCCGCCTCGGCCTGGTCCCGCCAGGCGGCCGGGGTCTTGGGGAAGACGCGCAGGCTGTTGGAGCCGCCGTCCGGGAACCGGGTTCCCCAGGCCTCTTCGGTGGTGAAGGGCATGATCGGCGAGAGCCAGATGGTCAGGCGCTCGAACACCAGGTCCATCACCGTGCGCGCGGCGCGCCGGCGCAAACTGCCCGGCTGGTCGCAATAGAGGACATCGCGGCGGATATCGAAGAACAGGGACGACAGGTCGTTGGAGCAGAAGTCGGCCACGGGCCGGATCACCCCGGCGAAGTCATAGGCGGCGTAGGCGTCGCGGACCTGGGCGTCGAGCTGCCACAGCCGGTGCAGGATGAACCGTTCCAGGGGAGGCATCTGGCCATGATCCAGCCGCTCGGCCTCCTCGAAACCGCCGAGCGCGCCCAGCAGGTAGCGGACGGTGTTGCGCAGCTTGCGGTAGGCGTCGATGGTGGTCTGCAGGACGGTCTTGCCGATCCGCTGGTCCTCGGAATAGTCCACCAGCCCGGCCCACAGGCGCAGGATCTCCGCCCCGCTCTGCTTGGTCACGTCCTGGGGTTCGACGGCGTTGCCCAGGGACTTGGACATCTTCTCGCCCCCCTCGGTCAGGGTCATGCCGTGGGTCATCACCCCGTTGTAGGGCGCGCGGCCCCGGGTGGCGGAGCTTTCCAGCAGCGAGGACTGGAACCAGCCGCGGTGCTGATCGGAGCCTTCCAGATAGAGGTCGGCGGGCCAGCGGGTGTGTTCGCGTTTCTCCAGGGTGAAGGCGTGGGTCGAGCCGCTGTCGAACCAGACATCCAGGATATCCTCGACCTTTTCGTAGCGGTCGGCATCGTGGTTGCCCAGGAAGTCGCGGTCGGGACGGGTGAACCAGGCGTCGGCCCCCTCCTCGGCGATCAGGCCGGCGATGCGGTCGTTGACCTGGTCGTCGTGCAGCGGCTGGCCGGTGACCTTGTCCACGAACATGGCCAGGGGCGAGCCCCAGGCGCGCTGGCGGCTGATCAGCCAGTCGGGGCGCCCCTCGACCATGGAGCGGATGCGGGTGCGCCCGGCCTCCGGATAGAAGGCGGTGGCGTCGATGGCGGCCAGGGCTGTTTCGCGCAGGGTCTTGCCGCCGTGGATGGGACCGTCCAGCGGCGTGTCCATGCGGATGAACCACTGCGGGGTGTTGCGGAAGATCACCGGCGCCTTGGAGCGCCAGGAATGGGGATAGGAATGCTCCACCCGGCCGCGGGCCAGCAGGGTCCCCGCCTCGATCAGCCTGTCCATCACCGCGCCGTTGGCCGGGCCGAACTTGCCGGCCTTCTTGCCTTCGGTCTCCAGCACCTTGAGGCCGGCGAACAGGGGCACGTGCGGATAGTAGGCGCCGTCCTCGTCAACGGTCTCGGGGATCTCGCGATGACCGTGGGCCAGCCAGACCTGATAGTCGTCGGCGCCGTGGCCAGGCGCGGTGTGGACGAAGCCCGTGCCCGCCTCGTCGGTGACGTGGTCGCCGGCCAGCATCGGGACCTGGAACTGGTAGCCGTGGTCCAGGTTGGCCAGGGGATGGGCCAGGACCATGCCCTGGCAGTCGACGTTCTCGACCTTGAAGGCCTTGGCGATCTTGGCCGCCGCGAACACTTCGGCCGCCAGTTTCTCGGCCACGATCAGCCGGTCGCCGGGCTTGGCCCAGGGCTCGAAGGCCAGGCCCTGCTCCATGGCTTCCACGCGATAGACCGCATAGGCGATGTCGGGATTGTAGGAGACCGCGCGGTTGGCGGGGATGGTCCAGGGGGTGGTGGTCCAGATCACCACGCTGGCGCCGACGGCGGCGTCGGAACCCTCCACCACCGGGAACTTCACCCAGATCGTGGGGCTGACGTGGTCGTGGTACTCCACCTCGGCGTCGGCCAGGGCGGTGCGTTCCACCGGGCTCCACATCACCGGCTTGGAGCCGCGATAGAGCTGGCCCGAGGCGATGAACTTGTGGAACTCGCGCACAATGGCCGCCTCGGACGAAAAATCCATGGTGGCGTAGCGGTTTTCCCAGTCGCCGAGCACGCCCAGGCGCTTGAACTCCCGCGACTGCTCGGCGATCCAGCCGGCGGCGTATTGCCGGCAGCGGGCGCGGAACTCGGCCTTGGAGACCTCGTCCTTGCGCCGGCCCTTGGCGCGGAACTCCTCCTCGATCTTCCACTCGATGGGCAGGCCGTGGCAGTCCCAGCCGGGCACATAGTCGACGTCGTAGCCCATGGCGAAGCGCGAGCGGACCACGAAGTCCTTCAACAGCTTGTTCAGCGCATGGCCGATGTGGATGGCGCCGTTGGCGTAGGGGGGGCCGTCGTGCAGCACATAGAGCGGCGCGCCCTTGGCCTGGCGGTCGGCGCGTATCTTGCCATAGAGGTCGCCCCAGGCGTCCAGGATGCGCGGCTCCAGCTGCGGCAGGCCGGCGCGCATGGGGAAGGGCGTATCGGGAAGGAAGACGGTCTCGCGGTAGTCGCGGGCGGGTTTCTCGGCGTCGCCAGTCTTCACGGTATCGGGGGTGGTCTCGGTATCGGGCATGAGCGTTCCAGCAGGAAGACGGCCCCGACGCCGCGGCGGGCGCTTCGATGGCCGGGAAAAATGGGTTCTTATGGACACCCGGCGCGCGCTGGAATCTCTCCCGGCGGCGTCACGCCGGGCGGTTAATTCGCGGGCTCGTCCAGACCGTTCGCATGGCCGCCCCATAGCAGAGGGAGCCGTCGGCGGCTAGACCGATGCCGACGACGGGGGAAGCAGGCCCGGTTTTTCCCTCCCTCCCCCTTGTGGGGACAGATCGCGCAGCGATCAGGGTGGGGGAGTCCGGTGAAGCCCCGGGGACGCGGACGGGGCGAAAGGTTTTGTCCACGAACGACACGAACGACACGAACGGGTCCGCGCACCCCCCCACACACCCGCTCACCCCGACGCACGTCGGGGTGAGCCGGGGTGTGGGGTGGAGTGGGGCATTGGGGGAGCGGCTATTTCGG
>DASVMY010000344.1:0-35790 GCA_036384135.1 Caulobacteraceae bacterium | reverse complement strand
CCTCTGGCCCAAGGCGCACAGCACCGGTCTCGTCGACGCCAGGACCGAGGCCTTCGTCACCAAGCTGATGGCCAAGATGAGCCTCGAAGAAAAGGTCGGGCAGCTGATCCAGGGCGACATCGGCAGCGTCACGCCCCAGGACCTGCGCACCTACCCCCTGGGCTCGATCCTGGCCGGCGGCAGCTCGCCGCCGCTCGGACACGACGACCGCTCCCCCACCGGGCCCTGGATCGACACCGCCCGCGCCTTCCGCGCCGTCTCCCTGGAGGCCCGCCCCGGCCACACGCCGATCCCGGTGATGTTCGGCATCGACGCCGTGCACGGCGACAACAACGTCGTCGGCGCCACCCTGTTTCCCCACAACATCGCGCTGGGCGCCACGCGCGACCCGGCTCTGATCCGGCGCATCGGCGAAGCCACCGCCCAGGAAACCGCCGCCGCCGGCATCGACTGGGCCTTCGGCCCGACCCTGGCGACGCCGCAGGACGACCGCTGGGGCCGCACCTACGAGGGCTATTCCGAAAGCCCGGACGTGGTCCGCGCTTACGCCGGCCAGATGATCCTCGGCCTGCAGGGCCCGCCCGGCGCCGGCCACGTCCTGCAGGCCGGCCACGTGGCGGCCTCGCCCAAGCACTTCCTGGGCGACGGCGGCACCACCAACGGCGCCGACCAGGGCGACACCGACGTCAGCGAGCAGGACCTGATCCGCCTGCACGCCCAGGGCTATCCCGCTGCGGTCAACGCCGGCGCCATGACCGTGATGGCCTCCTTCTCCAGCTGGCAGGGCGTCAAGATGCACGGCAACAAAAGCCTGCTCACCGGCGTCCTGAAGGGCCGGTTCGGCTTCGACGGCTTCATCGTCGGCGACTGGAACGGCCAGGGCCAGATCCCAGGCTGCACCACCGAAAACTGCCCCGCAGCGATCAACGCCGGCCTCGACATGGTCATGGCGCCCGACAGCTGGAAGGGCCTCTACGCCAACACCCTGGCCCAGGCGCGGGACGGGACCATCCCCATGGCCCGGATCGACGACGCGGTGCGCCGCATCCTGCGGGTTAAGGTCAAGCTCGGCCTGTTCGACACGGCCAGGCCCTGGGAAGGCCGCGCCGGGGTGATCGGCGCGCCGGACCACCGCGCCCTGGCCCGCCAGGCGGTGCGGGAGTCGCTGGTCCTGCTCAAGAACGACGGCGTGCTGCCGATCAAGGGCGCCGCCCACATCCTGGTGGTCGGAGCGGCGGCGGACGACATAGGCCGCCAGTCCGGCGGCTGGACCCTGTCCTGGCAGGGCACGGGCAACCGCAACAGCGACTTCCCCAACGCCCAGTCGATCTACGCCGGCGTGCGGGAGGCAGCCACCGCCGCCGGCGGCTCGGCGGAGCTCAGCGCCGACGGCCAGTTCTCCGTCAAGCCCGACGTCGCCGTGGTGGTGTTCGGCGAGACCCCCTACGCGGAGTTCCAGGGCGACCTCGGCACGCTGGAATACCAGGCCAATGACAAACAGGACCTGGCCCTGCTGCGCAAGCTCAAGGCCCAGGGTGTGCCGGTGGTGTCTGTCTTCCTCTCCGGCCGCCCCCTGTGGGTGAACCCGGAGGTCAACGCCTCGGACGCCTTCGTCGCCGCCTGGTTCCCGGGCTCGGAGGGCGCCGGCGTGGCCGACGTATTGATCGGCGACGCTGCCGGCAAGCCGCGCAACGATTTCCACGGCAAGCTCTCCTACTCCTGGCCCCGGCGCGCCGACCAGACGCGGCTGAACGTCGGCCAGGCCGGCTATGACCCGCTGTTCGCCTTCGGCTATGGCCTCACCTACGCCGACCATGTGACCGTGCCGGCCCTGTCGGAGGTCTCCGGCGTCGACGCCTCGGCCTATAATTTCGACAAGTATTTCGTCAGCGGCCGCACCCCGGCCCCGTGGGCCTTCGCCACCACCCCGGGTGTCACGATCCGCCCCGTGGACGCCGGCGGCGTGCAGGAAGCCGGACGCCAGCTGACCTGGACCGGCGAGGGCGAGGCCGAGGTCGCCCTGGCCGGCCCCAGCATCGACGTCACCCGCCAGGCCAACGGCGATGTCTCCCTGCTCATCGACTACCGCCTCGACCAGGCCGCCACGGCGCCGGTGCGCCTGGCGGTGGGGGCCGGAGCGCTCGACCTGGGCGGCGTGCTAGCCGTCGCGCCGGTAGGCGAATGGCGGACGCTGAAGGTCAAGCTGAGCTGTTTCCGGGGCGCCGGGGCGGATCTGGCCAAGGTGACGCGGCCCTTCGCCATCCGCACCGGCGGCAAGCTGACCCTGACGCTGAAGGCCGTCCGGCTGTCGGCCGATCCGGTCGACGCCACCTGCCTGCCCACCGCCAAATGAGACCCTCCCGCCGCCAGATTCTGCACGGCGGCGGCGCCCTGGCCGCGATGGCGGCGCCAGGGCCCCTGATCGCCGGCGCTCACCCGCCGGGCCACGCCTTCCAGCCCACCTGGGAGTCCCTGTCGGACGGCTACCAGGCCCCCGACTGGTTCCGCGACGCCAAGTTCGGCATCTGGGCCCACTGGAGCGCCCAGTGCGTGCCTGAGTTCGGCGACTGGTACGGCCGGCTGATGTACGTCCAGGGCAACCCTTTCTACGACCACCACCTCAAGACCTACGGCCACCCGTCCCGCGTCGGCTTCATGGAGATCGAGAACCTGTGGAAGGCACAGGCGTGGGATCCGGAAACCCTGATCTCGCTCTACAAGGCCGCCGGCGCCCGCTACTTCGTCGCCCTGGCCAACCACCACGACAACCTCGACACCTACGCCTCGCGCCACCACGCCTGGAACACCCTCAACGTCGGCCCCAAGCGCGACATCATCGGGACATGGGCCAAGATCGCCCGCCGCGAGGGCCTGCGTTTCGGCGTCAGCAACCACTCCGCCCATGCCTGGCACTGGTGGCAGACAGCCTATGGCTACGACGCCGAAGGACCGCTGGCCGGGGTCCGCTACGACGCCTATCGGCTGACCAAGGCCGACGGCGTGGGCAAGTGGTGGCAGGGCCTGGATCCGCAGGAGCTCTACACCGGCCCCAGCCTGGTGGCGCCGGGCGGCCTGACCAGCATCGCGGCGATGAACGCCTGGCATGACGCCCACGACGGCCAGTGGCTGGAGACGCCGCCGCCGCACAACCCCGCCTTCGCCCGCCAGTGGTCGGCGCGCTGCCGCGACCTGATCGACCAGCACCGTCCCGACTTCATCTACTTCGACAACACCGGATTGCCCCTGGGCCAGGCGGGCCTCGACATGACCGCCTATTTCTACAACGCCAGCCGCGCCTGGCATGGCGGCGCCCTCGAGGCCGTGGTCACCGCCAAGAAGCTGTCGCTCCAGCAGCGCCGCGGCGTGGTGGAAGACATCGAGCGGGGCTTCGCCGACGGCTTGCGCACCGAGCCGTGGCAGACCTGCACCTGCATCGGCAACTGGCACTACGACCGCGCTCTCTTCGAGCGTCACGGCTACAAGAGCGCCAAGTCGGTGGTGCAGCGGCTGGCCGACGTGGTCAGCAAGAACGGCAACCTGCTGCTCAGCATCCCCCTGCGCGGCGACGGCTCCATCGATACCGACGAACAGGCGATCCTGGCCGACCTCGCCGCCTGGATGGGTGTGAACGGCGAGGCCATCTTCGGTAGCCGGCCCTGGACGCGCTTCGGCGAAGGACCGACGAAACTGGCCGAGGGCGCGTTCAGCGAGGGCGCGGCCAAGGCGTTCACCGCCGACGACATCCGCTTCACCACCAAGGACGGCGCGCTCTATGCCCTGGGCCTGGAATGGCCCGCCGCCGACACCCTGACCATCCGCTCCCTGGCCGCCCCCTCCTTGAACGGGAGGGAGGTCAGCCGGGTGGAACTGCTGGGAGCCGGCGCCCTGGCTTTCGACCAGACGCCAGACGGCCTGATCCTCCACCTGCCCTCCCGGCGCCCCGCCGTCGCCACCCCCGCTTTCAAGATCATCGGCCCCGGACTGGCCTGACCCGCCTGGCGCCTGGGAGACCCGCCATGACCAAGGCTATCGCCGTCGCCCTTAGCCTGCTCCTGGCCAGCCTGGCGGGAACGGCGGCGTGGGCGGAGGACACTCCCGCGCCCGCTCGCACACCCAACGGCCTGGCCCTGACTCCGCCCATGGGCTGGAATTCCTGGAACCGCTTCGGCTGCGAGATCAACGAACAGGTGATCCGCGGCGCCGCCGACGCCCTGGTCGCCTCGGGCATGAAGGACGCCGGCTATCAGTACGTGGTCATCGACGACTGCTGGCACGGCCAGCGCGACGCCGCCGGCGACATCCAGCCGGACCCCAAGCGGTTCCCCTCAGGGATCAAGGCGCTAGCCGACTACATCCACGCCAAGGGCCTGAAATTCGGCATCTATTCCGACGCGGGCGCCAAGACCTGCGCCGGCCGGCCCGGCAGCCGCGGCCACGAGTACCAGGACGCGCGCCAATACGCCTCCTGGGGCGTCGACTATCTGAAGTACGACTGGTGCGACACCACCAGCCTGGACGCCCACGCCGCCTACGAGACCATGAGCGACGCCCTGCGCGCCTCCGGCCGGCCCATTGTGCTCAGCATCTGCGAGTGGGGCACGGCCAAGCCCTGGCTATGGGCGACCAACATCGGCAACCTGTGGCGCACCACCGGCGACATCTACGACGCCTGGGAGGGCCGGCGGACCTACAGCTTCGGAGTGATGAACATCCTCGACCTGCAGGCGGGGCTGGAGGCCTTCGCCGGGCCGGGGCACTGGAACGACCCGGATATGCTGGAGGTCGGCAACGGCGGCATGACCGCCGAGGAGTACCGCGCCCACTTCAGCCTGTGGGCGATCCTCGCCGCGCCCCTGATCGCCGGCAACGACCTGGCCGCCATGTCGCCGGACACCCGGGCCATCCTCACCAACCGCGAGATCATCGCCATCGACCAGGACCCCTTGGGCGTCCAGGGCCGGCGCGTGGCCAAGGACGGCGACACCGAGGTTTGGGCCAGGCCCCTGGCCGGCGGCGGACGGGCGGTGGTGCTGCTCAACCGGGGCAAGGCCGAACGCACCGTGGCGGTGGACTGGGAAGCCCTCGGCTATCCCGCCCACCTGACCGCCAGCGTGCGCGACCTGTGGCGCGGCCAGACCGTCGCCAGGGCTGCCGCCCGCTTCGCGGCGACTGTCCCTTCCCACGGCGTCGTGGTGGTGAAGATCGAGCCGTAAGGCGGCCTACTCCACCGGCAGCTCGAACGGCGCGGCCGGCAGGTTCTTGGCGTTGTAGAGGTTGCTGACCGGACTGTCGGCCCAGCCGAAGCGGACCTTCGCTACCGCCGCCGCGTCGGGAACGCTCAGGACAACCCGCGACCCGTCGACCGCGGCGTCGGCAAAGCGGCAGCCGCCGCCGGCGTCACAAACCTCGAACCCGATCGGCCGCGCGTCGCCAAAGACCACCAGGTTGCTGTCGAAGCTGACGATCACCCGGCCACCGTCGCGATGGGCCGCCAGGGGCGCCGGTCCGGAGGCGACGATCGCCTCGCCCGCCAACCGCCGCGCCTGCAGCGACAGCCGCCGTCCCACCTCCTGCTTGTTGGTGGGGTGGATGTTGCTGCGCTCGCCAAGGTCGATGGCCACGGCCAGGCCGGCGTGGGGGTCGGCCGCCACCGTGCGGCGCTGCACCTCCCGCAAGGCCGCCCAGGCGGAGTCCGTCGGATGGCTGGACGCCGGACCGAAGTTGGCCAGTTGCACCACCAGGAACGACAGGTCGGGGCCGAACCGGCCGCGCCAGTCGGCGATCAGCGCCGGCAACAGGCGGGCATATTCCTTCGGTTCGCCGACATTCGCTTCGCCCTGGTACCAGGTGACGCCGCGCAGGCCGTAGGGACCGATGGGGGCGATCATGCCGTTGTAGAGGGTGGTCAGGCCGCTGGCGGGGATCCAGGGCGCGTGGGGCGGCGGGCCGGTCTCGCCGAGCGGCTGGGCGATGCGGTAGCGCCAGACCGGATCCACCGGCGCAAAGCCGCCATCGGCAAATCGCAGCCCGCGCTTGTCCGGAGCCCCCCACATGCCGCCGCCGCCGCCGGTGTCCATGACCCGGACCGCCAGGTGGTTCACCCCCGGCCGCAGCACGCCTGGCGCGATCTTGTAGACCCGCTCGGTGTCCCAGCCCTCGACGCCACCGACGAAGGCGCCGTTGATCCAGGTGCTGTCGATGTCGTCGACCGGCCCAAGCCACAGCACCGCGCCCTGTTTGGCCTGGGCGACGGTGACCTGGATGGTGGTGCGGAACCACACTTGACCGTCGAAGCTGGACAGGGCCTCGACGCCCAGCCCCTCCCAGAAGCTCACCGGCCGGATGGTCGGCCAGGCGGAGTCGTCGAAGTCCCCGGCGCTCCAGGGCTTGCCCGGGGCGGGCGGCGCGTGGCGCAGCCACCATCGGTCCATCACCCCCTGCCACCGCGCCTCGGCGGCCTGCGGCGCGGCGGCGTGCTGGGCCAGGATCTCCAGCGCTTCGCCGTAGCCGCCGGACCGGGTCAACGTCGGCCGGCTGATCCAGTCCTGGATGATCGAGCCGCCCCACGAGGAGGCGATCAGGCCCTGCGGAACCCCCGTGGCCGCCTGCATATCCTTGCCGAAGAAGAAGCAGGCGGCGGAGAAGTCACCCACCGAGGCCGGTCCCGCCAACCGCCACGGCGTGGGCGCGGCGAAGGCGGTCTGGGGCGTGGCGCTGCTGGCGCGCGGGACGTTCAGCAGGCGGATGCGGTCGTTGGCCGAGTTGGCGATCTCGGTCTCGCCGTCGATCACCCGGCGCACCGGCATTTCCATGTTCGACTGGCCCGAGCACAGCCACACGTCGCCGACCAGGATGTCGCTCAGGCGCTGGGACTGCCCGCCGGCCTCCACTGCCAGCTCGTAAGGACCACCCGCCGCGGGCGCCGGCAGGCTCGCCATCCAGTGGCCTGAACCGTCCGCGGTCGCCTTGGCCGCCGCCCCGCCCAGGGTCACACTGACCGCCGAGCCCGGCGCCGCCTCGCCCCACAGGGGGATCGGTCCGCCGCGCTGGAGGACGGCGTGGTCCTGGAATACCGGCGCCAGCAGGCTCCCCTCGGCGCGGGACGTCCCGGCCGACAGGAGCGCGGCGGCCAGCACCGTTCCAAGGCCAACCAAGCGGCTGGCGCCAGCGTATTGCGACCTCATTGGTCCGCCTTCCCTATTGGAGCGAAATGTCATCGACGTAGAAGGTCTCCAGCGCCTCGCCGCTGCCGTTCTGTATCCACAGGCCGTCGATCGCCTTGCCGCCAACGCCCAGCTTGGCGATCGGCACCGAGACCTCGGTCCAGGTTCCGGCGTGCGGAACCACGCGCACGAAATGATCGGTGAGGGCCTTGCCGCCGACCACGGCGACCACGGACAGGGACTGGCCGCCCTTGGCCCCGCCATGCACCCAGAAGGTCAGGGTCTTGAAGCCGCTAAGGTCCATGGGGGCGTGGCTGAGGTAGAGCGCCGACCAGGGGGCCGCGTCGACGGCGATGGAGGCGCCGCCGGAGTGGGCCGGCGCGGCGTTGGCCAGGGACACCTTGGCCCAGCTCCAGCTGCTCCAGCCCGGCGCCAGGGCGTCGTCGTAGACGGTCTGCGCCGCCTGGGCGGCGGTTGCTGCGGCCAGGACGGCGGCGGCGAGGGTTATGGCAAGCAAGGGTCTCATGGGTGGCTCCGGTCCTGTGACGTCGAGGGTATTTGGGCCGGTTCGCCAACGACGATCCCGCGCCCGTCGGTGGCCAGGTAGAGGCGTCCGAAGACGCGCGGGTCGCCGGCCATGCCCCGTAGGCCGCCGTAGCGATGGGCGTCGTCGTTGATCCGCTGCCAGTGCGCGCCCGCGTCGTCGGACCGGAACAGGCCCTCCACCGACCCGGCCCGTCCCCACAGGAACACGGCGGGATGGTCGCGGCCCGGCGCCGCCTTGCCAAACGCCACCGCCCAGGCTTCGCTCACGCTTGGCAGGGCCGCGAACGAATTGGCGGAGTCGGTGGAGCGGTAGAGGCCCGTGGGCGTGGGCAGCCACACCTCGCCCTCCCGTCCCGGCGTAGCGCTGGCTTGGCCGCCGCCGGGCGGCAGCTCCCGCGCTCCCGGGTGGAAGGTTTGTCCGCCATCGGTGCTGACGTAGGCCACACCCGCGGCGGGATCATAGACATAGGCCTTGGCCGGATTGACCCGGTCCGCAGCAGGGGCATAGCTGGCCTCGCCCGCCGGCGGGCCGCCCTGGCTGGGCCGCCAGCTGTCGCCCCCGTCGGTGGAGACATAGAGGGCCGCGCGGCTCGGCGCCCAGATCATCGCCCGGCCGTCCGCCGTCAGCGCAATCCGGCCCGACTCCGCCCCCGAAGCCAGGGCGATGGCCGGCGCCGATCCAAACGGCCGCCAGCTGGCGCCGCCGTCGGCGGAGATGAACCCGCGCGTGGGGGCCTGGTCGCTGGTGCGCGCCATCACCGCCGGCGCCAGGGCGGCGAAGTCGACGCCGCGGTTGGTGGTTCCGTGTGGCCGGTCCTGGCGGCCCTGAGCCGGCGGATCGTCGTGGATGAAGCCGCCGATGTCGCCCAGGGCGCTGATCAGATGCGGCCCCGCCGGCGGGCTGGCCAGGTCCAGCGGAACGGTCTCGTCCAGCCCCTTGTCGGCGAAACGCCAGTCCGTGGGCTGGCCGGCGTCCGCCGAGGTCAGGTTGCCGGTGCGCCAGACGCCATAGCCGGTGACGTAGAGGGCGTCGTCGGGGTCGAAGGGATCGATCTCGAAGTCGCCAATCCAGTGGCCGACCGTTACCGGTTCGCCGCCCTGCGTCGTCACCCAGGCCGCGGTCCCAACGTCGCGATGCGCCTGGCGGCCGATCGCCGACCAGCTGGCCCCGCCGTCACGGCTGCGGAAGATCTCGTCGCCGGCCACCCACCGGTCCAAGGTGGACACCACCAGGGTTCCAGGGTGGCGCGGGTCCACCGCCAGGCCGGCGTAGCCGAAGGTGTCCGTCGATGGCGAACCCGGCTTGACCGGGGTGATCTCCCGCCAGGCGCCGGTGCGGGTGTCGAGCTTCCACACAGCGCCCGTGGTGACGCCGTTGGGGCCGAGGTGGTCGCCGTAGGTGACATAGAGCGCGCCATCGCTGTCGAAGGCCGCATGATGCGGGATCAGGCCCATCGGCTGGCCCGCCACCGCCGACCAGTGCTCGCCGCCATCCTCGCTGCGATAGAGCCCGGGGCCGCCGGCAACCGCCGCGCCGGCATAGATCACCGGCGATGGCTGGCCGGACTTGCCGGCCGCGTCCTGGAACACCACCAGGGTGACGGCGCCCGGCGTGAAGCCGCGAAGACGCGACCAGGTCCGGCCCCGGTCGCCGCTTCGCCAAAGCCCGTCGTGGGTGGTCCCCAGGACGAGGATCCGGCCCTGGTTCGGGTCCACCTGCAGCCGCTCACCGGTGGAGCGTCCGTCCTCGTTGCCGCCCAGCTTGAACGGCAGGGCGACGGTCCGCCAGCTGTCGCCCCGGTCGGCCGAGACCAGCAGGGCCGCATTGCGGGCCCAGGTGCTGCTGTACTCGCCCGCGGCCACGTAAAGCCGCGCCGGGTCGTGCGGGTCCACCGCCAGGCTGAGGGCCCCCATCAGCGCGTTGTCGACGCGGCCAAGCCCGTCCGTCAGCGGCGCCCAGGGCTGGTCCGGCGCGGCCTGCCGGTAGACCCCGCCCACGTCGGTGCGCAGATAAACCAGGCCACGCTGAGCCGGATGGTAGATCACACCGGAGACGAAGCCGCCGCCTTGGATCTCGGCGTTGCGCCAGCTGTACGGGGCCGCCTGCGCCACGTCGGCCATCGCCGTCAGCAACAAGGCGCACGAAAGGCTTCGCAGACCCGCGAGCATCGTCCTTTCTCCCTCGAAAGCGGATGGTTGGTGAGCGGGCTAGTTCGCGGGTTGCAGCTCGGCCTCGACCACCGGCGGCGGCGCCCGTCCGGACCACAGCCCTTCCATCTGTTCCAGGCTGCGTCCCTTGGTCTCCGGCACGAAGCGCCAGACGAACAGCCCCGCCAGGACGCTCATGCCCCCGTACAGGAAATAGGCGAAGCCGTGGTTGAACATGGCGTTCAGCACCGAACTGTCGTTGAGCACCTTGAACGAGGCGGAAACCCCCAGGTTGGCCAGCCACTGCACCGCCACCGCGATGGCCATGGCCTTGCCCTTGATCGAATTGGGGAAGATCTCGGACAGCATCACCCAGACGATCGGCCCCCAGGAGAGGGCGAAGCCGGCGATGTAGACGATCACCATGACCAGCGACAGGATGCCCATGTTGTGCCCGGTGAACAGGGCGCCCAGGGCGAACATCGCCACCGCCATGATCGCCGCGCCCAGGATCAGCAGCGGCTTGCGCCCCCAGCGGTCCACGGTCAGCATCGCCACCACGGTGAAGGCCACATTGGCGCCGCCGACGATCACAGTCTGCAGCAGGGCGCTGTTGGCCGAGGCGCCCATGTTCTGGAACATCAGCGGGGCGTAGTAGAGCACGGCGTTGATGCCCACGAGCTGCTGGAAGATCGACAGCATCACCCCGACCACGATCACTAGGGCGCCGAAGGCGAACAGGCGCTCGGAGCGGACCACCAGGCTGGCCTCGATGGCCTGCAGCACCGTCCGGGCCTCCGCCTCGTCGGTGAGGCGCAGCAGCACGGCGTGAGCCTGGGCGTCGCGGCCCTTCATCACAAGCCAGCGCGGGCTGTCGGGCACGCCCGCCAGCAGGGCCAGGAAGAGGGCGGCGGGGATGGCCTCGGAGGCGAACATCCAGCGCCAGCCGGTGCTGTTGAGCCAGGCGGCGCTGCCCTGGTCGGCGATGGTCTTGTTGATGAAATAGACCAGCAGCATGCCGCCGACGATGGCCAGCTGCTGGAACGACACCAGCCGGCCGCGGTCCTTGGGCGGCGAAATCTCGGCGATGTAGAGCGGCGACAGCAACGAGGCCATGCCCACGCCGATGCCGCCGATGATCCGGTAGATGTTGAAGGGGATCAGCGCCCCCGCGCCCATCTTGCCGATGACGCCCAGGCCCAGTTCCGGCCAGGCCGAACCCACCGAGCAGACCAGGAACATCAGGGCCGCCAGCATCAGCCCGCCTCGGCGGCCGAAGCGGTCCCCGGCCCAGCCAGCCAGGCCGCCGCCGATGACGCAGCCGATCAGGGCGCTGGAGATGGTCAGGCCCGACACCAGCGAGCGGGACAGCTCCGGCAGGCCCAGCGGATTGATGAAGTTCAGGTCGATGGAGCTGACCGCCCCGGAGATCACCGCGGTGTCGTAGCCGAACAGCAGACCGCCCAGGGTGGCGATGAGTGTCAGGCTGATGACCAGCGACTTGTTCTGTGCGGCCATGTCCGCTCCTTCCTGCTCGGCCCGGGCGGGGCCAATTCCCTTGGGCGCGCCTCTGACGGGCGCCGTTGATCAGAACGCTACTGTTACCGGTATCATAACGCAAGTCCAGACGCGCATCTTGTCGCGAGTCCTAATGGTTGTGGCGCGGCGTCTTGGCGGCCAGGCCACGATACTTCACCGCGAATTCCAGCACCGCCCCGCTGTCCAGCTGCCCGGTATGGGCGCGGTACAGCTCCTGCCAGGGTGTCGCCGTGGCCGGGATCGGGGGCAGGCCCTCGGTCTTGCGGCGCTCGATCTCGGCCTCATCGACCAGGGCGTCGCAACGGCCGGCCTTCAGGTCGATCCGCACCCGGTCGCCCGTCCGCAGCCAGGCAAGGCCGCCGCCCACCGCGCTCTCGGGCGAGGCGTTGAGGATCGAAGGGCTGTCGGCGGTGCCCGACTGGCGCCCGTCGCCCAGCGTCGGCAGGCTGGTCACGCCACGCCTGAGCAGCGCATCGGGCGGCTGCATGTTCACCACCTCCGCCGATCCCGGCCAGCCGATCGGCCCGGCGCCGCGGATGACCAGCAAGGTCCCCTCGTCGATGCCGAGGGCCGGATCGTTGATCCGCGCGTGGTAGTCGTCGGAACCGTCGAAAACCACGGCCCGGGCCTCGAAGGCTCCCTCGTGGCCGGGCGTCTCCAGGTAGCGGCGGCGGAACTCCTCGGAGATCACGCTGGTCTTCATGATCGCGAAATCGAACAGATTGCCCTTCAGCACCAGGAAGCCGGCGTGCTCTCGAAGGGGGGCGCCGTAGGGCCAGATCATCTCCCGGTCCGCAGTCTGGCGGCCTTGCAGGTTCTCCGCCAGCGTCCGCCCCGTCACCGTCAGGGCCTCGCCGTCGATCCGCCCCGCCTGCAGCAACTCCCACAGCACCGCCGGGGCGCCGCCGGCGCGGTGGAAACGCTCGCCCAGGTACTTGCCGGCCGGCTGCATATTGACCAGCAGCGGGATGTCGTAGGCGCCGCGCCAGTCGTCGGCGGTGATCTCCAGCCCCGCATGGCGGGCCATGGCGGCGATGTGGGGCTGGGCGTTGGTGGAGCCGCCCACCGCCGAGACCAAGGCGATGGCGTTGCGGAACGCCGCGGCGGTGAGGATCCGCGACGGCTTCAGGTCCTCGTGCGCCATGGCCACGATCCGCCGGCCGGTTTCGTAGGCCATCTGGCCGCGCTCGCGATAGGGTGCGGGAATGGCCGCGCAGCCCGGCAGCGACAGGCCCAGCGCCTCGGCCACCGCGTTCATGGTCGAGGCGGTGCCCATGGTGTTGCAATGCCCCGCCGACGGGGCCGAGGCGGCCGCGCGCTCCAGGAACGTCGCCTCGTCGATCTCCCCGGCCGCCAGCTTGCGCCGGCTGCGCCAGATCACCGTGCCCGAGCCCACAAGCTCGCCCTCGTACCAGCCGTCCAGCATCGGTCCGCCCGACAGCACGATGGCCGGGATATCCACCGTCGTCGCCGCCATGATCCCGGCGGGGGTGGTCTTGTCGCAGCCGGTGGTCAGCACCACCGCGTCGATGGGATAGCCGTGCAGGATCTCCACCAGGCCCAGATAGGCCAGGTTCCGGTCGAGGGCCGCGGTCGGGCGCCGGCAGTTCTCGAAGATCGGATGGACCGGGAACTCCATCGGGATTCCGCCGGCGTCGCGGATACCGTCCCGGACCCGGCTCGCCAGCTCAAGGTGGATGCGATTGCAGGGTGAAAGGTCGCTGCCGGTTTGGGCGATGCCGATGATCGGCCGGCCCGAGCGGAGCTCCTCCAGGGTGATCCCGTAGTTCATGAACCGCTCCAGGTAGAGGGCGGTCATGTCGATATGGTCCGGATCGTCGAACCAGTCCCGCGATCGGAAGCGGCGAGGACCAGGGGCGTCAGCCAAGACGCACCTCGTTCTGCGGCAGGCCGGAGGTGTCCACCGCCACGGCGAACAGACCTCCGGCCAGGGGCTGGGCGGCGCGCTCGGCGTCCGACAGCCCCTTCCAGGCCGTGGTGAAATAGAGCGTCTTCAGCTCGTCGCCCCCGAACGCGGCCTTGGTGACATTGGCGCACGGCGCCTCGATGCGGCCGATCTCCTCACCCGCCGGTGAATAGCACGCCACGCCCCAGCCGCCCCACAGACCCAGCCACAGCCGCCCCTCGGCGTCCACCGTCACCCCGTCGGGGTAAGCGCCCGCCCGTGTGACCAGGATGAACGGCCGCTTGCCGGACAGGCCGCCGCCCTCGGCCACGTCAAAGGCCCAGACCAGCCGGCGAAAGGTGTCCACATGGTACAGGGTGCGCCCATCAGGGCTCAGCGCCGGACCATTGGTGATGCAGTAGCCGTCGTCCATCCGCCGCGGCGCGCCGTCGCCGTCGTAGCGGTAGAGCGCGCCGGTCTCATCCTGTTCGGGATCGTGCATGGTGCCGAACCAGAGACGCCCCTTGGCGTCCACGCAAGCGTCGTTCAGCCGGTTGTCCAGTTCCGGCGCCTCCACCGCGGCCATCAGGGTGAAGGCCCCGCTGCCGGGATCGAAACGATGCAGGCCGGTCTTGAGGCCGGCGACGAAGCCGCCACCGGCGATCGGGGCCAGGAACCCCGGTTGCGCGGGCGCCGGCCAGACTTGGCCCAGGCCCGTGACGGTGTTGAAGGCGTGGACGCGTTGTTGCTTGATGTCGACGAACCAGAGCGTGGAATCCCCCGCCGACCAGATCGGCCCTTCGCCCAGCTGCGCGCCGAGCGGCCAGACGCATCTCGCCTCCGCCGTCATCTCGTCAGCGCCAACCCGCGTCGATCCAATATTCGTGACCGGTGCACATGCGACCGTCATCCGAGGCCAGGAACAGCACCAGAGCCGCCACATGCCCCGGCGTCAACCGATCTTGCAGGCACTGGTTGGCCAGAATGTCGGCCTCCTCCTCCGGCGTGTACCACTTCATCTGCCGCTGGGTCTGGACGTTGCCGGGCACCACGCAGGTGACCCGGATGCCGTCGGGCCCCAGTTCCCGCGCCAGCGCCCGCGTCATCCCTTCGATGCCGGCCTTGGCGGTCTCGTACAGCACCAGTTGCGGCAGGCCCAGGTGCCAGGAGATCGAGCCGAAGTTGATGATCGCCCCGCCGCCGCGCTCGCGCATCCCGGCCGCCGCCGCCTGGCAGCAGAACAGCAGGTGCCGCAGGTTCACCGCCATCCGCTCGTCCCAATAGGCGGGAGTGATGTCGGCCAGGGCGTGGCGATCGTCGTTGGCGGCGTTGTTGACCAGGATATCCACCGGGCCGAACTCGGCGAAGGCGCGGGTGATGGCGTCCAGGTCGGTAAGGTCGCAGCGATGGAACACCGGCGGGATGGGGGCGTCCGCCAGACGCTGGGCCAGCTCACGCGACTCCGTCTCGAGGATGTCTAGGAAGACCACCTCGGCGCCTTGCCGGGCGAAGGCTTCGGTAAGGCCGGCGCCGATGGCGGTGCCGCCGCCGGTGATCATCACCCGCTTGCCCTTGAGGCTGGGATAGTGGGCGGACGTCATCGGGTCAGGACCAGGAATAAGCGGTCTTGGTTTGGGTGTAGAAATCGACAGCTGCAAAGCCTTGCTCCCGAGGACCGTAACTGGAACGGCGAGTCCCGCCGAACGGAACGTGGTAGTCGACGCCCGCTGTGGGCAGGTTGACCATGGTCATGCCGGCGCGAACCGACCTTTGAAAATGGCGGGCGTATTTGAGTGAGCTGGTGACGATGCCCGCCGACAGGCCGAACTCGCCGCCGTTGGCCACCGCCAGCGCTTCGTCGTAGTCCTTCACCCGGACGGTGGCGGCCAGGGGCCCGAACACCTCTTCGCGGTTGATGCGCATGGCCTGGTCGGTGTCGGCCACCAGGGCCGGCTGGACGTACCAGCCCGGCGCGCCCAGGGTCAGCCGCTCGCCCCCGGTCACCAGCCGCCCGCCCTCGCCGGTGGCGACCTCGAGATAGCGGTAGCTCTGTTCCATCTGCTCACGGCTGACCGCGGGGCCGATCTGGGTGGCCGGGTCCAGCGCGTCGCCGACCCGCAGCGCCGCCACCCGCTCGGCCAGGGCGGCGACGAACCGGTCGTGGATCCCGTCCTGGACGATCAGGCGGGAGGAAGCCGTGCACCGCTGCCCGGTGCTGAAGAACGAACCGTCCAGGGCGATGGCCACCGCGCGGTCCAGGTCGGCGTCGTCCAGGACCACCAGCGGGTTCTTGCCGCCCATCTCCAGCTGCACACGGACCTGGCGAGCCGCCGCCGCCGCCGCCACGCCCGCGCCCACCCGCTGCGAGCCGGTGAAGGACACCCCGTCGACGTCCGGATGGCGCACCAGCGCCTCGCCGGCCTCACCGCCGCCGAACACCATATTGAACACCCCCGGCGGGGCGCCGCAGTCGTGGATGACTTGGGCCAGGGCCGCGGCGATAGCCGGTGTGGCGCTGGCCGGCTTGATCACCACGGTGTTGCCGAAGGCCAGGGCCGGGGCGCTCTTCCAGGCCGGAATGGCGATGGGGAAGTTCCAGGGCGTGATCAGGCCGAACACGCCGACGGCCTGGCGATAGGTCTGGATCTCCACGCCGGGGCGCACGGAATCCAGGTTCTGGCCGTGACGCCGCAACGCTTCGCCGGCGAAGAATTTGAAGATCCGCCTGGCGCGGGCCACCTCGCCGATCCCCTCGGCCAAGGTCTTGCCCTCCTCGCGGGAGAGCAGCCGGCCCAGGTCGTCCTTCTGACGCAGCAGGGTGTCGCCGACGCGGTCCAGCAGGTCCGAACGCACCTCCGGCGAGGCCTCGGACCAGGCGGGAAAAGCCTTGGCGGCCGCCGCCACGGCCGCATCCGCCTCCGCCGCGCCGCCGTCCGGAACCAGGGCGACCACCTCACGGGTGTCGGAGGGGTTGAGGCTCTGCACCGGCGTCGCCGCCGCGACACGCTCGCCGCCGATGAAGTGGGAAAGGGTGAGCGTCATGATCAGGTCCAGCTTCCCGCGCTCACAGCAGGCCGCGCCCAGCCAGGTTGCGCATCAGGGCGCCGACGCCGAGCGTCCACGGTGCGGCGGCGTCGCAGGTGGTCACCAGGTTTTCCAGCACCCCCAGGCGCGGCGTCTCCACGCGCACACGGTCGCCGATCTGGTGGGTGAACCCGCGGCCGGGCGCGTCGCGGTCCTGGATCGGTGCGAACATGGTGCCCAGGAACAGCGCGAAGCCGTCAGGGTATTGGTGATGCCGGCCGATGGTCTGACCGATCAGCGCCTCCGGATCGCGGCTGATCTGGCTCATGGAGCTGACGCCGGTGAGGGCGAAACCGTCCTGGCCGGTGATGTCCAGCCGCACCTCGGCGGCGCGGATGTCGTCCAGGCTGAAGTGTTCGTCGAACAGGCGCACGAACGGGCCGATGGCGCAGGCGGCGTTGTTGTCCTTGGCCTTGCCCAGCAGCAGGGCGGAGCGGCCTTCGAAGTCGCGCAGGTTGACGTCGTTGCCCAGGGCGGCGCCGCGCGGGCGGCCCTGGCCGTCGCAGACAATGACGATCTCGGGTTCCGGATTGTTCCAGGCGCTGTCGTCCCGAACGGCCACGTGGTCGCCCCAGCCGACCGCCGAAAGCACCGGCGCCTTGGTGAATACCTCCGCGTCGGGGCCGATGGCCACTTCCAGATATTGCGACCACAGCCCGGCGGCGATCAGAGCCTCTTTCAGCCGCTGCGCGCCCTCGGACCCCGGCCGCACGGACCGAAGGTCCCCGCCCATGCGCTCGCCCAGCGCCGCGCGGATCGCCGACGCCTCGGCGGCGTCGCCGCGGGCCCGTTCTTCGATGACCCGCTCCAGCGCCGACACCGCGAAGGTCACGCCGGCGGCCTTCATGCATTGCAGATCGACCGGGGCCAGAAGACGCGGGCCGGCCGCCGCGTCGGCGTCGGTTGCCCAGACCGGGCGAAACGCCTCGGCGTCCAAGGGGCCGCGATCAGTCGCCGCCGGCAGGGTGTCCTCGGGAGAAAAACGGTTCAGCAGATCGGCCGTGGTCGGGGCCAGACGCGAGACGTCTTCCAGCCGTCCGCCGCGCACCAGGACGGGCGTGGGGCCCTCGCCGAAATCGATTCGGCCGAGCAGGCAGGCCTGACGCCAATCGTCCGGTAGCCAATCGCCCGTACTCACCGCTCGCCGCCTCCCACGCCTGTTTCACATCCCGGTCGCGCCGGACGCCAGGGCGTCATTTCCCTGACGCCAACAGAATTGTTAGCGCTCCCATCGGCCGTCGCGAGGATGCTGTCAAGCCTTGTGTCGGGCCTCAGCGCGGCGCGGTAGCCGGCGCTGGGCCGGAAGACTCGCGGACGATCAGCATGTGCGGATGCAACAGCTGGCGCGGCTCGCCGCCGCCGTTGCGCCGCCGGCGGATCTCCTCCAGCACTAGGTCGATGGCCGCGCGCGCCATGGCGGCGATCGGCTGGTGGATGGTGGTCAGCGACGGCCAGACCGTGGAGGCGATCGGGGTGTCGTCGAAACCCACGATCGAGACGTCGGCGGGCACGTCCAGACCGCGCCGGTGGGCCAGGGCGGCCGTGGCGGCGGCCATGTCGTCATTGGCCGCGAAGATCGCCGTGGGCCGCGGCTTCCTGGCCAGCAGCCGCTCCGCCGCCTCCAACCCGGAGCGATAGGTGAAATAGCCCTGCTCCACGCAAATGGCGCCGTCCTCGATGCCCGCCGCCTTCACGGCCGCGCGGAAACCGTCGAGCCGCTGGGCGCTGACGGTCTGGTTGGGATGGCCCTTGATGAAGCCGAAACTGCGATGGCCCAGGTCCAGCAGGTGCTGCGTCAGTTCGAAGGCGGCCGCTTCGTTGTCGATCCGGATCGTGGCCATGTCGGCGCTGGGCCGGCCGGGCGCCACGGCGATGGCGGGGGCCTCGGCGGCGCGGACCTCGGCCAGCACGTCGGGAGACTCGCACAGCGGCGGCGGCAGGATCAGGCCGTCGACGCCGGTCTTCAGCAGCCTGGCCAGGGTGGCGTGGGCCAGTTCGCTTTCCACGCATTTCTCGACCACCAGCTGCGCCCCCCGGCGGCTGGCCTCGTCCAGGGCGCCGACCAGGAATTCGCTGAGGTAGCCGGTGGACGGGTTGTCATAGAGCAGGCCGATGCGGAAGGGCGCCGAGCCGGCCAGGCTGCGCGCGGCGGGATTGGGCGAGTAGTTGAGGTCGCGGATGGCCTGGTTTACCAGCTCCCGCGTCTCGGGTTTGACATTGTCTTCCCGGTTGACCACCCGCGATACGGTCATCGGCGACACGCCGGCCCGGCTGGCAACGTCACGGATGGTGGCGCCCAGACTGACCTTGCGCCGTTGTCTCTCGGCCATCGCGCGCCCCGTTCGCCCTCAATCCAGACCTGCCAGGGGGCACATTGTCGAGACTTGGCCGCGGAGCAAGCCCGCCGCCGAAGAATCGCCAATACCCCCACGCAGGAAGCCCCAACTAGCGCACAGCAGAAACCTGTTGGGGCCGGACCGCAACCAGCGCCGCGCAAACCCTGCGTCATTATCGTCCGCGTCAGAACCATCGACGGGAGGTGCGCGTTTAGGCAAAGGTTGCGGCTCACGACGTCCTGGGACGGTGCGCGGCCAATCGGGGAAGGCCAGCGCGCCGCCATCGGGACCATACGGAGGGAGGACCTGATGTACTGTCGCATTCTGCTGGCCTACGATGGCTCCTCCGACGGCCAGAAGGCGCTGCGCGAGGGGGCGTTGCTGGCCATGACCTGCGGGGCCGAGGTTTTCCTGCTGTCGGTGATTCCCGACAGCACCGGAGTGGTGGTGGCCGACGCCGCCTTCGCCGGCGCCCTTTCCCAGCAGGAAGAGAACTATCGGGCGATCTTCGAGAACGGCATCGCGCGGCTGAAGGCCATCGGGTTCAAGCCCAGCGGCAAGCTGGTCTGCGGCGACCCGGCGCAGCAGATCGGCGCCGTCGCCAAGGCCATCGGCGCCGAACTGGTCGTGGTCGGTCACCGCAAGCGCAGCATCATGGAACGCTGGTGGTCGGGTTCCAGCGGCTCCTACCTGATGGACCGGCTCGATTGCAGCCTCCTGGTCAGCCGCCACTCGATCAGCGACGAGACCTTCGCCAAGGCGCTCGAGGCCTTTCGGCTCAAGACCGCTGTGCCGGAAGTGTGAGGCAGAGCCGATATAATCGCCGCCGTATCTGCTAAACCCGCTCCAAGGACGCCGAAGGGGCGCCGCGGAGGATCGGTCGATGCAGAACACCACCCTTGGCCCATTTGCCGGTGTCAGCCGACTGACCCTTGGCGGCGGCGGTCTGGGCGAGGTCTGGGGCGAGACCACCTCGGCCGAAGCCATCGCCACCCTGAACGCGGCGGTGGACGCCGGCATCAACCTCATCGACACCGCGCCGCTCTACAAGAACTGCGAACAGGTCATCGCCGCCGCCTTTGGCGGACGCCTGCCGCCGGGGGTGCGGATCACCAGCAAGGTCTACCTCGGCTCGCCGCCGGCGGAGGAAGTCGCCGCCCGTATCGAGGCGTCGCTGACCGCCACCCTGGCGGCGATGAAACTGGACCACCTGGATCTCTACTTCCTGCACACCAACATCCGTCCGGACGACTACGTCTACGCCCGGCGAGCCTCCCGTCAGGATACGTTCTCCACCCGCCTGAGCCTGTACCACGACGCCGTGGTCCCCACCTTCGAACGCCTCCAGGCCCAGGGCCGCATCGGCGCCTGGGGAATCACCGCCACCGGCGTGCCTCCCACCATCCGCCAGGTCCTGGCCGAGACGCCCCACCCCGGCGTCGTCCAGGCCATCACCAACCTGCTCGACAGCGCCGGCGACATGCTGGCCTTCGACGAGCCGCCACAACCCCGCGCCATCATTGAAGATTCTGTCCGCCGCGGGATCGGCGTCATGGGCATCCGCGCCGTCCAGGCCGGCGCCCTGACCACCGCGCTCGACCGCGAGATGCACCCCAAGAGCGCCGACCTGGCCGACTATGTCCGCGCCGCCCCCTACCGCGCCCTGTGCGCCGAAATCGGCGAGGACCCGGCCGTCATCGCCCACCGCTACGCCCTGCACATCCAGGGCGTCGACACCCTGGTCCTGGGGGTGAAGAACCGCGCCGAACTGCGCCAGTGCCTGGCCGCGGAGGCCGCCGGTCCCCTGCCCGCCGAGCTCACCGCGCGGATCGACGCGCTCGGCCTGAGAGCACCCCAGCCAAGCTGATCAGCACTCCACCCGGTTCACGGTCAGGTCCGCCGCCAGCCCGCCCAGGGACGTCTCCTTGTAGATCTCGTTCATGTCGGCGCCGGTGCGCTTCATGGTGGCGATGACCTTGTCCAGGCTGACCGAATGCTCGCCGTCCCCCAGCAGGGCCAAGCGGGCGGCGTCGATGGCCTTAATCGCGCCCATGGCGTTGCGCTCGATACAGGGAATCTGCACCAGGCCGCCGATGGGATCGCAGGTAAGGCCGAGGTTGTGCTCCATGCCGATCTCGGCGGCGTTCTCGATCTGGGCGTTGCTGGCCCCCAGCGCCGCCGCCAGCCCCGCCGCGGCCATGGAGCAGGCGACGCCCACCTCGCCCTGGCAGCCCACCTCCGCCCCACTGATCGAGGCGTTGCGCTTGTAAAGCGCGCCGATGGCGCCGGCGGTGAGCAGGAAGGCGTGCCGGCCCTCGCGCGTGGCGTGGTGGAAGCGGTCGTAGAACCGCAGCACCGCCGGGATGATCCCCGCCGCGCCATTGGTGGGGGCGGTGACCACCCGCCCGCCGGCGGCGTTCTCCTCGTTCACCGCCAGGGCCCAGAGATTGACCCAGTCCATGGCGGCCAGCGGATCGGCGATCTGGCGCTCGACCTTGGCCATGATCGAGGCGTGCAGCTGCTGGGCGCGGCGCTTGACGTTCAGCCCACCGGGCAGGCGCCCGCCCTGGCGCAGGCCCCGGTCGATGCAGGCTTCCATGGCCTCGAAGATGGCGTCCAACCCGGCCTCCACCTCGGCCTTGGGGCGCAGGGCCTGTTCGTTGGCGGCCATCAGCCCAGCGATGGTCAGGCCGGCGTTGGCGGCCAGCGCCAGCAGGCTCTCGCCGGAGTCGAAGCCGTAGGGCGCCGGCGGTCCGACATGGTCGGGATCGTTGCGGCCGATCTCGTCCTCGTCCCGCACAAAACCGCCGCCGATGGAGAAATAGGCCCGCCGGGCGAGCTCCACCCCCGCGGCGTCGAAGGCGGTGAAGGCCAGAGCGTTAGGGTGCTGCGGCAGGCGCTCGCGGCCGGCCCAGACGATGTCGCGCTCGGCGTCGAAGCCGATGTCGCCGGTCCCACCCAGGGCCAGGCGGCCGCTGGCGGCGATGGCCTGCAGGGCCGCCTCGCCGGCGTCCGGGTCCATGCCGGCGGGCTGGAAGCCGGCCAGGCCCAGGATCACCGCCCGGTCAGTGGCGTGGCCCCGGCCAGTGAGGGCCAGGGAGGCGTAGAGCTTGGTCTCTACCCGCGCGATCCGTTGCAAGGCGCCAACGGCCCGCAGTCGCTCGACGAAACGCACCGCCGCCGTCATCGGCCCCATGGTGTGGCTGCTGGAAGGGCCGATCCCCAGTTTGAACAGGTCGAAGACGCTGACGGTGGACACGGGAACTCCTTGAGCGGGAGCCCCGACCTACTACGACCAGTCCGGCGCCGCCATGACGCACCGCACGCCGCCGGCGGAGCTGATCAGGCTGGCTTTGCGGCCGAGCCCCGGTTCGAAATAGATCACGCCCTTGGCGGTCTGCACCTTGAGCACGTCAGGGCTGGTGAACTGGCAGACCGGATAGGACTTCAGCCCCAGGCCGCCCCCCAGGTCACCCTTGGCCACCACCACGCTGCACGACACCTCGCCGAACCGGCGGGCGAAGGTCAGGCCGTTGAAGGAGGTCACCTTGGGCGCCTCCTGCTGGTGGGCAATGAAGTCGGCGAGAGTTATTCGTGGACAAGGCGGGCCGACGATGGCGGCCAGCCTGGTGTCCCGGGTGGAATCGCGCAGTTCCAGGACGTGTCCGGCGACGGAGAGCATCCCCACGACCGCCACGCCGGCCAGCACCAGGCAGATGATCAGCCACCTTGAGAAGTGGGCGCCTTCGGGCCGGGAAAACGATCCGGCGGGGTCCCGCTTGCCCCAGTCTCGTTTGTGGTTGCCTCGTTTGTGGCGGTCACGCTTGTGGCGGCTGGAGCCTGGACCATAGCTGACCGTCATCGCCGCCTCCCTAGATCGCCTCCAGCTTCTGACCTTCGCCTAGACCATAGTTCTAGCGACATGTCGCCTGGTCGGGCGTCCACGGCCCGGACGCCATGGCGCGATCAGGCGAAAAGGCGTTAGGCTGACGATTGAACCGGATGCCCCTTGCGGCGCTTTTACAACCATGACCCTGACCCCCATCGCCTTTCCCAGGACCGCGCCATGAGCGTCGCCTTCACCAAGGAAGGCGACAGCGAATCCACCGCCGCCGACCTGCCCGACCGGCCGATCTCAAGCCACCCGAACCTGGTCACCGCCGCGGGACTGGCGGCCCTGGAAACCGGGCTTAGCGAGGCCCGCACCGCCTATCACGCCGCCCAGGCGGCCGGCGGGGTGCAGGAGGACCGCACCGCCATGGCCCGCGCCACCCGCGACCTGCGCTACTACGGCGCCCGCCGCGCCTCGGCCCAGCTGGTGGAGACGCCGGCCAATCCGGGCAAGGTGGTGTTCGGCGGCGCGGTGACCTTCGAACGCGAGGACGGCCGCCGACAGACCTACCGCATCGTCGGCGAAGACGAGGCCGACCCCGCCAAGGGCTCGGTCTCCTACGTCTCCCCCCTGGCCAAGGCCCTGCTGGGCAAGAGTGTCGGGGATACGGCGCTGGTGAACGGCGATGAGGTCGAGGTGATGGAGGTGAATGGCCTGGCTGGGTAGAGCCAGCTGAGCTTCGTCACGGCTCCCCCGCTCCCGGCATCCTCGGGACTGACGCTCCAGCATGACGGGTGCTAGGTGAGGGCTCCATAGTGCTTGTTGGTCAGACCAACACCCGTCGCGAGGAGTCCCATGCCCAAGACCGTCATCACCCCGCCCGGGACCGGGATTCCCATCGCGCCGTTCTCGCCGGGGACGATGGCCGACGGGGTGGTCTATGTGTCGGGGACGCTCGCCTTCGACGCCAACAACAACGTCGCCCACGTCGGCGACATCGAGGGCCAGACGCGGCAGGTGCTCGAGACCATCAGGGGCGTGGTCGAGACCGCCGGCGGGACCATGGATGACATCACCTACAACATGATCTTCCTGAAGGACTGGTCCGACTACCAGGGCATGAACACCGTCTATGCCCAATATTTCCCAGGCGAGAAGCCGGCCCGGTTCTGCATCCAGTGCGGCCTGGTGCGGCCCGACTTCCTGGTGGAGATCAGCTCCATCGCCCACGTCGGCAAGTGAGAGGGGCGCTACCTAACTGTAACATTGGGCGCGCGGCGCGGGGTTCGTAAACCACCTGGAAAGCATAATTAGGCCACGACCGGCCGTTAGGCAGCTTGGCCATGACAGGACGAACCACGCCATGAACGGTGGACACCTTCGCCGAGCGGCCGTCGCGGCCTGCGCCCTGGCGGCGTTCGCGCCGCTTGGCGCCAGGGCCCAGGGCGGCGACTGCACCGGCTCGCCCACCGGCGTGAAGATCGTGGTCAAGGTGGACAACGTCCGCACCAGCCAGGGGCTGATTGCGGTCACCTTCTATGACGACGAGAAGAAGTTTCTGAAGTCCGGCGGCTCCATCCGGGTGCTGCGCGAGCCGGCCCGCGCCGGCGGCCAGACCATCTGCTATTGGGTTCCCCATCCCGGTCCGTACGCCGTGGTCGTCTACCAGGACCTCAATTCGAACCATAAGTTCGGCTACAACCTGTTCACGGGCCCCACCGAACCTTGGGGACTGACGAGTAATCCGCCCTCGCTGTCGATCCTGAACCGGCCGACCTTCAACCAGGTGAAGTTCGACGCCCATCCCGGGGAAAATGTCGTCCAGGTCAGCCTCAACTATCCCAGGTGACTCTCTGCGGATATGTTGCATCGCAGCACGTGACATCGGGGCCTGCAGGCCCCATCTAGGGCCCTGAGAATGGGCGGACGGGGACCCCTCGCATGGCGAGCGTGACTTTGCGGGACGGCTTGAAGGTGGCGGCCAATGTGCTGCTGTCGACGCGCAAGCCTATGCTGGCCCACTTGGTGGTCACCCGCTACTGCAACCTCGATTGCGCCTATTGCAGCGAATACGACAAGGTCTCCAAGCCGGTGCCGCTGGAGCAGCTGTATGCGCGGGTGGACGCCCTGGCCAAGCTTGGGACCCAGATCGTCACCCTCACCGGCGGCGAGCCGATGACCCATCCGGGTCACGCCGACATCATCCGCCGCATCCGCAGCCACGGGATGATCGCGACGACCATCACCAACGGCTTCTTGATGACCAAGAAATCGATCCAGGAGATGAACGAGGCGGGGCTGCAGGAGCTGCAAATCTCCATCGACGGGGTCAAGCCCGACGAGGTCTCCAAGAAGACCCTGAAATCGTTGATGGGCCGGCTGAAACTGCTGTCGGAACACGCCCAGTTCCACGTCAACATCAACTCCGTGCTCGGCATCACCGAGGAACGCACCCAGGACGCCCTGGAAGTGGCCGAGTCCGCCAAGGCCATGGGCTTCAGCCACACCGTGGGCGTGCTACACGACGCCGAGGGGACCCTGGCGCCGCTGTCGGACACCCAGCGGGCGGTCTATGACAAGCTCACCGACAAGCGCTCCATCGTCCACCGCATCAACTACCTGATGTTCCAGAAGAACCTGATGGCCGGCCAGCCGAACAACTGGCACTGCCGGGCCGGAGCGCGGTATCTGTACATCTGCGAGGACGGGCTGGTGCACTATTGCTCGCAGCAGCGCGGCCATCCGGGCATACCGCTGGCCGACTACACCACCGCTGACATCGTGCGCGAGTACTCCACCGCCAAGAGCTGCGCGCCGTTCTGCACGGTGAGCTGCGTACACCAGGCCAGCTTCATGGACGCCTGGCGCGGCGGCCAGAAGCCGCCGGTTGAGGCCTTGCCCGCCGGTCACAGCCAACCGGCCGCGGCGGCCTGAACCGCCGCCTTGACGTCGCTCCCCAAACACAAGCCAGGCCGACGCCTTTCAGCCGGCCGGATAGTCGTAGGCGCCGCGCGGAACGCCGCGCACGGCGCCGACAACCGCCTGGGCGAACTTCAGCTGGACCAGGCTGAGCACCCCGGCGAGGGTCGACGGGCGGTGGGCGTCCGCGGGCAGGGCCTCGGCCAGGGCCGGGGCGATGATCGCGGCCTTGAAGCCGGCGATGACCTGGGCGTCGCGGATCACCGCCACCAGTTCCTCCTCAGCCCCCAGGCTGACGAAGTCGAAGTTGGACGAGCCGATGATCAGGGCTTCGTCGTCGATGAGCAGGCCCTTGAGGTGCGACATGTGCGGCTGCAGCCGCACGTCCAGGCCCCCGGCGGCAGCGGCCCACAGCAGGTAGTCGCGCACCAGGCGCTTGTTGTTGTCGAGCGGGGTGATCAGCTGCGCCGCCACCCCGCGCCGGCGCGCCCGCGCCAGGGCGCCGGTGACCGGGAAGGTCAGGTAGGGGCTGATCACGGTGATCGACGTCCGCGCGGCCTCGATCATGGCCATGATCTGGGCGAACGCCGCCTTGTTGCCGCGCCCGTCCATGGAAATCAGCCGCACGGCCCCGAAATCCTGGCTGGACGCGAAATCCTGGCTAGAGGCTCTGGGCCTGCCCTCGAACGTAGCCAGGAAATCGGCCGCGCAGGCGTCGGCGAACTCAACCCCCTCGATCCGCAGCATGAAGTCGTGCCATGCGAAATTGTGGTCGCTGAAGTTGATCCCGCCTATGTAGGCGGCGTCATCGGCGACGATGAGTTTCTTGTGATTGCGGGCCGGATAGCGGGTAAAGAAGGGGCCGACGGGATTTGTCACGCGTACGCAAACTCCGTCGGCTACGAGGCCGCTGAACATGGCGTGGGTGGCGCGGACCTCGGTCTGGAACGTCTCATCGGTTTTGGAGGCCTTGGCGTGAACGGACCGGTCGCTGATCACGTGGCGGGTATATTCGTCCACCAGGACCCGCCGGTCGGCCGCCCCGCTGGCCGAGATCGCCGCCGCCACCTTCTGACCCGCCGCATCGCCCTCGAAGGTCATCGCCTGAACGAACAGCCGCCGGCGCGCCGCGGCGAAATCCTCCGCCGCGCGCGTCCAGAAGGCGTCCGCCCCAACCAAGAGCTCGAAATGCACCAAACCGCCCTCCACGCCGCGCGAAGCGGCCCCGCCGGGTTGCCGCCCGCCGCGAGCCGCGGTTAGAAGCGCCAGATGGGGGACGGATTCGCCACTGTGATCGATAGCACGCCCACACCGCCCGTGCGGGTGATGCTGCTGCTCTCTTCGCTGCATGGAGGCGGCGCCGAGCGTGTGGCCGTGCACCTGCTGAACCGCTGCGATCCCAAACTGATCGACGTGCGCATGGGGCTGCTGCACCGCTCCGGACCGTTCCTGGCCGACGCCGATCCCAGCCGCATCGACGTTTCGCCCGTGGGCCAGGACCTGCTGGCCTTCGAGGGTCACAACTCCACCTTCTACCGGCCGCACAAGCTGGCGGCGGGCATCGTGCTGGTTCCGTGGAACCTGAACCGCATGATCCGGGCCCATCGACCGCACGTGGTGATGAGCTTCCTCAAGGGCATGAATGTGATCACCGGCGCGGTGGTGAAGACCATGCCGGCCGCCCACCGTCCCCGCTGGATCGTACGCGAGGGCAACAACACCGACGCGGTGATCGAGAACGAGCTGAAGAACGGCCTGGGCCGCAGCTTCATGAAGGGCCTGACCCGCACCGCCTACCGGGCCGCCGACTGCTTCCTGGCCAATTCGCACGAGATGGCGGCAGGGCTGCAGAAGAGGCTGGAACTGGATCCGGAGCGGGTGCGGGTGATCCACAACCCCATCGACCTGAGCAAGATCCGCCGCCTGTCGCGCGAGGGCGTCGAGACCCCGGAGCGGCCGTTCATCCTCACTGTCGGGCGCCTGGAATACCAGAAGAACCACGGCCTGCTGCTACGCGCCTTCGCCGCCAGCGAGGCGGCCAAGGGCCATGACCTGGTGATCATCGGCCGCGGCAGCATGGAGGCCGAGACCAAGGCCCTGGCGGCCCAGCTGGGCGTCGCCGACCGGGTGAAGTTCCCCGGCTGGGTGGCCAATCCCTGGGCCTGGATGGCCAAGAGCACCCTCTTCGTCCTGCCCTCGCGCTGGGAAGGCTTCCCCAGTGTGGTGGCCGAGGCCCTGGCCTGCGGTACGCCGGCCCTGGTCACGTCGTGTGACTTCGGCCCCGCCGAGGTGGTGGAGGACGGCAAAAGCGGCTGGGTGGTCCCGCCGGAAAACCTGGAGGCCTTCAGCGCCGCCATGGACCACCTGCTGGAAAACCCGGCCCTGCGCGCCGAGTTCTCGCACAACGGCAAGGTCCGGGCCGAGGAGTTCGACATCGACCGCATGGTCGACCGCTATGTGTCGCTGTTCATGGAACAGGCGATGGCGGCTGGCCCCGCGAGGGCGCCGTACGCGCCGGCGGTCGACATGGCCGAGCCGATCGGCGTGGCGGACGGGTAGGCGACTACTACCCCCGGTCTCCACTAACCACCGCCATCCTCGGGCGTCAGTCCACGGCTGTCCCGAGGATGACGAGTTGAGTGGGGCCAGCCGGTGGCGCAAAACCCCAGCAGGGACGTCAGCCTTCGATCAACCGCAGACGATAACGGCCGATCAGGCGTCCTCTTCCTGGTAGTACTCCTGGCCCAGGTGGGTGATCTGGTCCTCGCCCATCAGCCAGCGCAGGGTGTTCTTCAGCTTGGTCTGCTGGATGAACAGGTCGTGTTCCGGATAGAGGCCGGGCGCGTGCTGCGGGCTCTTGAAGTAGAACGACAGCCACTCCTGAATGCCCTTGAGGCCTGCGCGCTTGGCCAGGTCCATGAACAGCGCCAGGTCGAGGACCAGCGGCGCGGCCAGGATCGAGTCCCGGCAAAGGAAATCGATCTTCAACTGCATCGGATAGTTGAGCCACCCGAAGATGTCGATGTTGTCCCAGCCTTCCTTGTTGTCGCCGCGCGGCGGGTAATAGTTGATCCGCACCTTGTGGTAGATGTTGCCGTAGAGTTCCGGGTGCAGATCAGGTTGCAGGATCGTATCCAGCACGCCCAGCTTGGATTCCTCCTTACTCTTGAAGCTCTCCGGGTCGTCCAGCACCTCGCCGTCGCGGTTGCCGAGGATGTTGGTCGAGTACCAGCCGGCGAGGCCCAGCATGCGGGCCTTCAGCATCGGCGCGATCACCGTCTTCAGCAGGGTTTGGCCGGTCTTGAAGTCCTTGCCGCAGATGGGCACGCCGAGCTCGTTGGCCAGCTGCACCATCACCGGCGTGTCGACCGTCAGATTGGGCGCGCCGTTGGCGAATGGGATGCCCTCCAGCATCGCCGCATAGGCGTAGATCATCGACGGCGGGATCGAGATGTCGCTGGACGTCAGCGCCGCGTCGAAGGCCTCGCGGCTCAGATGCGTGGCGGCCTCTTCCATGAAGATCTCGGTGGAGGCGGCCCAGACGAAGACCAGTCGGTCGCAGTTGTTCTTGGCCTTGAAGTCGCGCATGTCCTGGCGGACCATTTCCACCAGCCCCATCTTGGTGTTGGCGGTCTTGACGTTCTTCCCTTCCAGCCGCTTGACGTAATACTGGTCGAAGACGGCCGGCATCGCCTTGATGCTCTTCAGAAGATCGGCGATCGGCTCGATATGGTCGTGGCGGTCGAGCACCCCGCACTTCACGGCCGCCTGATAGGCGTCTTCCTCGATCGGGTCCCAGGCGCCGAAGACGATGTCGTCCAGGCTGGCCAGGGGCACGAAGTCCTTGATCAGCGGCGACTTGTTGTCGGTGCGCTTGCCAAGCCGGATGGTTCCGGTCTGGGTCAGGGCGCCCACGGGCGCCGCCGTGCCGCGCCGGGCGTGCTCGACGCCGGCGATCAGGGTCGAGGAAACGGCGCCGAGGCCGGCCAGGAGGATCCCGAGCTTGCCCTTGGCGGGCGCGATCTGATGTCGTTGCGTTTCCACGAAGTCTCTTGCCTCCAAATTGACGCCCCGAGCCCGGGCCAACGAAATCAAGGGCTGTTGCCACTGCGCCGGCACGCGTCCCGTGCTCGCCCAGTGCTCGATCGTGCTCTGCCGCTTGCCGAGCAGGGCCGCCAGCGCACTTTGGCCGCCGAAGCGGCGGATGATGCGTTCTGCCGGATTGCCCTGTTCCATACCTGGCTGAGCTAACGAAATTTTCGTTATGGAGCAAGTGGGAAAGCGGGCGGCACACCCTTTCAAACCCGCTCATCCCGACGAAAGTCGGGACCCAGGGCAGCGCTGCGGTTCACCAGAAAGCGAACGATTCCTGGTGGTTGAGAGGCCAACCTGGGTCCCGGCCTTCGCCGGGATGAGCGGGAGTGGAGGTCAGGCCGCGGCCTGCTCGGCGTGGCCGAAGGCGACCTTGTCGTCGACGTCGAGCCAGAAGCGGTCGCCGATGTCGTAGACATGGGCGTGGCCGCAGTCGGCCAGGAGCTGCATGCCGCCGGAGATGCCGCCCGAACCGCCGCCCGCGACGTCTTCGTGGACGGCGCGGATCAGAGCCTTTGAGGCCAGGAAGATGCCGGTGTCGAAGGCGTCGAAGGTCTCAATCAGCTTGCCGATGCGGACGATCCGGCCCTCGGCCGTGGTGGCCACGCGGGTGACGTCCTCCATGTCGACCAGCTCGTTCTGCAGGCGCCGGTCAACGGCCAGGGTCACGCCCTCGGGATCCGTCGCCGTGGCGAGCAAACCCGACAGGATCAGCGGATCGAACAGGTGGTCGGACATCATCAGCACGAAGCGCTCGCCCAGCACGGCCTCGGCGGCGGCCACCGACAAGCCGTTGGACTTCTGCCAGTCGGGGTTGCGCACGGTGTCGATCTTGAAGCCGCGGCGCGCCGACAGGTCCCGCAGGAAGGCCTCGACCCGCTCGGCCTCGTAGCCGGTGACCACCACGAACTCGCGCAGCCCCCCCGCATGGGCGCTCTCGATCACCCGCTCGATCAGCGCCACGCCGCGCACTTCCGCCAGCGGCTTCGAAAGGGCGATGTCGCGGATGCGCAGGCCCTGGCCGGCGGCCACGATCAAGCCCTTGACGTTGGCGTGGGCGTCGATCTTTTTGGCCATGCGTTTTCCGTTCGGGGACTGAAAGCCTGGGGCGCGGCCGCGACGTCCTGAGGTCACGGTCGAAGGGTAAGCGCCCCGAGGGGACGCAAGAACGCTAGCGCGTCGCCATATGTCGAACAAGCCAACCCCGCGCGCGAGGCGCCTAAGGACCCAAAGCCAGCTATGAAATCAAGCGGTTCTTCATCACCTGTGGTTTCAGACGGCGCCAACACGGGCGGGCGAGGCGCCGCGCCCGCCCAGGCGCCGGGGCGGCCAAACGAGATCGAGGGCGTGACCAATACCTGGCTGATCCATCCGATCTCGCGCCGGGTGGTGGACGTGCTGGCGAAAACGCCGATCACGCCGAATCAGGTCTCCGTCGCCAGCGTGTTCTTCGCCGCCGCCGGCGCGGCCAGCTTCGCGCGCCTGCCCTGGCCGGTCTCGGCCTTTGCCGGGCTGGTGCTGCTGATGGCCTGGCACGTGCTGGACGGGGCCGACGGCGACCTGGCCCGCCGCACCGGCCGCGCCTCGCCCATCGGCGAACTGGTGGACGGGGTCTGCGACCACGCCAGCCAGGCCACGGTCTATATCGCCCTGGGCTGGATGCTGGCCCCGACCATGGGGGGCTGGAACGCGGCCGGGCTGGCGGCGGCGGCGGCGCTTTGTCACTTCGTCCAGGCCAACGGCTACGAGACCGGCCGCAAGACCTACCGCCGCTGGGTCTATGGCGCCGCCTGGATGCGCCAGACCCAGACGGAAGGAGGAAATATCTTCCAGACCCTGCTAGGCGGTCTCTACATCGGCCTGTCGAACCTGATGGCGCCGGGCGAAGACGCCCTGGAGGCGGCGCTGGAGCCGAAGATCGCGGCCGGGGGCGACATCGCCGCCCAGGCCCGCGCCGTCTACCGCAAGGCCCACATCTTCATCGTCAAGCGCTCGGCCCTGCTCAGCTCCAACAGCCGCACGATCGCGGCGTTCCTGGCGGTGCTGGTCAAGCACCCGGCCTGGTTCTTCATCTACGAGATCACGGCGCTGAACGTCGTGCTGGCGGTGGTGGTGGCGTTGCGGGCGGCGCGGAATAGGGCTTTGGTGGCGGCGACCTAAGACCTCTTCTTCCCCCCTCACCCGGCTACGCCGGGCTCCGAGGGAAGAATTAAGCCGCCTCTTCCCCGAACTGCAGCTTGGCCAGGTGGGCGTAGAGCCCGCCCTTGGCCATCAGCTCGGCGTGGCGGCCTTCCTCGACGACGCGGCCTTCGTCCATGACCACGATGCGGTCGGCCTCCAGCACGGTGGCCAGGCGGTGGGCGATAACCAGGGTGGTGCGGCCTTCCATGGCTTCCAGAAGGGCTTTCTGGACCAGGCGCTCGTTCTCGGCGTCCAGCGCGCTGGTAGCTTCGTCCAGCAGCAGGATCGGCGAGCGGCGGACCAGGGCGCGGGCGATGGCCAGGCGCTGGCGCTGGCCGCCGGACAGGGTCTTGGCGCGCTCGCCCACCAGGGTGTCGAACCCCTGCGGCAGGGCCGTCAGGAAGCCCTCGGCCTGGGCGGCCAGGGCGGCGTCGCGGACGGCTTGGGGACCGGCCCCGGCTCGGCCGAAGGCGATGTTGTCGGCGGCGGAGCCGGAAAACAGCGGCGTGTCCTGAGCCACCAGGGCCATGCGGGCGCGCACCTCCCGCGGGTCGGCGTCGCGCAGGTCAACGCCGTCGATGCTGACCGTGCCGGCGTCTGGGTCGTAGAAGCGCAGCAGCAGGCGCAGGACCGTGCTCTTGCCGGCCCCCGACGGCCCCACCAGGGCCACACGCTCGCCGGGCCGGACCTCCAGGGTCAGGCCTTTGAGGGCGGCGTCCGCGCGGCTGGGATAGGCGAAGTGGACATTCTTGAACGACACCTCGCCCCTGGCCGGGACCGGCAGGGCCTTAGGATGGGCCGGGGCGGCGATGGCCGGCTTCAGCGCCAAGATGTCCATGGCGCGCGAGGCGGCGCCGGACGCCTTCTGGATTTCGCCCCAGACCTCGGACAGGTCGCGCACCGCCGAGGCGGCGACCATGGCCAGGGCCAGCAGTTCTGCCAGGGCGCCGGCGCTCATCGCCGGCCCTCCGGCCGCGTTGCGTTCGACGAATACCGCCATGGCGCATTGGAACAGCAGGATCAGCATGCCGCCGGCGATGAGGCTGATCATCAGGCCCGACATGGCGCCGCGGGCGCGCAGCTGGGCCCGGGAGGCGGCGAAGGCGCGCTCGACCGTCTCGTCGAAGCGGGCGGACATCGGTTCTTCCTGGCCGAAGGCCTGGACCGTCTCGATGGCCTCGAGCCCCTCTCCCGCCAGGCCGATGGCCGAGGCGAAGCGGTCCTGGGCCAGGATTGAAAGACGCTGCATCCGGCGGCCCAGCAGGCCCAGCGGCGTCAGCAGCAAGGGGATCAGCACCAGCACCAGGCCGGTGAAGCGCGGGCTGATCACCACCATGGAAACCAGGGCGCCGGCGAAGGTGAGCAGATTGCGGATGGCCACGGGCACCACATTGCCCACCGCCCGCTCGACCATGGTCATGTCGGTGGTCAGGCGCGAGAGCACCTCGCCGGTGCGCAGCTTGATGAAGTGCGATTGGTCCAGCGTAAGGATGTGCCGGAAGACCCGTTTGCGCAGGTCCGCGACAACCCGTTCGCCCAGTTTCAGGGTGAAAAAGATCCGCAAGCCCGTGGAGAGCGCAAGGGTCATGGCCACGACCGTCAGGCCGAGGAACGCCCTGATCAACTGGGCCTCGGTGTGCAGGGAGCCGCCCCGGTCGACCACCCGCCTGAGGCTCCAGGTCAGGCCCAGGAGGGCGAGGGTGGAGAACAGGACAAAGAAGGCGCTCAGGAAGGCGTCCCAGCCGTGCGCCAGGACAAAGGGGGTCAGGCGGGTCAGGGGGCGAAGGTCCCGCTGGCGGTCGCGCCGCCAGGCGTCGGCCTTGAACGCGTCCTTCATCAGGCCGCCCACGCTGGGGCGGCCCAGCGCGCTGGCCTCGATCGGACCCGGTTCGCTCATTCCTGCTCCATTCCACGCCATGACGCCGCAGAAGGCATCTTACGGGCTATCAGTCGCGATCGCGTTGTCATAATGACGTCACCCCGCGCGCCATGCCATGATCGCCGCGCGTTCGCCACCCCCCCGGAGGTTACCTATTGGACGGTCGGTTTTGATTCCCACGCCCACGGCGCCCGAACGGCGCATGCTCGTCGCCGCCCACCCGACGATCGCCGAAAGCCTGGACTACGCCGGCGACATGCCCACCGGGATCAATGTCTATTCCCTGCGCGGGGAGCTGGCCGAGGTCCTGAACTATGGGCGGCTGCGCGATGAGGCGCGGGCCATGGCCGGCCGGTTGCTGGGCGCGGGGCTTGAACCCGGCGACCGCGTAGCCCTGGCCGCCGAGAGCGACGTCGATTTCCTGAGGACCTTCTTCGCCTGCCAGTACGCCGGCCTGGTTCCCGCCCCCCTGCCCCTGCCCTCGCTGCTGGGCGGCAAGGAGCCCTATCTGGCCCATGTGCGCCGGATGCTGCAGGCGTCGGGCGCCAAGGCGGCCTTCGCGCCGCAGTCCCTCGCCGACTGGTACGTCGACGCCGCCGATGGCCTCGGCCTAGCCTACGCCGGCGGCTATGGCGCCTTGCCCGACGCCAGCGAAACCCAGTTGCCGACGCCTGACCCGGACGGCCTGTGCTATCTGCAGTTCTCTTCAGGCAGCACCCGCTTCCCGCTGGGCGTGGCGGTGACCCAGTCGGCGCTGAGGGCCAATGTCGCCGGCATGGCCAGCCCCGGCGGCCTAGCGGCCAACAACGAGGACCGCTGCGTGTCCTGGTTGCCGCTCTATCATGACATGGGCCTGGTCGGAATCCTGATGACCACCGTGATGTGCCAGGGCTCGCTGGACCTGCTCCCCACCGGCGCCTTCGTGCGCCGCCCGGGCGTCTGGCTGGACCTTATCTCCAAGCACCGCGGCACCATCTCCTACGCCCCCACCTTCGGCTACGACCTGGTGGCCAAGCGCGCCCTGGCCGGCAAGCTGGGCGAGCTGGACCTGTCGTCCTGGCGGGTGGCGGGCCTTGGCGGTGACATGATCCGCCCCGAACCCCTGCGCCTCTTCACCGAGGCTTTCGCCCCGGCCGGGTTCGATCCAGGCGCCTTCAACGCCAGCTATGGCATGGCCGAGGCCACTCTGTGCCTGACCCTGACCCCCGTCGGCGGCGGCCTGCGCACTGACAATACCGACGTCGACCGCCTGGAGCGCGAGGGTGTGGCCACCGCCCCGGCCAAGCGCGCTGGCCGCGCGCGGGAGTTCGCCCTGTGCGGCAAGATCCTGCCGGACCATGTGATCGAGGTCCGCGACGCCGCCGGCAAGATTCTGCCGGAGCGCCGCGTCGGCCAGATCTTCGCCAGCGGCCCCAGCCTGATGAAGACCTACTTCGGCGAGCCGGAGGAGACCGCCAAGGTGCTATCGCCCGACGGTTGGCTGGACACCGGCGACCTTGGCTACATGGTCGACGGCCAGATCGTCATCACCGGCCGCGCCAAGGACCTGATCATCGTCAACGGCCGCAACGTCTGGCCGCAGGACCTGGAGTGGACCGCCGAGAAGGAAATCACCGCCCTGCGCCAGGGCGATGTGGCGGTGTTCTCCATCACCGGCGAGTTGGACGAGACCGTGGTGGCCCTGGTGCAGTGCCGCGCCAGCGATCCGGCGGCGCGGGAAGCCCTGCGCGCCGAGGTGGCCAAGCTGCTGCGGGTGCGCCACGGCCTGGACGTCCAGGTGACCCTGGTTCCGCCGCGCAGCCTGCCGGAAACCTCGTCCGGCAAGCTCAGCCGCTCGCGGGCCCGGACGCTCTATCTCGACGGGGTGCTCCAGGAAGCGCCCGTCAGCCTTATGGCCTGACGTGGTTCATGGCTTGAAATGATGAGAAACCAGAATTGACCGGGCGCCTGGCGGCCGTCACGGGGGCCACCGGCTTCCTCGGCCGGCGGCTGGTTTCGGACCTGGTCCGGCGCGGCTGGCGCGTTCGGGGCCTCTCCCGCCGCGAGCCGGAGCCTGGACTGTGGGGCGACGCCCAGCCGCAAATCGAGCGTGGCGATCTGGATGACGCCGACGCCCTGGCGCGGCTGGCGCGGGGCGCTGAGGTGGTCATCCATGCCGCCGGCCT
>DASVMY010000343.1:0-11876 GCA_036384135.1 Caulobacteraceae bacterium | reverse complement strand
GCCCGGGCCGCCATACTGGGCGCGCGCCGCGGTCGTCGCCATCAGGCCGATCATCAGAAGCGGAACAAGGAGTTTGAGCATGATCTTCGCCGGCAGCGGAATGCGCCATCCTTAGCCGCTTAAAATAGGGCTCCCCGCCCGTTCCGATCGAGGGGCGCCTGCCGAACGCGTAACATGGTTCTTTGAATGGTCGAAGGCCCTAAGCCCTGCCCACCGGCGCGTCTCACGCCGTCTCGATCAGCGCCCTGGCCCCCTCGATCCGGTCCGGATGGGTTTCCTTCAGGAAGGCCATGGCGGTGATGCCGATGACGGCGGCGGCCATCATGTACCAGGCCGGCGCCATCGGGCTGCCGGTGGCCTTGATCATCTGGGTGATGGCGGGCTGGGCCAGGCCGCCGAAAACTGTGACGGCCATGGCGTAGATCACCGCCAGGGCCGTGCTGCGAACCGTCTTGTGGAACGACTCCGTCAGCGCCACCAGGGCGACGCCGACACTGGTGGAACTGAAGGCGCTCAGCAGTCCCGTGGCGAGCGTCACGGTCAGCAGGTCGTGGTTGCGCACCATCAGCAGGAAGGCCGGGACGATGGCCAGCATGAACAGGGTGCGGGCGGTGATCATCACCGGCCGGCGCCCGAACCGGTCCGCCAGCCAGCCGCCCAGCAGGGCGAAGAGGATGCCGCTGAACCCGTTCGCCACCGACGGCCCGAACGAGTCCCGCGGGCTCATGTGCAGGGTCTGGGTGGCGTAGGTGGTCATGTAGAGCAGGGTGTAGGTCGAGGTGGTGAAGCTCATGATCATGGCCAGCCCTAGGACGATCGGCCGAACCAGGCTGGAAAGGTCCCGCGCCGCGGGATCGGCGCTTGGGCCGGCGTCGGGGCGGTGCAGGGTCTCGGGCAGGCGGCGGCGCAGTAGCAGCCCGAAGGGCAGGACCACCGCGCCAAGCCCAAAGGCGATCCGCCAGCCGAACGCCGTCAGGTCGTGAGCGCTCAACGTCTGGGTCATCACCAGGCCGATGGTCGCGCCGCAGAGGGAGGCGATGGCCTGGCTGGCGCTCTGCCACGAGCCGATCAGGGCGCGCCGATGCGGCGGGGCCGCCTCGATCAGGAAGGCCGTGGTCGGGCCCACCTCGCCGCCCAGCGCGAAGCCCTGCACCAGCCGGCAGACCACAAGCAGCGCGGGCGCCGCCGCGCCGATCACCGCATAGGGCGGGATCAGCACCAGGCCCAGTATGCCAAGCCCCATCAATGTGAAGCTCACCAGCATGGCCGGCTTGCGGCCCACCCGGTCGCCGAACAGGCCCAGCACCATCGCCCCCGCCGGCCGCGCCACGAAGCCCACCCCGAAGGTCAGCAGCGAGGCCATCAGCTTGGTGAAGCTGTCGTGGAACGGGAAGAAGACGTTGCCGATCTGAACGGCGAACAGGGCGTAGGTGGTGAAGTCGTAGAACTCCAGCGCATTGCCCATCACCGCCGCGGCGATCTGGCCCCCGGTGATCGGAGGGGGCGTGATCGGAGGGTGCAAGATCGCCGGGTGCGCAATCGTCTGGAACTGAACGTCCGCCGTCCCCGCGCTCGCCAAATCCGCCAAACCAACCCCCATGCCGCGTTCGCCGCGCCCTTGTCCCCCGGCAGAGAACCGCTGGAACGCCGCCGGTCAAGGCTTCCGCTAGGGCGCCCGCCCAACCGGCGACCGTGACAATCGCCGCGCCGACCATGACAATTGTCCACCCGCCGGCGTACGATCATGTCAGTGTGCGAGCGGCGTCTTGCTCCCCGCCGCGCCGCCCACCGCGCCCCAATCGCGCCCATGAGGCCCAAGTTTGACCGCCCAGTTCATCTTCATGCTCACCCGCGAGGACCGCACCATTGCGGACGCCCACGCCCGCCTGCCCGACGTGCTGGCGGCCGGGGTGCGCCACATCGGCTTCAAGGACATCGGCCTGCCGCTTGACCAGCTCCACGGCCTGGCCGCCGCCATCCGCGGCGCTGGGGCCACCCTCTATCTGGAGATGGTCGGCCTGGGCGCCGACAGCGAGGCGGCTTCCGCCCGCGCCGCCGTGGACCTGAAGGTCGATGTGCTGATGGGCGGGGTGCGGCCGGACGTGGTGCTGCCAATCATCGCCGGCGCCCCCATCCGCTATTACCCCTTCCCGGGCGACATCGTCGGCCATCCCAGCCGCCTCTGCGGCACGGTGGCCAGCATCGCCGCTAGCGCCGGGGCCTTGCTGGCGCAGGAGGGCGTCCATGGCCTGGATCTGCTGGCCTACCGCTTCGATGGCGATGCGCCCGGCCTGATGCGCCAGGTCTGCGCCGCGGCGGGAGCGCGCCCGGTGATCATGGCCGGCTCCATCGACCGCGCAGAGCGCATCCACGCCGCCATCGGCGCCGGCGCGGCGGGATTCACCGTCGGCACCGCCGCCCTGGAGGGCGCCTTCCCGGCCTCGCCCGCGCTCGGCGACCAGCTCGCCTTCATCGCCGGGGCGATGACGGAGATGACCGAGACGGCGCCGGCCGCGCGGCGGGTATGACGGCGGACAGCATGCCTCCGACCGTGCTCTCGCGGGCTAGGACCTACCTGCGCGCCAACGGTCTCGCCGTCGGTGTCGAGATCGTCGTCAACTTCGCCGGCCCCTACCTCATCTTCACCCTGGCCAAACCTGCCCTGGGCGAGGTCAACGCCCTGATCGCCTCCTCGGCCCCGCCCATCGCCTGGAGCATCATCGAGTTCGCGCGCCGGCGGCGGGTGGACGCCATCTCGATCCTGGTCCTGGCCGGCATCGCCCTGTCGCTGCTGGCCTTCGTGGGCGGCGGCGGGGTGCGCTTCCTGCAGCTGCGGGAAAAGCTGGTCACCGGCCTGATCGGCCTGATCTTCCTGGGCTCGGCCGCCATCGGCCGGCCGCTGATATACCAGCTGGCCCGCGCCAGCTCGCTGCGCCGCTCGCCCTCGGCGGCGGCGGAGCTGGAGGCGCTCAGCGGCAACATCTACTTCCGCCGCACCATGACCACCATGACCCTGGTCTGGGGCTTTGGCCTGGTCATCGAATGCGCCGTCGCCAGCGCCCTGGTCTTCACCCTGTCGGTCGCCCAGTTCCTCCTGGTCGGTCCTATCGTCGGCTACACGGCGGTCGGGCTTTTGGTACTGTGGTCGGTGTGGTTCGTGCGCCGCGCCAGGCGCCTGGGCGCGGCGCGCCGGGCGGCGGCGGAAGCGGCGGCTAAAACGCCTTAGAGCACGATGACTTTTGTCGGAACCGACAAAAGTCATCGTGCTCGCAAACTCAAGAACCGAGCCTGCTCCATAAGGCCACCCTGATCGACCCCGGGGATTCAGGAGTCCGACGCCTACAGCCAACGCTGCGAGGCCCGCCGCCCGGCGCTACTCGACTTCCCAGTCGATCTCGGGGCGCACGTCCACCGGCGCCTCGCAAAGCGCGGTGTGCAGGCTGTCGCGCGAGCCAGCGCGCGGCATGCGGAAGACGAACTCCACCCGCCTCTTGGCGGCGGACTTGCGCTCGCTGATGATCTTGCAGCCCTTGCGCTCCAGCACTTCGCGATAGATCTGCGCGTACTCGGCCAGGCGGCCCTCCGGCGCCGGCTCGATCTTGACCCGGCATGCGGGACGGGAATCGAACAGATAGATCAGGATGAACACGAACACGGTGGTGATCACCGCGAAGTGCGGCAGGCCCAGGCCCGCGATGAGCCCGGACAGGGTGACGGCGATCAGCCGGCCGGTGTCGCGCGTGGAGCCGGTGTCGGTGCGGAAACGGATCAGCCCGCCGATGCCGAACACCACGACGCCGATGACCATGCCGAACTCGCGCACGGTCACCCCGATCACCGCGCCGATGAAAGCGTACATGATGTACACCTTCGGCATGTCCACTTCTTGCAGCGTGTCCACCGTGCGCGGCGTCATCGGGTGATAGCCGATCCCCGCCCCGAGCAGGGTGGCCAGCAGCAGGGCGCCCAGCGAGTCGGCCATGAACTTCATGTCGAGGAAGCCGGCCCAGCCGGCCGCGGCGAGTTGGCCATTGGGTCCGTCGAACAGACCCTGGGCATGCGCCGACGCCAGGCCCGGCGCCAGCCACAGCAGCAGAAACAGCCCCAGCACCTTCATTCGGTCACACCTCGTCCCCTTCCTCCGTGTACGGTGAAGACAGCGACATGTAAAATCGTGTCCAACGACTCGCCTCAGGAGCACGCGGTGCGGTCATTCCCGATTGCCTTTGGCGCTTCGCTCTTTGCCGCCGAGCCGGATCTGCAATGGAGCCTGCCCAAGCGCCTGCGTGAGATATCCGGCCTGGCCCTGACCCCCGACGGTCGGGTGATGGGGCACGACGACGAGACCGCCGACATCTACCAGATCGATATCGACAGCGGCGCGGTGGTCAAGCGCTTCTCCCTGGGACATCCCGCCCAGGGCGATAACGTCGTGCGCGGCGATTTCGAGGGCCTCGCCATCGGTGGCGACGGCGATTTCTATCTCACCACCAGCACCGGCCGGCTCTATCGCTTCCGCGAAGGCGAAGACCGCGCCCGCGTCCCGTTCGAGGTCTTCGAAACCGGGCTGCGCGCGTTCGGCGAGATGGAGGGCCTGGCCTTCCACCAGGGGGAGGAGAGCGTCATCTTCGCCTGCAAGACCAACTACACCCCCGCTTTGCGCGGCGCGGTGGCGCTCTATGCCTGGTCGCCCCGCACGCCGGAGCGTGTGGCGCGGCCCTGGCTGGCCATCCCGGTCGGCATGCTGGCCGACGCGGTGGGCGCGCGGTCCTTTCATCCCTCGTCGCTGGAATTCGACGCCCGAACGGGCCGGATGATCGTCCTGGCCGGACGCGAGCACGCCATGGTCGAACTGGACGCCCGCGGCATGCTGCTGGCGGCGCGGGGGCTGGGCGCGGCGCATCGCCAGGCCGAAGGGGCGACCATCCTGCCGGACGGCGCCCTGGTGATCGCCGACGAGGGCGGCGATGCGCGCGCCCTGATGACCCGCTATGCTCGCCTCGATGACTAGGATCCTGGCCTGCCTCCTCGCGGTGCTGGCGCTGAGCGTTTCGGCCCCCGCGCACGCCCAGTCGGCTTGGGATCATGTGGCGCGTGTAGTGGTCATCGGCGACCTGCACGGCGACTACGCCAAGTTCCACGACCAGCTGACCCAGGCCGGCCTGATCGACGCCCATGACAACTGGAGCGGGGGCGCCACGCACCTGGTGCAGTTGGGCGACGTTCCAGACCGCGCGCCCGACACCCGCAAGATCCTCGATCTGCTGATGCGGCTGGAGCTCCAGGCGCGCCGCGCCCACGGCTATGTGCACGCCCTGATCGGCGACCATGAAACCATGAACATGGAATACGACCTGCGCTACACCACGCCCGGGGAGTTCGCCGCCTTCGCCGACCGCGATTCGCCGCGACGCCGCGACGCCTTTTACGCGCGCGTGGTCGAGACCCTCAAGGCGCACCCCCCGGCCGGCGGCCTGCCCGTCTTCGACGCGGCCTTTCGCGCCCAGTTCGACACCGAGCATCCGCTGGGCTGGGTGGAGCACCAGGCGGCCTGGTCGGCGCAGGGCGCCTACGGCCGCTGGATCCTGACCCACAGCGCCGTGATCCGCATCGACGACACCCTCTATCTGCACGGTGGACTGGGACCGGAGTTCGCCGGCTTCGACATCGACGTCATGAACAAGGCCGTGATCACCGCCCTGCTGCACAAGCCCGAAGCGGCCGGTGGGCCGCACAACATCCTGTGGAACGAGCAGGGCCCGCTCTGGTACCGCGGCATGGCCCAGCACGACGAGGCCGTCGAGGCCGCCAATGTCGCCGCGGTGCTGGCCCGCCACCACGTACGCCATATCGTGCTCGGCCACACCAAGCAGTATTCCATGGTCAACGCGCGGTTCGACGGCGCCGTGATCCTCACCGATATCGCCGTTGCCGGGGGCTGCGTCGATCCCCACGCCCTCCTGATCAAGGAGGGCGACGCCCTGTCCACCATCTACCGCGGCCACCGCCTGACGCTGGGCCTTTCGGGCCAGGACCACGCCGCCTACCTAGCCCAGATCGCCGCCCTGGACCCCCCCGGAACCCCCGCCGAGGCGCGGTGCTTCAGGGGCTGAGGGGTGCAGCGCCAACCCCACCGTCACCCCGGCCATAGCGAAGCGGCGAGCCGGGGCCAACGGCTCCGTTCCAAGACGAAATTCAGCAAGGAGCTGGCCCGGCCGGCCCCGGATCGGCGCCGCTGACGCGGCTTGTCCGGGGTGACGAATGTTTGCGGACCGCGCCCCCGCCCTCTACCGGCAGCGCCTGACGATCTGGCTTTGAATCCGGCCCGGGTCGTCCAGCAGCGCGAAGAAGCCCTCCATGAAGCGGTCGGTCTTGGCCCGGAAGGTCGGGTTCAGGCGCGGTTCGCCGTCGATCAGCGCCATCATCTCGGCGCGGTGGGCGCGGTATTCCTGGGCGACGGCGGGAATCTCGCCGTTGCTTACGCAATAGCCGCGGTAGTAGCGCTCGGTCAGGCGGCTCACCGGAATGCCGTCGGGCGGCCCCGAATAGGGCGCGTCGACAAGGCCTGAAAAGTCGAAGTCATAGGGAACCGGCACGACCGCGCTCGCCGTTGCGGGGGTCGCGCCCCGCGCGGCGATGAACCGGCTGTTGTGGCAGCAGTCCGTCCCCGGCGCCGAGGCCAGCAGCTCCCAGTCCAGGTTGCCGATCATATATTCGAACAGGGTCACGCGGGCGGCGGCGTGGGCGTCGAGTTGCGTGGCCGAGACCTGATGTGACGCCGCCGTCAGCCTGTCCCGGTCGTTGCGGTCGGCGACGTCGTCGATATCCTCGACCAGGAAGCCGAACCGGGTCACGCCGGCGTCGCTGTCGTCCTTGCGGTAGGTGACGTCGGCGGCGCGCACGCGGTAGCTCATCGGCGTGATCAGGTTGTAGAGCCGGTAGGCCAGATACTCGAGCACGATGTGCTGCTCATAGTCCGCTTGCGGACGGCAATAGGTGACGAGCTTTAGCTTGTTCTGCCCCTGAAACGGGGTGCCGCGCACCGTCGCCTTGTCGAACTTCAGCGCCAGCGGCGGAAACTGGCAATAGCCGGCGGTGCGCCGGGTCAGGCCGCGGGCGCTCAACTGGATCGGAACGCTCTGCGCCGGACCGGCGCCCTCCGCCACCGACAAGGCAGCCGCAAAGGGCTTGGTGCTGGTGGGCGCCGCGCGGACCAGGGCTGGAAACGGCGCGCTGATGACGATCTTCAAGGGCGCGTCATCAGAGAACAGGCGCGACTTCGCCGCGGCGGGCGACGCGCCCATGCACGCCAACGCCACGAGGCCGACCCACAGCGTCCTGATCATCCGCGGCCCCCCCAATTGACCGAGGTCGATCTTGGCATAGGGCCAGCGGCGCTAGAAGGGCTTTAGGCCGGATCGAACTCGCTCACCAGATGCCCCGGCGACACCTCCCGCAGCAGCGGGATGTACACCGGGCCCAACGGGTCCAGGGTCAGCTTCGAGGGCATGAACCGCAGCGCCGAGCGCGGGTCCATGGGGCTGGGGGGCTCGCCCTCCAGGCGCACGCGCACGCGGTTGCGTTCGCGGGCCGGGTCCGGGATCGGGGCGGCGCTGAGCAGGGCCTTGGTATAGGGGTGCTGGGGGTGGGCGTAGATCTGGGCGTTGTCGGCCAGCTCCATCACCCGGCCAAGGTACAGCACCATCACCCGGTGGCTGATCTCGCGCACCACCGCCAGGTCGTGGCTGATGAACATCATCGCCAGGCCCATGCCGCGCTGCAGCTGGATCAGAAGGTCGATGATCTGGGCGCGGATCGAGACGTCCAAGGCCGACACCGCCTCGTCGCAGATGACCAGCTTGGGCCGCAGGATCATCGCCCGCGCGATGCCCACCCTCTGGTTCTGGCCGCCGCTGAGTTCATGCGGATAGCGGTTGATCAGGTCGGGGGAGAGGCCCGCCTGGACCATCATCTTGCTCACCTCGGCCTGGCGCCGGTCGCGGTCCATGTCGGGGCGGAACACCGTCAGAGGCTCGGCGATGCTCTCGCCGACGGTGGCGCGCGGGTCCAGACTGGCCAGGGGGTCCTGGAACACGATCTGCAGGTCCTTGCGCGCCTCGCGCATGGCCTTCTGGTCGGCGTTGGTGATGTCGCGGCCCAGCAGCGTCACCACCCCGGCGCTGGCCGGCAGCAGGTTCAGCACCGCCCGTGACAGGGTGGTCTTGCCGCAGCCGCTCTCGCCGACCACGCCCAAGGTCTCGCCCTGGCGGATCTGGAAGCTGACCCCGTCGACGGCGCGCAGTTCCGTCCTGGCCCCGAACACGCCCTGGCGCATCGGGAACCAGACCTTCAGGTCCTCGCCCTGGACCACGATCGGCGCTTCGGGCAGCACCGGCGTCAGCATCGGCCGCCCGCCCCGGTCGGCCCGGTCCAGGCGCGGGATCGCGTCCAGCAGGGCGCGGGTGTAGGGCTGCTGCGGATCGGCGAACAGGGCCTGCGCCTCGCCCTCCTCCACATAGGCGCCGTCCTTCATCACACAGACCCGGTCGGCCAGGCGGGCGATGACGCCCATGTCGTGGGTGATCAGCACCATGGCCGATCCGGTCTCGCCCTTCAGCTCGGCCATCAGGTCCAGGATCTCGGCCTGGACGGTGACATCCAGCGCCGTGGTCGGCTCGTCGGCGATCAACAGGTCGGGGTGCGAGGCCATGGCCCCGGCGATCATCACCCGCTGGCGCATGCCGCCGGAAAGTTCGTGCGGATACTGACGAAGCCGCCGTCCGGCCTCGGGGATGCGCACCTTCTTCAGCCACTCATAGGCCCGCTCCATGGCCTGGACCCGGGTCAGCTTCAGGTGCAGCATCAACGGCTCGGCGATCTGCTCGCCGATGCGCACGTGCGGGGTGAGCGCCGTCAGCGGGTCCTGGAAGATCATGGTCATCTTCGAGCCGCGAATCCTGTTCAGCTCGCGGGGTTTGAGCCCCAGCAGCTCCTGGCCGCGGTAGCGCACCGAGCCGGCGGCCCGTCCGTTCTGCGACAGCAGACCCATGGCCGCCATGAACGTCTGGCTCTTGCCCGATCCGCTCTCGCCCACCACCCCCAGGCACTCGCCCGGCGCCACCGTCAGCGACACCCCCCGAACCGCCTCGACGACGGCGTCGTAGGTGTCGAAACGAACCGTCAATTTGTCGATGGCAAGAATGGGCGAGTTTGGTGAATGAACCAAGGCGGGGGCTTTCGGGTGAATTTGAGCGCGGACCATAGCGCGGCGACGGCGCCGGGCGCCAGCCAGGCGCGCTCGGACGCGAGCCTTGGCGCGGACCTCGGCCCCGCGATGCCTGAAAAGGGTTCGGCGGCTTGAAGATCCTCGTCACCGGCGGCTGCGGCTTCATCGGGTCCAGCGTGGTGCGCCGCGCCCTGGCCGAGGGCTTCGCCGTGGTCAATGTCGACGCCATCACCTATGCGGGCGATCCGGACAACATCGGCGATGCTCAATCGAGCCCGCGCTACGCCTTCGAATACGCCGACGTCTGCGACGCCGAGGCCATGGCCACGATCTTCGCCCGCCACCAGCCGGACGCCGTCCTGCACCTGGCCGCCGAATCGCACGTGGACCGTTCCATCGACGGCCCGCTGGCCTTCGTGCGCACCAATGTCATGGGCACGGCCACCCTGCTGGAGGCGGCCCGGACTCATCTGGCCCGCCTGCCGGATTCCCGCCGCGCCGGCTTCCGCTTCCACCACGTCTCCACCGACGAGGTGTTCGGGGCCTTGGGCGAGGAGGGGGTGTTCGACGAATTGAGCCCCTACGCCCCCAACTCTCCCTATTCGGCCAGCAAGGCCTCGTCCGACATGCTGGTGCGCGCCTGGGGCCGCACCTACGGCCTGCCGGTGGTGGTCACCAACACCTCCAACAACTACGGCCCCTTCCAGCATCCCGAGAAGCTGATCCCCACGGTGATCGTCAACGCCCTGGAGGGCCGGCCGATCCCCCTCTACGGCCGCGGCGCCCAGGTGCGCGACTGGCTGTACGTCGAGGACCACGCCGCCGCCCTGCTGCGGGTGCTGGTCCACGGCCAGACCGGCGAGACCTATTGCATCGGCGGCGAGGCCGAGCATTCCAACTTCGACATCGTCCGCATCGTCTGCGCCGCCCTGGACCGCACCCGCCCGCGCGCCCGGCCGCACGCCGACCTGATCCGCTTCGTGGCCGACCGTCCGGGCCACGATTTCCGCTATGCCATCTCCAACGCTAAGATCGAGGCCGACCTCGGCTGGCGGCCGAGCGTCGACCTGGAGGCGGGGATCGGACGGACCGTGCGCTGGTATCTGGATCACGAGGCCTGGTGGACCGCCATCCGCGAACGCGGATTCAGCGGCGCGCGCCTTGGGCGTGTTCAACAAGTCCACGCAGTGGGGGCGCGGTGAAGACACGCCCAAAAGAATGCCAAGAATCGAGACTTTCCCGGTCGGGAAAGTCTCAGGGTCTGAAGCGGGCTTAGATAGAAGGCGAAATTCAATTGCCAATGCTGCTGGGCGCCGCCCCGATCATCCTTCTCCCCTTGCGGGAGAAGGTGGCCCGCGCAGCGGGTCGGATGAGGGGTCGAGAAGCGTCCGAGACTATCCTCCGGCAGGCAAATCCCTACCGTTCCGTCGACCCCTCATCCGACCTCCTTCGGAGGCCACCTTCTCCCGCAAGGGGAGAAGGGCGAGATAGGGTCGACAGCGCTCCAAGGTCTCCGGCGTGAGGCGCGGCCTGATCCTGGCCGGCGGGGCGGGCACGCGTCTCTATCCCCTGACCCAGGCGGTCTCCAAGCAGCTGCTGCCGGTCTACAACAAGCCGATGATCTACTATCCGCTGTCGGTGCTGATGCTGGCCGAGGTGCGCGAGATCCTGGTCATCACCACCCCCGAAGATCAGGGCCAGTTCCAGCGCCTGCTGGGCGACGGGTCGCATCTGGGCCTCTCGATCTCCTACGTCGCCCAGCCCAAGCCCGAGGGCCTGCCCCAGGCCTATATCCTGGGCGAGGACTTCCTGGCCGGCGAGCCCAGCCTGCTGGTGCTGGGCGACAACATCTTCTACGGCGGCGGCTTCTCCGCCCTGCTGGCCCGCGCCGGCCAGGATACAGCCGGCGCCACCGTGTTCGGCTATCCGGTGGCCGACCCAGGCCGCTACGGGGTGGTGGAGTTCGACAAGGAGGGCCGGGTGATCAGCCTTGAGGAAAAACCCGCCCACCCCCGCTCCAACGTCGCCGTCACCGGCCTCTACTTCTTCGACGGCCGCGCCAGCGCCTTCGCCCGCGAGCTGAAGCCCTCGCCCCGCGGCGAGCTGGAGATCGTCGACCTGATCCGCCGCTACCTCGATCTGGGCGCGCTGAGGGTGACCAACCTTGGCCGCGGCTACGCCTGGCTCGACACCGGCACCCACGACGCCCTGATCCAGGCCGGCGAGTTCGTGCGCACTATTGAAGAGCGCCAGGGCCTGCGCCTGGGCTGCGTGGAGGAGATCGCCTTCCTCAACGGCTGGATCGACGCGCCCCGGCTGCGCGCCCTGGCCGCCCGCTCGGGCCCCTACGGCGCCTATCTCACCGCCATCGCGGACGCCGCCGAATGACGGCCCCCGCCAAAGCTCCGCCAGCTGGGCTGGTCTCCACCCTGGAAGCGCTGAAGACCTGGCTGGTCCAAGACGCCTACCCCGTCTGGGCCGCCGCCGGCCCCGACGCCGAACTGGGCGGCTGGCATGACCGCCTGGACCAGACCGGCGCCCCCATCCCCGGTGATCAGCGCGCCCGCGTCCAGGCCCGGCAGGCCTGGACCTTCGCCCAGGCGCCGGCCCTGGGCTGGGCGGGCGACTGGCGCACGCCGATGCTCTGGGG
>DASVMY010000342.1:0-5603 GCA_036384135.1 Caulobacteraceae bacterium | reverse complement strand
GACCTCCTCGCCGGCCTGCGCCTGGGCGGCGGCCAGTTGACGGGGATCGACGGTGAACAGGGTCTGGCCGGCGCCGGCCAGGTCGCCGCGCCGCACGGCCAGGGTCTTGAGGGTTCCAGCCACCGGGGAAGCCAGGTACAGGGGCTCGCCCTCCACATAGCCTGACAGCACCCTGGGGTGGCCGAGCCGAGGCGCCAGGAACAGGACGGCGGCCAGGATGAGGGCGGCCAGCGCCAGGCCGCCGACGATCAGCCTTTGCGGGTTCATGCCTGATCTCCCGCCGCCGGGACTTGCTCTGTCAGCATGCCGCCCAGCACGGTGCGCAGGTGCTGCTGGCTCAGGGCGGGCAGGTCGAACGGCGGCGCGCCTACCGGCTCGAAAGTTTCGCGCCACAGCACCCCCATCAGCATCGGCGAGACGATGCCCAGGGCGTAGGCGCGGGGATCGCCGGGCTTGACCTCGCCACGGGCCTGGGCGCGGGCGATGGCGCCGGCCAGGACGGCCAGGGCGGGGGAGACCAGGGCGTCGTGCCAGACCTTGGCCAGTTCGGGGAAGTTGCGCGACTCGCCGATCACCATCTTGGCCACCCCGCCCACGGGGCCGCCGGTCGCGATGCGGGTGATGTTGGCCATGATCAGCGCCGCCAGGGTGGAGAAGTCGCCCTCGTAGGCGGCCACCGCCGTCTCGATGGCGTCGATGTTCGGGGCCACGGCCTCGTGCACCACGGCGCGGAACAGGTCCTCCTTGGTCTCGAAGTAGAGGTAGACGGCGCCCTTGGAGACGCCGGCGCGGGCGGCGATCTCGTCCAGGCGCGCGGCGGCGAAGCCTTTCTCGGCGAACACCGACAGGGCCGCCGAGATGATCTCCGCTGGCCTGGCCTGCTTGCGGCGGCGCCAGCGTGGCTGGCCTGACGGGAGCAAGTTCATGGCTTCTAATAACTGACTGGTCAGTTATTTGTTACGCCCGAACGTGCTACAGCGCAAGACCGCAGCCTGGCAAACCGGCGTTCTTAACAAACGTGGTTAATCAACATGAACAGGGGCGAAACGAATCGGGACCGAATCAGTTACCTCGTCCGATTCGGGATTTGTTCCCTACAAGGTATTGTATCCCATCATGATTTGACCACAATCGGAAGGGTCAACCAGGGCCTCTGAATCGGCAGGCGCAGCGCCGACTGTGTTCCATGCTATGAGGGAGGCGACGGCCTCGTCCGCGGCCATCCCGCCGCCCAAGAAAGACCGCCACCAGAAAGACCCCGTGACCGACGCCGAAACCTACGCGATGCTCCGCGAAAACGCCTACCTCAAGCTCCGCAACAGCCAGTTGGAGTCGGCCCCGCCTCCGCCCCCGCACACCTCCGACGCGGATGTCCTGGCGCTGCGGCGGGAGGTGGACTACCTGCAGAAGCGCAATGCTCAGCTTGAAAGGGAGAATGCGGGCCTGACGACGTCCGCCCGCGAGGCCCATCACTAGCCCAGGCGCCCCAGGCGCTCTTGACGCCAGCCGCCGCTTTCGCCTATATCGCGCCCTCCCGAGCGGGACCTGTTCCGCCCGACCCTATTTCTTTGCGAAGGTCTGCAAGAGCCATGTCGCGTCGTTGCGAGCTTACGGGTGTCGGCCCGATGGTCGGCCACAATGTGAGCCACTCCAATATCAAGTCCAAGCGCCGCTTCCTGCCGGCGCTGTCGCCGGTGACCTTGGCGTCGGATTCGCTCGGCCAGACGTTCCGTCTGCGGGTCTCCAACGCGGCCCTGCGCACCGTCGACTTCCGCGGCGGCCTGGACGCCTTCCTGGTCAAGTCCCGCGACGAAAAGCTCTCCACCCGCGCGCTGAAGATCAAGCGCCAAGTGAAGGCCAAGCTGGCCGCGGCCCAACCGGCCGCTTGAGGGCTCCAAGCCTCTGCGAATGAAAAAGGCCGGCGGCAGCGCCGGCCTTTTTCATTTGACGGCTAAGCGCCCGCCTTCTGCTTCAGTTGGCTGTCGAACAGCTTCAGCATCTCGGTCCAGCAAGGCGTGGCCGGCCGCCGTGACGTCGGTGCAGCCGGTCAGCGCCATGGCCATGCGCAGTTCGCCGCGCAGGATCTGCAGCATGTGGGTCACGCCCGCCTCGCCGCGCGCGCCCAGGGCCCAGGCCCAGGCGCGGCCGATCAGACAGGCCTTGGCGCCGCTGGCCAGGGCCTTGAGCACGTCCAGGCCCGAGCGCACCCCGCCGTCCATCAGGATCGTCAGGTCATCGCCCGCCGCGTCGGCGATGCGCGGCAGGGCGGCGATGGAGGAGGCGACGCCGTCAAGCTGGCGCCCGCCATGGTTCGACACCACGATCCCCTCGACGCCGCAGGCCACGGCCTGGCGGGCGTCCTCGACGTCCAGCACGCCCTTGAGGATGATCGGGCCCTTCCACCGCTCGCGCACCCATTCGATGTCCTTCCAGGTCACGGAAGGGTCGAAGTTGCGGCCGATCCAGGTCCAGAAGTCGGTGATGGTCTTCAGTTCGGCGGAGGCGCCGGCGACATTGCCCAGGGTGTGAGGCCCGCCGCTGATCTGCACGTCCCACAGCCAGTCCGGGTGAGCCAGGCCGTCCAGCGCCTGGTTCAATCGCGCGCCGGCGGAGGTGGCGATCATGCCGTTGCGGGTGTCGCGGTAGCGCGCGCCGGGCATGGGCAGGTCGACGGTGAACAGCAGGGCCGGGCAGCCGGCGGCGTTGGCCCTGGCCAGCACCTCGGCCATGTAGCCGCGGTCCTTGATCATGTAGAGCTGGAACCAGGGCGGGACCGCGGCCTTGGCCACCTCCTCGATGGTGCAGACGCCCACGGTGGAGAGGGCGAAGGGCACGCCGGCCGCCTTGGCCGCCCGCGCCGCCTGGGTCTCGCCGCGCCGGGCGTACATCCCCGCCAGGCCGACGGGGGACAACACCACCGGCATTTCCAAGGACTGGCCGAACAGCTGGGTCTTCATCGACAGTTTGGAGACGTCGCGCATCACCCGCTGGCGCAGGTTGAGCGCGTTGAGGTCATCGACGTTGGCCGCCAGGGTCGCCTCGGCGTAGGAGCCGCCGTCGATATAGTCGAACAGCACCCGCGGCAGACGCCGCCGGGCCAGTTCGCGATAGTCGCTGACGGAGGCCGGAGTCATAGAGCGGAACGCCTCATCCTCGCGACGCCGCTCTCACGTCAGGGCCACCGGACGTGAACCGGTCTTGGGAACCTGAGGGGTGACGGTGGACAGGGGCTGTAGCAGGCTGGCGACGGTCTTCTTGGTCACCTGACGCGGCTCCTCCTCGAACAGGGAGGCCAGTTGCTCGGTGATCACCCCGCCCAACTGCTCGACGTCGACGATGGTGACCGCGCGGCGGTAGTAGCGGGTGACGTCATGGCCGATGCCGATGGCGATCAGCTCCACCGGGCTCTTGGTCTCGATCTCGGTGATCACCTTGCGCAGGTGCCGTTCCAGATAGTGGCCGGAGTTCACCGACAGGGTGGAGTCATCCACCGGTGCGCCGTCGGAGATCACCATCAGGATGCGGCGCTGCTCGGAGCGGCCGATCAGGCGCTGGTGGGCCCACATCAGGGCCTCACCGTCGATGTTCTCTTTCAGCAACCCCTCGCGCATCATCAGGCCGAGGTTCTTGCGCGCCCGCCGCCAGGGGGCGTCGGCGGACTTGTAGATGATGTGGCGCAGGTCGTTCAGGCGGCCGGGGGAGGCGGGCTTGCCGGCCTTCAACCAATCGTCGCGCGAGGCGCCGCCCTTCCAGGCCCGGGTGGTGAAGCCCAGGATCTCCACCTTCACCGCGCAGCGCTCCAGGGTGCGGGCCAGGATGTCGGCGCACACCGCCGCCACCATAATCGGCCGCCCGCGCATGGAGCCGGAGTTGTCGATCAGCAGGCTGACCACGGTGTCGCGGAACTCGGTGTCCTCCTCCATCTTGAAGGACAGCGGCGCGGTGGGATCGACGATCACCCGGGTCAGGCGGGCCACGTCCAGCAGGCCCTCCTCCAGGTCGAAGCTCCAGGCGCGGTTCTGCTGCGCCAGCAGGCGGCGCTGCAGGCGGTTGGCCAGGCGGGCGACGACGTTGGACAGGTTGGCCAGCTGCTGGTCGAGGTAGGCGCGCAGGCGGGTCAGCTCTTCCGGCTCGCACAGCTCCTCGGCGGTGACCACCTCGTCGTGGGCGGTGGTGAAGACCTTGTAGGCGGGCTCGGGGCGGCCGTGGTCCTTGACGTCGGGGCGCGCGGGCTTGTCGCCCTCGGTGGCGTCCATCTCCTCGTCGGAGGGCTCGGCGTTCTCGTCGTCCTCGACCTCGGTCATCGTGCTTTCCGAGTCCTCGGATTCACGATGGCTCTTTTCGTTCTCGTCCAGGGTCGAGCTTTGCGGGGACTGGTCCTCGCCCTCGCCTTCGCCTTCGTTGGACTCCTCGGACTCGCCGTCCTGGGACTCGTCTTCCTGGGTGTCCTGGTCGGGGGCGTCGGAGAGGTCGTCGCCCATCTCCAGGTCGCGGACCACGGCGCGGGCGATGCGGGCGAAGGCCTTCTGGTCTTCCACCGCGCCGGTGAGCCGGTCGAGGTCGGGGCCGGCCTTGGCCTCGATCTCCTCACGGAACATGTCCACCAGCGCCTTGGCCCCGTCCGGCGGGGCTTCGCCGGTGAGGCGCTCGCGCACCATCAGGGCGACGACGTCGGAGATCGGCGCGGCTGCGCGGTCCACCAGGTGGGCGTAGCCCTTGCGCTGGACGTTATGTTCCCAGACCGCGGCCAGGTTCTGCCTCACTCCGCCCAGCGCGTTGGCGCCGATGGCCTCGATCCGCGCCTGCTCCAGGGCGTCGTAGACCAGCCCGCCCTCGGTGGTCTTGGGCTTGGTGCGGCCGTGGACGGCGGCGTCGTGGTGGGCCACGCGCAGAGCCATCTGGTCGGCCAGGCCGCGGATGCGGGTGGTCTCGGGCCCGGAGAGCTCGCGCGGCGGATGCGGCAGCACGGCCCGGTGGCCCGAGAGGCTAGGCCCGTCGCCGGAGAACACGACTTCAAGGTCCGGCTGCTCGGCAAGCGAGCGGGCCGCCTGCGCCAGGGCGCGCTTGAAGACTTCGGCGGGGGATTCCTTCTGGGACATGGCGCAGGGTTCATAGCGTGGGCGGCGGCGGCAGAGAAAGCAAAAACCCGCGTTCCCTTAGGTAGCCTGGCTGCTAGTGACGGCCAAGACTCAGGGCCTCGCCGGAGGGGTCGGTGGCGACGAACACGCCGGGGTCGCCGGGCTTGAGCACCAGCAGGGGTTTTCGCTTGCGGTCCATCAGCGTCAAGCGCCCGTCCTTCATGGTCCAGACGGAGAAGCCCTTGGAAAGCCAGGCCGGGGTGCAGGCGCCGGCCGTCACCCAGCCGGCGCGGCCAAAGATGTCAGCCCTCAGGTCCAGGTCGCACAGGGTGGTCCCGCCGGCGCCGCTGAGGCGGAACTGGCCGCTCATCCGCTCGCGCGAGGTCAGCGGCCGGGCCGGGCCGGCGGCTTCGAGACGCCAGGTCTTACCGTCGGGCGCCTTGGCCTCCATGGCCCCGGAGGCCGCGGCGGGGAAGGCGACGATGCGCCGGCCCTCGGCGTCAGTGAGCGCCAGGGCGCCGTCGG
>DASVMY010000341.1:0-3462 GCA_036384135.1 Caulobacteraceae bacterium | reverse complement strand
CCCTGCCGTTCCTGGCCCTGGCGGGCGCCGCATACGGCCTGGCCATGGGTTTCGATCCGGGCGAGGCGAAGACCGCGCGCGCCTATGGTCTCAGCCTGTTCTTCAGCACGGCGGTCCTTTACCTGATCCAGACACCGCCCGGGCGGTGGTCACTGTCGGCGTGCGACGCCGTGGGCTTCAACCTGGTGGCGGCCGTGTCAGTGGCCGGGCTGGGCCTGGCGGCGGTGAGTCTGGCGGCGGGTCGATCGCGGACGATCCGGCTGGGCTTGCTGGCCCTGGTCGGAGCCGCCGCGGCGGGCGCCTACCTGGCGCCGGATCCGGCCTGTATCCACGGCCCCATGGCCGCCGTCGATCCGGCCATCCGCGGCTTTTGGTTCGACCACATCCAGGAAGTTCAGCCCTGGCCGAAGCTGTTGGTGCTTCTGCCGCGGGATGCCATCTGCAGCATCACCATGGGCCTGGCGGCCCTGGCGGGGTCGGCCTGGCTGGCCGTGCGCAGCGTCCGCCAGCGGGACTGGCGTGCTCTGCTGTCGGTCGCCATGGCGATGACGGCCGTGGCCATGGCGGCCATCGCCTTCCGCGCTGAAGACTACGAATTCTGGCTTGGCCTGCCGGTGCTGGCCCCGGCCATGACGGCATTGTGCCATCGGCTATGGCGGGGCGCCCTGTTGCCCACGGCGGCGACGGGCCTGGTGGCCTCGCCCATGATCGTGGCCGGTCTTGTCGCCCTGTTGTCGCCGACAGTGGGAACCGCGCGTGGTATAGCCGGCGCCCCGGCCCCCAAGGATCATTGCCTGGATACCGCCGCCTACGGCCCCCTGGCTGCTCTGCCGTCCGGCCTCGTCCTCGCCGAGACTGACCTTGGCTCGTTCGTCTTGGCCAACACTCAAGACTCCGTCGTCAGCGCGCCCTATCACCGTATGGCGTGGGGTTTGCTGGCGGCGGAGCATGCCCGCGGCGCGCCGCCCGCCGAGGCCGAACTGAAGGTGCGCCTCCTGGGCGTCGCCTATGTGCTCGACTGTCCCGCCCACGCCGTGGACTTGCCCGCCGCCAGCCTTGCCGCCCGGATTCGGGCTGGCGACCTTCCCTCCTGGTTACAGCGCGTCAGCCCGTCCGGCGCCGCGATCTCGATCTACCGGGTGCGGCCAAGATCTGGATAGGCGGGGAGATGACGAAAGGATCAGTTCAGCAGCGGTTGCGAATGCGCAACCTTGCAGCCCTTGTTCGACTCGGCGATCCGGCAGAACTGAGGTGCTCGACCCCGATGCGGGCGTCCACTGACTGGCAAGGAAACAGCGTGCGGTCGCCGCCTCACGGCTGGCCGAGGCGCTCTGATCCGACGGAACGAGTCGGGATGCTCAATCCGCCACAGGCTTCGCTTAGACGATCCAGGAACCACCGTCCGGCCGGTCCGGGCGGATGGGCGCGGTGGTAGACGCCGAACACCGGGATACGGTCGATCAGCAAGGCAGGCTCCTCCAGCGTCAGGCGCGCCAACTTGCCGGAGTCGATCAGCGGCTGGACCAGATGCGCCGGCATGTTCGCCCAGCCGAAGCCCGCTGCGATGAAGTCCAGCCGCCGCGCGATCTCGACGAATCGCCAGACCCGGGGGCTGATAACCCCAAAGCTGGGCGCGTCGTCCGGCGCGCCGGGGTCGGTGAGGATCAGTTGTACGTGCGCCTCAAGGCTGCTCCGCGAGACCGGACCCATCGCCTCGGCCAGGACATGGCCCACCGCTACCACCGGGACCATGTCGATCCCGACCATCGGCTCGGCCACCAGGTCGGGGGAGGCATCGGGACGGAAGGCGCAGAGGGCCAGGCTGGCCGCCCCGGCGCGCAGCCGGCGCTCCGCCGCCGACACTGGCTCGGTGTAGAGCGTCGCGGGTAGTTGCGGGAACTTCTCGCGCAGGGCCTTCAGGCTGGCCAGCAGGGGGTCGCTCGGAAACAGGCTGTCCACCGCCACCGCCAGTTCCGGCTCCAAGCCTGCCCCGATGGCGGCGGCATGGGACTGCAGGGAATCCACTTCCGATAGGATACGCCGCGCCTGCGCCACCAATGCACGCCCTGCGTCGGTCAGGGTCGGGGTCTTGGTGGACCGATCGAAGAGCTGCAGCCGCAGCGTTCCCTCCAGGCTCTGCACCGACTGGCTGATCGCTGACTGCACCCGGAGCAGACGCCGCCCAGCGGCCGAGAAACTACCCTCGTCCGCGACAACCGTGAGGATGCGTAACTGGTCCAGGGTGAGCGCGCTGATCATCGCCTATCTCGATCCATCTTGTTGGGAGATAGATATCATCGAAATTCGGCCGGTTCACCTGGGATAGAAGGCGCCCCACCTAGAGGGCTGAACGCGCGAGCCGCTCCGCAACACGCGCTAAGGAGTCCCTATGACCACCTCCCGCCTTCCCACCCTGATGATCCCTCATGGCGGCGGCCCCTGCTTCTTCATGGACGCCCCCCCGCAAATGCCGACCCTCTGGGACGCCATGGGCGCTCACCTGCGCGGCTTGGCAGACCAGATCGGCGTACGGCCCAAGGCGGTGCTGGTGATCTCCGGACACTGGGAAACCGACATCCCCACGGTTCACGCCGCGCCCGAGCACACCCTGCTCTACGACTATTATGGCTTTCCGGAGCACACCTATCGCCTGACCTATCCCGCCAAGGGCGCGCCGGACGTCGCGGCGCGGACGCTGACGCTGCTCGAGGCGGCCGGCATTCCGGCGGCGGTGGAGACGCAGCGCGGCCTCGACCACGGCGTCTTCGTGCCCTTCAAACTGATCTATCCGGACGCGGACGTTCCGGTGGTGCAGTTGTCCTTGCAGTCAGACCTGTCCCCGGCCCGGCACTTGGAGATCGGCCAGGCCCTGGCGCCCCTGCGGGACGAGGGCGTCCTGATCGTCGGCTCGGGCATGACCTTCCACAACATGGGCGAGATGCGGGGCGGCGGCTCGGACCAGGCGGTGCAGGCCTCGGTGGCCTTCAACGACTGGCTGACCGAAACGGTTGAAATGGCCGACCCCCAGGCCCGCGCCCAGCGTCTGACCGAATGGGCTGAGGCACCCGGCGGCCGCTTCTCCCACCCGCGCGAGGAACATCTGCTGCCGATCATGGTCGCCGCCGGTGCGGCCGGCGACGATCCTGGCAAGCGCATCTACACCGAGCGACTGGGCGGGCGCGCCGCCCAGTCCGGCTACCGCTTCGGCTGATCAACGCCAATCCCGACATCCCGTCGAACAACGGGGCGCCCCCATGGCCATCTCCGCCAAGGCAAGAACCGCCGTAGCCGCTGGTTTCCCAGAAAGTCTGGCCTAGTTCAGCAGGCGGGCCAGCGTCGCCCCGTAGCGCTTCGCCACCGCGTCGCGCGCCCGATGCCGGCCGGCGGAGACGACCTTGGCGCCGTTCACCCAGACGCAGTCCACCGCCGGCGCGCGGGCGGCGAAGATCCAGCTGTCGACAA
>DASVMY010000340.1:0-2555 GCA_036384135.1 Caulobacteraceae bacterium | reverse complement strand
GAAGCCGAGGCCGCCCCGTCCCCCGCCGCCGCCGCCGCCGCGCCGTCTCCCGCCGCCAAAACCGCCGATCAGGCCCCCTTGCCGGCAGCCAAGCCGAAGGGGACGGAGGAGCCGCCACGGCCGGTGTTCACGCCCCCGGCCGCCAAGACGCCGGAGGCTGCGGCCGCGCCGGTGGACAACAGTATGCTGGACATGCGGCTGAAGCTGCACGCCCGCTTGATCGACGAGATCGACCTGTCCAAGCTCGACAAGCTGGACGAGGGCGAGATGCGTCGCCAGGTGCGCAAGCTGGTCAGCGACTTCGCGCGCACCGAGCGGCTGGCCCTCAACGCCGGCGAGCTGGACAAGATGGGCGCCGAGGTGTTCGACGAGATGGTCGGCCTCGGCCCCATAGAGCCGCTGTTGGGCGACGATTCCATCGCCGACATCCTGATCAACGGCCCGTTCCAGGTCTATGTGGAGCGGCGCGGCGAGCTGGAGCTGACGCCGGTCCGCTTCCGCGACAACGATCACCTGCTGCGCATCGTCAACCGCATCGTCTCCACCGTGGGCCGGCGGATCGACGAGAGCTCGCCGATGGTCGACGCCCGCCTGCCCGACGGCAGCCGGGTGAACGCCGCCATCGCCCCCATCGCCATCGACGGCGCCTCGGTCTCGATCCGGAAGTTCTCCAAGAAGCCCTACAGCCTCGAGCGCCTGGTGGGCGTGGGCGCCATGCCGGCCTGCGTGGCGGAGTTCCTGTTCGGCGCGGTGCGCGCCCGGGTCTCCACCGTGATCTCCGGCGGCACCGGGTCCGGCAAGACCACCCTGCTCAACGCCCTGTCGGCGGGGATCAGCGAGAAGGAACGCCTGATCACCATCGAGGACGCGGCCGAGCTGCAGCTGCAGCAGCCCCACGTCGTGCGCATGGAAACCCGGCCGCCGAATATCGAGGGCAAGGGCGAGATCCGTCAGCGGGAACTGGTCAAGAACGCCCTCCGGATGCGTCCCGACCGGGTGATCCTGGGGGAAGTCCGCTCCGAGGAAGCCTTCGACATGCTGCAGGCCATGAATACGGGCCACGAAGGCTCCATGGCCACCATCCACGCCAACACGCCCCGCGACGCCATCACCCGCCTTGAACAGATGGTGGCCATGTCGGGCATGCGCCTGGAGCCCTCGGCCATCCGCGGCCAGATCGCCTCGGCGGTGGGCATGATCGTCCAGGTCATGCGCCTGTCGGACGGCTCGCGCCGGGTGATGGCGGTGACGGAGATCACCGGCATGGAAGGCAATGTCGTGCAGATGCAGGATATCTTCGTCTTCAACCGCGTCTCCACCGACCTGGAAGGCAAGGTGATCGGCGAGTTCCGCGCCACCGGTCTTCGCCCCAAGTGCATGGAGGAGATGATCCGGCGGGGCATCCAGTACGACACCGCCAACTTCGATCCTGGCCACGCGTTGAAGTGACGGACAGGCGCGCGATCCCATGAGAATGAACGTCGATCCCAGCCTGGCCTTCTATGTGCTGATCTTCGCGGCGGTGTTCACCGCTGGCCAGGCGGCCTATGGCCTGTTCACCGTTGGGGCCGCCAGGCGGGCCGTGAACCAGCGGCTGAAGGTGGCCGAGCGCGGCGGCGGCATCGGCGAGCTGGTGCTGGAGCTGCGCAAGCAGCGGGGCCTGGGCGCCGACGGCAATTCGATCTTTTCCTGGGCCTGGTTCTCCGACCTGGTGATGCGCTCGGGCGTGCCCTATGAGCCGCGGCGCTGGGCGATGGTCGCTGTCGGCATCGCGCTCGCCGCCTGTGCCGGCGCCCTGATCCTGGTCAAGAACCTGCCGCTGGCCATCGTCATCGGCGTCGCCGCCGCCGTCATCGCCCCGATCGCCTATCTGAACTTCAAGGCCGGGGCCCGGGCCAAGGCGCTGGGCCTGCAACTGCCCAACGCGCTGGAGGTGATCGTCCGCAGCCTGGAAGCCGGCCACCCGGTGCCCACCGCCATCGCCCTGGTGGGCCGCGAAATGCCCGACCCGATCGGTTCGGAGTTCGGCATGGCCGCCGACGAAATCGCCTATGGCGCCACCCTGGAGCAGGCTATCGGCCGCATCGCCGAGCGCTGCCTGCAGATGGATATCGACCTGTTCGCCGCCACCATCCGCCTGCAGGAGCGGGCCGGCGGCAACCTCACTGGCCTGTTGAAGATGCTCGCCCACACGGTGCGCGAACGCCAGAAGATGCGGCTGAAGATCAAGGCCGCCTCGTCCGAGGGCCGCGCCTCGGCGATCATCCTGACCTCGGCCCCGATCTGCGTGCTGATCCTGCTGTCGGTGGCCAGCCCGCACTTCTACGGCGACGTGATCGGCGAGCGGTTCGTGCAGGTCGGCCTGGCCGGGCTGGGCGGCTGGATGGTGATCGGCAATCTGGTGATGCGTAAGATGATCGACATGCGGATCTGACCGATGGACCCCGCCCAGCTTCAAACCCTCCTGACCTACGCCGCCTTCGTCCTGATCGGCACGGGCGTGGGCGGCGCCAGCCTCATCGCCGTCCGCAACAGCTTCAGCGGCGCGCGGCGCC
>DASVMY010000339.1:0-4265 GCA_036384135.1 Caulobacteraceae bacterium | reverse complement strand
GGGTCTGCAGCAGGCGCTGCACCCGCGCGCCATCGGCGGGGCTGGCCTGCTGGGTGGAGGAGGCCTTGACCCGGGCCAGCACGGCTTGCGGATCGGCCACGAAGCCGCGCGACCAGGCCTGGTGCTGGACGTCGTAGGCCGACTGCTTCACCGCCTTGCCGGCGCCGAAGACGTCGCCGCCGCGGGCGCGCAGCACCGCCGCCACGGTGGCGGCCGTGCGGTCGGCGCCGGAGAGGCCCATGATGCTCTGCGGCGCGCTGATCAGTTGCTCGGAGAGCGCGCGGGGGTCGGCGTTCATGGCCCGCACGTTGGCCACGAAGAACGGGTCGTGCAGGGCCACCAGGGCGGCGTAGGCGATGGCGCCGGCCTCCAGCTGGCGCGGCTCGTAGCCCGAAGCGATGTCCACCACCTTGGCCACCTGGCCGCCGTCGGCGAAGTTGGCGCGGACCTGGGCGGCGGCGGTCATGTAGTCGTCAAAGGCGCTGGCGGCGTCGAGCAGGCGCGGGGCCAGGTCGAAGGCGGGGTTGGGCGCCGTATTGGCAGGCATGGGGCCGGCGTCGACGACGTCCGAAGCGTCCTGCTGGTGGGCGAAGGCGTCTGGCGTTCCAAGCTGCGCGGCGTGGTAGGCCTGGATGCGGACGTATTGCGCGTCGAGCGTGCCGTCGCGCATGCCCGGCGGCAGGGGCGCGTCGGGCGGGCCGGTGAACTCGTCATTGGTGTTCAAGGCCGGCGCGGCCATGACCGGCACGGGCCGGATGAATTCGGATTGGGACGATTGGGACTGGGCGAAAGCCTGCCCGCCCATGGTCCCCACAAGCGCCGCGACGGCGCACCCCTGAAATAACTTGCCCATGACAGCCCCCTAAGATGTGGAGGCCAGTGCACGCCATAGCCAGTCAATGGAGTGCTAAATAATAGTGTAAATTTGGTTTTAACTACAAAAGATTCTCGCTACTACAGTCATCGTCGCAGTATTATAAGTCGCGTCGCCACAATTGCTGCAACCACGGCGGATGGACGGGGCTATATTGTCGCACCGTTCTGTGGGTCGGGGGCAGAACATCAGTTGACGGTGGCGCCGCGGGGGCGGGGGCGGGTTGACGCGGCGTCGGTCTCGCCATTGTCACGGGCGGCGGCTATCAGTCTGGGCATGACCAGACACCTCGCCTTCACCAGGCATCTGACGTTCGACGGTATCGAGAACTTCCGCGACTACGGCGACTATGCCGGCGCCGGCGGGCGGCGGTTGAAGCGCGGGATGCTGTACCGCTCCGCCGCCCACGCCCAGGCCACGGACGCGGACCTGGAGAAGATGGCGGCGCTGAACCTGGCGGCCATCGTCGACCTGCGGCGCAAGAACGAGCGCGAGCGGGCGCCCTCGCGCCGGCCGGCGGGCTTCGCCGGCCGGGTGATCTTCACCGACGAGGGCGACGTGGGCGAGGACCCCTGGCAGCTGTTCCTGAAACAGTCGGACCTGTCGGCGGCGGCGTTCCGCGGCTACATGCTGGACTACTACGACGAGGCGCCGTTCGTGGACCGTCACGTCTATCTCTACAGCGCGTATTTCAAGGCCCTGGCGGGGCTGGACGGGCCGGTGCTGATCCACTGCGCCGCCGGCAAGGACCGCACCGGCATATTGGCCGCCCTGACCCACCACATCGCCGGGGTCGGCGACGACGACATCCGCTCCGACTTCCTGCTGACCAACAATCCCGAACGCCTGGCCAAGCGCCTGCCGATGATCATGGCGGCGATGACCGAGGCCACCGGCCGGGCGCCCACCGAGGGGGCGGTGATGGTGGCCATGAGCGTCGAGGAAGCCTACCTGGAGCGCGCCTTCGCGGCGATCAAGGCGCGGCACGGGTCCATCGACGCCTACCTGGAACAGGCGCTTGGGGTCGACGCCGCCTTGCGCGAGAGGCTAGAAGCGCGGCTGCTCGACTAGCAACCGGCGGCGCTCGTTTCGCGACCGGCCGGCGGGCGTGAGAGGGAACCCCTAAGTGAAGAGCTTCGAACCGCCCCGCCGCATTCTGATGGGGCCCGGCCCCTCCGACGTCAGCCCACGCGTGCTGGCCGCCCTGTCGCGGCCGACCATCGGCCACCTGGACCCCGCCTTCCAGGGCCTGATGGAAGAGATCAAGGCCGCCCTGTCGCGGGTGATGAACGCCCCCGGCTACGCCTGCCTGCCCCTGCCCGCCCCCGGCACCGCCGGCATGGAGGCGGCGATCATGAACCTGCTGGAGCCGGGCGATGTGGCCGCGGTGGCGGTGAACGGCCAGTTCGGCGAGCGGATGGTGGACATGGCCGGCCGCGCCGGGGCGCAGGTGATCCGCATCGAGCACGACTGGGGAACGCCGGTGGACCCGAACAAGGTCGCCGAGGCGCTGAAGGGCAAGCGGGTCAAGACCCTGGGCCTGGTCCACGCCGAGACCTCCACCGGGGCGGTGAGCGACCCCGGCCCGATCTGCGCCATCGCCCGCGAGCACGGCGTTCTGACCATCGTCGACTGCGTCACCTCCCTGGGCGGGGTGCCGGTGGACGCCGCCGGCTGGGACGCGGACGTGATCTACTCGGGGACCCAGAAGTGCCTGTCGGCGCCGCCGGGCCTGTCGCCCTTCGCCATGAGCCCGCGGGCGCGCGAGGCGGTGGCGGGGCGCAGGACCAAGGCCCGCAACTGGCTCTTGGATATGGGCCTGATCATGAGCTACTGGGGCGGCGAGGGCGGCCGCACCTATCACCACACCGCGCCGATCAACGCGCTTTACGGCCTGCACGAAGCCCTGGTGGTGCTGGAAGAAGAAGGCCTGGCCGCCGCCCACGCCAGGCACCTGGCCATGCACGAGGCCCTGGTCGCCGGGCTGGAGGCCGCGGGGCTGAGCCTGCTGGTGGCCAAGGGCAGCCGCCTGCCGCAGCTGAACGCCGTGCGCGTGCCGGACGGCATCGACGAGGCGGCGGTGCGCGCCCGGATGCTGGCCAGGTACAATCTGGAGATCGGCGCCGGCCTTGGCCCGCTGAAGGGCCAGATCTGGCGCGTGGGCCTGATGGGGGCGTCAGCCACGCCCTGGCACGTGCGGCTGTGCCTTGTGGCCCTCACCGACGCCCTGGCGGCGCAGAACTATCCCGACGCGGCCAAGGCGGCCCTGGCGGCGGCGGACGGGGTGCTGGGGTAGGGGCGTGCGAGGGCCATTCTCTTCCCCCGAACGAAGTGGTGGGGGAAGAGAACGGGTCGTCGATCCCCCGCGCCAAACTGAGCTGACGCCTCCCTACCCGCGATAGGCGCTGGGCGGTTCGCCGACGAGCTTGAGGGCGGCGGCCTCGGCCGCACCGGGGTCGTGCCTGGCGATGGCGGCGGCCAGGGCGCGGTGCAGGGCGACGTCCGTCAACTGATCCTGCGGCGACTGCTTCTCCATCTCCCAGATCCAGAAGCGGGTGGCGACGTTCTGCAGGGAGACGACAAAGCGCGCCAACGGGATGTTGTTGGTCGCGAACGCCACCGCCCGGTGAAAGGCCCGGTCCATGGCCAGCATGGCCCGGAAATCGGCCGCCTCGATCGCCCCTTCAGCGCCCTCGAACGCCCGGGTGATCGCCTCGACGTCGGCGGCCTTGGCGTTCCTGGCGGCCAGGGCGGCCGTCCGGCCTTCCAGCATGTAGCGCACTTCAAAGGCCTGCTCGATCTCGCGGATATCGAGGGGGGCGACGATGGTGCCCACGCGCGGCCGGCGCACGACCAGCCCCTCCAGGGCGAGCCGGCCAAGGGCTTCGCGCACGCCGGCGACCCCTGCGGCGTAGCGGCCGGCCAGGACCCGCTCGTCCAGGACCTGCATCGGCGCAAGCTCGCCCAGGATGATGTCCAGAAGAACCTGCTCGTAGATCCGCGCCTTTTGCAGACCCGGCGCCCAGTCGCCGTCGCGGGCGACGCTGTTGGCCGGGCCTTTCATTCGGCTTGGGATCGGCAAGATCGGGTTCATCCTGATCACACGTAACATGTAAGGCCGACACAACTTCGGTTCAGCTTGGCCGGGGCGGGATTTAGGCCCTAGACGCGAAGCATGACAACTCGGGCCGCCCGATTTCTGCAGACCTCCCAGGTTTCGGGGCCCCAGGCTTCGGGCCCCCAGGCTTCGGGCCCCTCGCCAGCGACGATCGCCGAGGCGTTCCGTATGGCGCTGGCCGCCGGCGAAGCCTTCGCCGGGGCGACGGCCCCCAACCCGCCGGTGGGCTGCGTGGTGCTGGACGCGCGCGGCGCGGTGCTGGCCCGCGAGGCG
>DASVMY010000338.1:0-8775 GCA_036384135.1 Caulobacteraceae bacterium | reverse complement strand
CACGCTGCTCGCGGAGGACCGGTACTGCCAGCTACGCGAGGTGGTCAAGGGCGCGCCGGGCCGTTGGCCGGTGCTGACCCCGCTGGCGCCCAGCTTCGAAAACGGGCGGCGCTGGCCGGTCGCGTCGGCGCAGGGTGGCTTGCCCACCGGCTGGCGGCTGTCGGTGAGCTATTGGCGCCTGCACAGCGCTCAGGAGGAGGCTGAGCAGGCCCGCCTGGCCCGCAAGGCGGCGGCCGGCGCCAGCCGCAACAGCGACGAACTGCGAAACATCGCCGCCCAGCCCCTGCGTCCGGTGCGGCCCCAGCAACCCCTGGACATCGGCCTGTTCGAAGTCAGCCCGCCCGAGGCGCCCGACACCCTGATCCCGGATGAGTGAATGACCGCGCCCATTGGGACCCCCCTTCCCTGGATGGCCGCGGCCGCCCCCTCCCTGGAGGACCTCGCGGCCCTGGCCGAGGCCGCCTTCGCCGCCCTGCCGGCGACCATCCGCAAGGCCGCCGGCGAGGTGGTGTTCCGCATCGACGATTTCCCGGACGAGGAGATGCTGGACGCGCTAGGCATCGAAGACGCCTTCGAACTCACCGGCCTCTACCAGGGGGTCGACCGGATCCACCGTTCGGTCTGGGACCCGGCCCCAGAGCATTCGCGCATCTTCCTGTTCCGCCGCCCGATCCTGGACGAGTGGGCTGAGCGCGGCGACATCGCCCTGGGCGAGTTGATCAGCCACATCCTGGTGCACGAGATCGGCCATCACTTCGGCCTCTCGGACGACGACATCGACGCGTTGGAGGCCCAGGCGGAATAGGGGGAAGGTTTCTTGTCCGCGAACCACACGAACGACACGAACAGATCCTGCCGGTCCCACCTTCCCGTCACCCCGGCCAAGCGCAGCGCGAGCCGGGGCCGACCAGGCCATTCCAAGACGACTTCCAGCGAGGAGCCGGCTCAGCTGGCCCCGGATCGGCGCCGCTGGCGCGGCTTGTCCGGGGTGACGGATGTTCGTGAGGTTCGCGGACAAAATCGTCCTTAGCGCCCGCCCCGTCCTACCGAACCAAGGGATTCCCGCGCCGCCCGAACCATGCCACCGTCCCGCCATCCGGGCGCGCAGCCGCCCATCGGGGGAGACAACCAAAATGCAGCACCATCTGGTGGCGATCGTCACGCTCCTGTCGCTGATCCTGTACTTCACGATGAGCCTGCGCGTCGGCCAGGCGCGCAGCCAGTACGGCATCGCCGCGCCGGCGATCACCGGCAACGAGGACTTCGAGCGGGTGTTCCGCGTCCAGGCCAACACCCTGGAATGGTTGCCGATCTACCTGCCGTCCCTGTGGCTGTTCGCTATCTATTGGAGCGACCGCTACGCCGCGGTGGTCGGCGTGGTCTGGATCGTCGGGCGCATCCTCTACATGACCGGCTATTCCAAGGCCGCCGCCTCGCGCAGCGCGGGTTTCGGCATCCAGATGCTGGCCACGGGGGTGTTGCTGTTCGGCGCGCTGGGCAAGATCATCTGGGTGGCGATGCAGACGGGGGTCTAAGACACGCGTTTTCTTCCCCCGAACGAAGCGGCTACCGGATTCACACTTCTCTCTTGGCACTGCCAGCGGAGGTTAGAAATCTGCCTTCTCCCCTTGCGGGAGAAGGTGGCTGCGAAGCAGACGGATGAGGGGTCGCACCGGCGATTGCCGATTATTGTCAGCAGCTTAGCCCGAGAGGACTCGTCGACCCCTCATCCGACCCGCTACGCGGGCCACCTTCTCCCGCAAGGGGAGAAGGGCTGTCGAGGCGACCGCCGATACCCTGCCAACCTCCTGATATCGTGCAGACTTCCGGACTTGTGTGAATGCGGTAGCGAACGAAGTGGTGGGGGAAGTACCCGCGGAGCGGGGGAAGGGGGTTCCAGCTTGACGCTGGCGCCGGTTCTCCGCTGGCGCCCCTATCGTCTCGCGCCCCTAACCTCTCTTAGCCGCCGGCCAACGGCCGGTGGGGCGCGATCCACTTCCCCCAGAGGGAAGAGAACGGAAGGTCGATCCGCAGCTCGTCCTGTTAGCAGCCGCCCTCGTCGGCTGCCAAGCACTTGTATTCACAGGCCATTCACGAATCAGGGCGGAAGATTAACCTCGCGAGTCGGCGGCAGTCCGGTCGCCGGCCGCGAGGGCTTTGCCATGACCCAGTCCGACTTCGTGCGCCAACTCGGCGGTGAACGCCTGACCACCGCCGAGGTGTTGTACTACATGCCCGACCACCCGGCCCTGCTGCAGCGTTTCCTGTGGCAGACCCTGGACCTGGCCCCGGGCTTCCCCCGTATCCACAAGTTCCTTGAGTTCTGGCGCACCGAGATCGACGCGGTGATCCATTCGGTCACGGTCAGCGCCGCCGGCATCGTCATGCCGGCGCGGTTGGAGGTTTCGCGGGTGGTAGGGGAGATTCACTAGGGGGTAGGTCGGGGTAGGTCGGGGTAGGCCCGCCTCACGCCGCCGGCTTAAGGAAGACAAACAGGCCATAGCGCAGGGACCGGGTTCCAAAGGCCGCCATCATCCGCAGCAGGGTGACGGCGAAGATGCGGTTACCCGCCGACCCGTCCAGGATGAACTGGCGATAGCGGCGCTGGCTGATGATCTTGCCCACGCCCCGCCGGATGCAGATCTGCCAGGTTCGCCGGACGCGCTCGCTGATATCCTCCATGGTCAACGGATCGAACCCCGCCTGCCGGGCCAAGCCGCGATAGTCCGCTTCGTCCCCAAGGCTGGGCAGGCGCCCCTCGCGGCAGATCGGCTCGAGCAGATGCGAGACCTCCCACGGGCGGGGCTGGTCGCGGGCCAGCCAGGCGCAGACCACCAGCAGTCCGCCCGGCCTCAGGACGCGAAAGGCCTCGTCGAAGAAACGCTGCTTGTCCGGCATGTGCTCTGAACTCTCCACCGAATAGGCGCGGTCGAAAGAGGCGTCGGCAAAGCCGTTGGCGAGCCAGTCCTGTTCGAGAATGGTGAGATGCCCGCGGGTGGGCCGCCGCGCGCTGGCCAGCTGCGCCTGGGCCGCGGAGATGGTCAGGCCGGTCATCCGCAGGCCGTTGCGCTCGGCCAGGCGCTGGGCGGTGGCCCCGTAGCCGCAGCCGATGTCGCAAACCTCCAGCCCGGACGAGAGCTGCAGCCGCTGCGCCACCAGCTCGACCAAGGCTTCGGCCGCGTCCTCGGCGCTCTCGCGCCCAGTGATCCAATAGCCATGGTGGACGTGTTCGCCCCAGACCTCCCGGTAGAAGGGGTCGAGCTCGTTATAGTGGGCGGCGACGGCGGCGGTGGACTGGGCCTGGTTGGGGTAGATCATGCAGGAAAGATCATGCGGGGCTCACATCCACCGCCGCACGCGACGGGTGTAGTCGTCGAAGGACGTTCCAAACTGGCGGCGCATCTTGGCCTCCTCGAACGGGATGTGGACCCAGTTGGCGGTGGCGAAGACGGCGATGGGGGCCGCGAGCATCGGCCAGGCGCCGACCCACAGGGCGATCCCCAGCGTGAGGATGACCAGGCCCAGGTACATGGGGTTGCGGGTGAAGCGGAAGGGGCCGGCGACGACCAGGCTATGGTTGGCCGGCGAGGTCGGGTTGAGCTCAGTCCCCGCGCGGCGGAACAGGACCACGGCCCAGATGGGCGGGATCAGGGCCAGGACGACCAGGACCATGCCGAGCGGCGCCAGGTGCAGGCCGGGAAGCCTCGGCCAGCCCAGCCCCCAACTGACGGCGACACAGGCGAGGACATAGGCCAGGGCCCAGACGGGCGGCGGGAGCTTGAGCATGGGCGGCGTCTCCTTGGCCCGAGCTTAGCGCATTTTGGCCCGTAAGTATGAGCTGCGCCGGTCGATACGCCTTTGCCCTCCACGCCCCATCATCCTCGTGCGTAAGTCCGAGGATCGTGCGTCCGCGAGGACGGTGGGAGGAACGCGAACAGCGCGGGCGCACCGTCCTATCCGGCCCTCGCCGTCTGCCCAATTGTCCCGCAGAAGTCCGCCGTGTTCGACACCCAGCCGAAGAAGGTCTCGACGTTGTAGACGCTGGCTTGCTGCAGATAGGCCGGGCCGGCCTGGTGGGTGGCGTCTTCCAGCAGCACGCCGAAATACTCCAGGAAGAACCCGTCCCTCAGGGTGGATTCCACACAGACGTTGGTGGCGATGCCGCAGAAGGCCAGGGTCCTGATCCCCCGCGCCCGCAGCATGGAGTCCAGCGGGGTGTTGTAGAACGCGCTGTAGCGGGGCTTCTCGATGACGATATCGCCATCCTGGGGTTTGAGCGCATCCACCAGGGCGTAGTCCCAGGTCCCCTTGGCCAGCAGCTTGCCCTCGAGCTCGGGCCTGGCGCGCATGGTCTTCAGCGCATTGGATTTCCACCAGTTGGGCGAGCCTGGCCCGCCGGCCTCGGCATAGGCGCCGTCCCAGCCGTTCTGGAAGAACACCACCTGCACCCCGGCCGCCCGCGCCGCCTCCACCGTCACCTTGATCCGCTCGATCACCCCGGCCGCGCCGCCGATGTCGAAGCCGGCCAGGTCCAGGTAGCCGCCGGGCGAGGCGTAGGCGTTCTGCATGTCGACCACGATCAGCGCCGTCTGTTTGGGCGAGATCGGCAACGCCTCGGGGCGGGCGGGCAGGGTGACGGCGTCCCCGCCCAGATCAGACCGGTGGCCTAAGTCAGACCGGTGCGGAGACATGCGCCCTCGTCTTCATCAGCGGCTGGATGCGCTGGCCGAACTGGTCCAGCCCGGCCAGGAAGTCGTCGAAGGTCAGCATCACCCCGGCCGCGCCCTTCACCTGCGCGATCTCGTCCATCAGCCGCGCCACGGTGGCGTAGGAGCCCACCAGGGTGCCGATGTTCAGGTTCATCGCGCTGGGCGGGCGGCTCATATAGATGGCGCTGACATCCAGGGCCCCGCGCGGGTCGGCCTCGCCCTGGTGGTTCATCCAGGCGATGGCGTCCAGGTCCGCGCCCTGTTTGTAGTGCTCCCACTTGGCCAGCGCCGCCTCGTCGGTCTCGTCGGCGATGATCATGAACAGCAGCAGGGCCTCGCACTTGCGCCCGCTCCTGATCGAGGCGTCGACGTTGCGCTGCACCGCCTCCTGGCACTTCAGCGGCTCGTTCAGCCCCATGCCGAAGCAGAAGTTGTAGTCGGCGTGGGCGGCGGCGAAATCGACGCCGGTTTGGCTCTGGCCGGCGCAGATGATGTCGATGGGCGCCGTTGGCTTGGGCAGCAGGCGGCAGTCGTTCATGGTGAAGAACTTGCCCTTGAAGTTGCTCTGCCCGGTCTCCCACAGCTGCTTCATGATGGTCACGTACTCGGCGCAATAGTCGTAGCGCCTAAGGAAATGCTCCTGGCCCGGCCAGATGCTCATCTGGTCGTACTCGGCCTTCTGCCAGCCGGAGACGATGTTGATCCCGAATCGGCCATGGGAGATGGAATCGATGGTCACCGCCATCCGCGCCGCGAAGGCCGGCGGCACGGCTAGCACCGGCACGCTGGCGTAGAGCTTGATGCGCTCGGTCACAGCCGCCAGCCCCGCCATCAGGGTGAAGCTCTCTAAGGCGTAGTCCCAGAACTCGGTCTCGCCGCCAAAGCCGTGCAGCTTGATCATCGACAGGGCGAAATCCAGGCCGTGGCGCTCCGCCTTCTGGGTGATCGCCTTGTTCAGATCGAAGCTGGGCATGTACTGCGGCGAGGTCGCCGACATGATCCAGCCGTTGTTCGCGATCGGAATGAAGACGCCGATATCCATGCCGCTCCTCTGGGGGTCTTGGGGGGTCTTTCGGGGACAGTCGAGCCCGTCAGGAGGCGCCGAAATCGTCAGCCTTGGCAAGCCGGGCGGCCCCGGACCCAGAATCGGTTATCACCCCGCCTCGCACCTAGGCGCCGGCAATTGTCGCTGCACCGGCCCAGTTTTCGCCACCTTCATGCCGCAATCCCTATCCTGGCGTGTGGGTTTCTGCGCACCTATCCAGAGTGTTGAGGGTATTAAACTCAATATTCGATAATCCGTCGTCTGGATTCAGATTCGGTAAACGTTCTTCATGAGACCGTTTGCTCATGCGCGAGATGCCAATACGCTGGTCAGAGCCGCCGGAACCACAGGGAATGCCTTTCAAGGTGTTCCTGTGGCTGGCCCTCGCCGTGGCCGTGGTGGTGTTCTGTGTGGTCCTGGTGGTCGTGGTCTAGCGCTTCCCCCGCGCACTTGGCCCGCGCGGCGCTGTTCGACGAACCGATCGGTTGAACCCTCCCCCCGCAAGCGAAGCGCGGTGGGGAAAACCATCCCCGAAGCCATCGACCCTCCGCTCTGCGTTCGGGGATGGTTTCCCCCACTCCCCCGGCTTCGCCGCGGTCGCGAGGGAAGGATTTGGCCTTCCCTCCCGCCCCACATCACCCCAAAACACCCCGATGCATGTCTATTTCCTTGGTATCGCCGGCGCGGGGGTCAGCGCCCTGGCCTCGGTCCTGGCGTCGGAGGGGCACACCGTCTCCGGCTCGGACGACGGCGTCTTCCCGCCGGTCAGCACCTACCTCACCCGCATGGGCATCCCCTATCACGTGGGCTTCGACCCGGCGCAGATTCCGCTGGCCGTGGACGTGGCCATCGTCGGCTCCAGCGCCAAGCTGGACTTGGGCGACAATCCCGAACTGGCCGAGCTGATCGCCCGCGGCATCCCCCGCTACAGCTTCGCTGAATACCTGGGCGTCCATACCGTGGGCCGCGAGACCATCGTCGTCGCCGGCAGCTTCGGCAAATCCAGCCTCACCGCCCTGGTCACGTTCCTGATGCGTGAGGCGGGCAAGGACCCCGGCTACTTCATCGGCGCCGTTCCGCTGGACCTGGAGGCCACCGGCCACGCCGGGCGCGACAAGGCCTTCGTCATCGAGGGCGACGAATACGTAGTCAGCGGCGCCGACCCGCGGTCCAAGTTCCTGCTCTATCACCCCCACCAGGTGCTGCTGAGCTCGATCGTCCATGACCACGTCAACGTCTTCCCGACCATGGCGGCCTATGAGGCGCCCTTCGCCGAGCTTCTGACCCTGCTCCCCAAGGACCACCTGCTGGTCTGCGCCCAGGGCTATGAGCCCATCGAGCGCCTGACCGCCGGCCGGCCGGTGGTCTGGTACGGCCTGCACGAGGGCGCCCACTATCGGGCCGCGAACATCGTCGTGGGCGAGACCACCCGCTTCGACCTCATCACCCCGTCCGGCGCGGCCATCGCGCTCACCACCCAGCTCCTGGGCCTGCACAATATCGAGAACATCGCAGGCGCTGCGGCCCTGCTGCTGGAGCGCGGCGACATCGACGCCTTCACCCTGCGCGCCGCCCTGCCGCGCTTCCGTGGCGTCGCCCGGCGCCTGGACAAGAAGACCACGGTCTCGCGCGTCCCGGCCTATGAAGGCTTCGGCTCGTCCTACGAGAAGGCGCGCTCGGCCATCGAGGCGATCACCCTGCATTTCCCGGCCCGCCCCGCCGTGGTGGTGTTCGAACCCCACACATTCTCATGGCGCAACCAGGATGCGTTGGCCTGGTACGACACGGTGTTCGAGGGCGTCTCCCGCGTCCTGCTGCTGCCGCCCCCCGGCCACGGCGCCGCCAGCCACCACCAGCTCACCCAGGCCGACATCCTGGCCCGCATCCGCGCCGCCGGCGTCGAGGCCGAAGCCTTCGCCGGCGGACCGGAGGTACTAGCCGAGCTGGACCGCGCACTGACGGGGGAAGAGGTGCTGGTGCTGCTGTCGTCAGGCCCGCTGGCCGGCCTGGCGGAGACGGCCCCGGCGCTGCTGGATAAGAAGTTCGGGTAGGGGGGGGCAACGACGGCGCCGACGGTAAATACGGCGACAGTTTACTTTCTTAGCGCAGCTAAGAAAGTAAACTGTCGCCGTATTTACCGTCCCCCAGCACCGCCGCCCTGAACCGTCCGTCCTCCGCCAGCCGGGCCGGAAACACCTCCCGCACCTCCAGCAGCCCCGCCGCCCCGTGCTCGCGAACCGCCGCCGCCAGCCTCTCCGCCATCGGGTCCTGCAGCGTCCGCCCCGCCGCCGTCTCCCGCGTCACGAAGGCCATCCATCCGGCCACCGCCTGGCCCAGCCGCGCCACGGGCCGCCCGGCGTCGAGGGCTGACTGCGCGGTGGCCAGCAGGCGGATGGGCAGCTTCTGGGAACCGTCCATGGCGATCTGGATCAGGCGGTGGCGGATGGCCGGGTTGGCGAACCGCTTCAGGATAGCCTCGATATAGGCGTCCACATCCATGCCTCTTGGCGCATCCACCAATGGCGCGATCTCCTCCATCATCAGCTCACGGATGAAAACAGCCAGCTGGGGGTCGGCCATGGCCTCCGCCACCGTCTCGCGCCCCTCCAGCAGCCCTAGATAGGCCAGGCTGGAATGCGCCCCGTTCAGCAGCTTCAGCTTCGCCGCCTCATAGCCCTCCACGTCGGAGGTCAGGGTCACGCCCACCGCGCCCAGGTCCGGGGCGTCCGGCCCCAGGTCGTCCTCCAGCACCCACTGCACGAACCCCTCACGCTGCACCGGCGCCGCGTCGATCAGGCCCAGAGCTTGCCGCGCCAGCGCCAGCAGAGCGTCGTCCGCCGCCGGGGTGATGCTGTCGACCATGCTGCAGGGAAAGCGAACCTCGCCCTCGATCCAGGCCGCCAGATCGCCGTCGCGGGCGCCCGCCATCTGCAGCACGCCACGGCGCAGCTTGCGGCCATTGGCCGCCAGGTTGTCGCAACTGGCGACCACGAAGGGCGCCAGCCCCGCCCCCCGCCGCCC
>DASVMY010000337.1:0-17702 GCA_036384135.1 Caulobacteraceae bacterium | reverse complement strand
ACCTCATCCTCGCCGTCCCCTCCAAGGGGCGGCTGAAGGAGCAGGTGGAGGAGTGGCTGGCGGACTGCGGCCTGCCGATCCAGAACGCCGGCGGCGGGCGGGGCTATTCGGCGCGGATGGACGGGATCGCGGGGGTCTCCGTGCGCCTGCTGTCGGCCTCGGACATCGCCGCGGCGCTCTATGCCGGGGAGGCGCACCTGGGCGTCACCGGCGAGGATCTGCTGCGCGAGTTCGGTGAGACCCTGGATGCGCGGGTGATGCTGCTGCGGGCGCTGGGCTTCGGCCGGGCCGAGCTGGTGGTGGCGGCGCCCAAGAGCTGGGTCGACGTGGAGACCATGACCGACCTGGACGACGTGGCGCACCTGTACCTGCAGCGCACCGGGCGGCGGATGCGGGTGGCGACCAAGTATCTGGTCCAGACACGCGGCTTCTTCGCCCACCACGGCATTGCCGACTATCGGATCGTGGAGTCCAGCGGCGCCACCGAGGGGGCGCCCGCGTCGGGGGCGGCGGAGATCGTGGTGGACATCACCACCAGCGGCGCGACCCTGCAGGCCAACAATCTGAAGATCGTCGGCGACGGCGTGATCCTGAAGAGCCAGGCGCAATTGGCCGGGTCGCTGGCGGCGGACTGGAGCGCCGGGCGGCTGGACACCTTGCGGCGGCTGCTAGGCGTTGTAGAGGCCCGGGCGCGAGGCAAGACCATCGCCTCCCTGGTCTGGCCGGCGGAGCAGGAGGCGGCGGCGCGCGCGGCGGTGAAGCCGTTCACGGCCCCCGATCAGGCCACTCGGGCCCATGGGGTGCTGGTGGCGGCCGGGGATCTGTTCGCCGCGGCCCAGGCCCTGGCGGGGGCGGGCGTCGGCCCGGTCAGCGTGACCAATCCGGCCTATGTGTTCGAGCCGGCCAGTCCGGTGGCCGAAGCGCTGGCGGCAAGGATCCTGATCAAGGGCTGAAATTGACGGGCGTGATCAAAAATAGTTCCGCCACAAGGCGAGTAGTTTTGACCTACCAGTCCAAAAATCACCCCTATGTGTTAAAAATGGCGCGAAATCTTTCGTTTCTGTGGCCCGGGCGCGTTGACAGCGGCAGGTTTTTGCCGTTTTCTGAACCTGCGAGAGACAGCAGGCCCACCTAAAGAGCCTTCGTCTCCGGCGTTTCGGGGAGGAAACGCCCGCTTGGATCGATAGACCAAGGCCTTTCAGACCCGCCGCGAATATCCCCCGCGGCGGGTTTGTTCTTTTTGGCGCGGGTGTCGAAAGAAGGATTTTCAACGAACTTCGACCCTGTTGATCCTCCCCTCGCGCAGGCGAGGGCGAGGTGGCGTGCGCGAGCCCGCGAAGCAGGCGAGGCGCGCCGGAGGGGAGACGCCCACCGGCTGTGGAGAAAAAAGGACAGCGCTGACCTCGGGGTTTGCCTGCGTACTTCTCCCCCTCGCCGGGCCTTGGTCGCTGACGCGACCTCGTCCCTTGGCGCTCCCCCTCATTCCATGAGGGGGAGATCACATAGTACAACCCCCCGGTCCGCGGCGCTCGCGCGGGAGAGGGAGCTCCGCCCATGCCTTGCGTTCTGATCATCTCCAGCTTCGTGGCGTCGAGCCGGGTTGGGGGTGGGGCGCAAGCGTTGGCGCTGGCGCGGTTGGGGATCGAGCCGATCCTGGTTCCCACGGCGCTGCTGGGGCGCCATCCGGGATGGGGTCCGCCGGGGGGCGAGGCGGTGGACGCGGCGACCATGCAGGCGATGCTGGAGGCGATCCAGGCCCAGGGTGTGTTCGAGCGGGTGGACGCGGTGATCACCGGCCACTTCAGCACGCCGCGGCAGGTGTCTGTGGCGGCGCGGGCGCTGGACGCGGTGCGCGCGGCCAATCCGGAGGCCGGGCTGGTGGTGGACCCGATCATGGGCGACGAGGGCCCAGGGCTCTATGTCGGCGAGGCGGTGGCGGACGCCCTGGTGGCGGAGCTGCTGCCCAGGGCCGACCTGATCGCCCCCAACGCCTGGGAATTGACACGGCTGTCGGGCTGCACGGTGACCGACGCGGCAAGCGCCGCCTTCGCCGCCAAGATCGTGCGCAAACCGACCCTGGTGTCGTCGATCGCGGCGCCCGCGGGGATCGGGGTGGTCTATGCCGACGCCGCCGGGGCGGCGCTGGTTTCCCATGCCCGGGCGGCCAAGGTCCCCCACGGCACGGGGGATCTGCTGACGGCGCTGTTCACCGGCGCCCTGGCGCTGGACCTGGACCCCACGGCCGGCCTGATCGCGGCTGCGTCCGGGGTGGCCGAGGCGGTGGCGGCGGCGGAGGGACAGGGTGAACTGCCGGTGTTCGCCTTCCCCTCGGCGCTGAACGTCTCGCCGCTGGTCAAGGTGGAGGTGGTGGGTGGCTGAAGGTCAGATCGGAGCGGGCGGGCAGATACGCGGCCTATGCCCGCCGCGGTTCGCGGCCGTGCGGGCGGCGTTCGAGGCCAACTTCGCCGAGGGCAAGGAGATGGGCGCGCGCTTCGCCCTGGCCTTGGACGGCGAGATCGTCATCGACCTGATCGGCGGCTGGGCCGACCGGGCCCAGACCCGGCCCTTCGACGAGACCACCCTGACGCCGGTGTTCTCCACCACGAAGGGGATCGTGGCCCTGATGTTGGCCCGACTGGTGGGCCAGGGGCGGCTGGCCTACAGCGACCGGGTGTCGGACGTTTGGCCGGAGTTCGCGGCGGCGGGCAAGGCGGCCGTGAGCGTGGAGCAATTGTTGTCGCATCAGGCCGGGCTGTGCGGCATCGTAGGGCCCATGGACCCGGCCGAATGGTTCGACTGGCACGCCATCTGCGCCCGGCTGGCGGCGATGACGCCGCTGTGGGAGCCCGGAATGGCCAGTGGCTATCATCCGGTGACCTTCGGCTTCCTGGCCGGGGAGGTGTTCCGCCGGGTGGACGGGCGCACCATCGGCCGGGCCCTGCGCGAGGACATCGCCGGGCCGCTGGGCCTGGACCTCTGGATCGGCCTGCCGGAGAGCGAAGACCCCCGGGTGTCGGAGGTCCGCCGGCCGCCGGCCATGCCGGCATTGGGCGAGATCACCGAGCCCAAGCGCCTGGCCTTCTTCACCAAGTGGTCGCAGCCGGGCGGGCGCGGCGACGGCGCTTGGCGGCGCGCTGAGATCCCCTCGGCCAACGGCCACGCCACGGCGCCCGCCCTGGCGCGGCTGATGGCGGCCCTGGCGGGCAAAGGGCGGCTTGACGGGGTGCAGGTGGTGGCCGGCGGCATGGCGGAGAAGGCCTCGCGCACACGGATCAAGGGACGCGACCTGGTGATGCCCTATGACATGGCCTGGGGGGCGGGTTTCATCCGCAACGAGGGACTGGGCATCTATGGACCGGGCCGCGACGCGTTCGGCCATTCCGGCTGGGGCGGTTCCTGCGCCTTCGCCGATCCGGCGACGGGGGTGTCGGGCGCCTATGTGATGAACCGTCAGTCGGCGGAGCTGATCGACGACTCCCGGGCGCGGCGGCTGATCGAGGCGGCGTACGAGGGGATGTGAGGGGTCAGGCCGCCCGCAAGCGCTGCCCCGCGCGCCAGGCGCCCCAGGCGAAGGCGCAGGCGCCGGCCCAGATGAACAGGAAGCTCAGCGCCCGTAGCGGCGTCATCGGCTCGCCGGTGACCAGGCCGACCACGAAGGTCATGGTCGGGCCGATGAACTGCAGGAAGCCGATGGTGGAGAGCGGCAGGCGCCGCGCGGCCCAGGAGAACAGCGCCAGGGGCACGACGGTGGCCGGGCCGGTGAGGGCCATCAGGAGGGTGGCGCCAGGGGTGCGCCAGGCGATGCCGCCGCCGCTGTGGTGCAGCCACAGAACGTAGACCAGGCCGGGGACCGACATCAGCAGGCATTCGACGAACAGGCCGGTCTGGGCCTCGGCCGCGACCCGCTTGCGGATGATGCCGTAGGCGCCGAAGCTGAACGCCAGGACCAGGGAGATCAGCGGCAGGTGGCCCAGCGCGACCGCCTGGACCGCGACGCCCAGGGCCGCCAGGACGATGGCGGTCGCCCCGAACCAGTCCATCCGTTCCCGGAAGATCACCGCCCCGGCGGCCATGTTGAGCAAGGGGGTGATGTAGTAGCCCAGGCTGGCGTCCAGGGTCCGGGCGTTGGCCACCGCCCAGACATAGACCGACCAGTTGATCCCGATCAGCAGGGCCGAGACGGTAAGCATTCCCAGGATCCGGGGCTGGCCCAAGATGGCGCGCAGGTGGCCCTGCTGTCCCGCCAGGATGACCAGGCCGGTGGCCCAGGGCGCCGCCCACAGGGTGCGCTCGCCCAGGATTTCCCACGGCCCGGCGCCCGCCCTGCCCATGATCATGAACAGGACGGGGAGCAATCCCCAGAAGATGTAGCACCCGATCCCCGCCGCCAGCGCGCGCTCAGGCTGAGTGGGCATCGGTCAGCCGTCCGGAGCGCGCGCTTCTTTTTAGAGTAGAGGGCGCCCCCGGGCGCAAAACCGGTTCCCACTTTTGCTGGTGGCGCCCCGCCGCCTGGCGGGCTGACCCGTCGGGCGCGACGGCGGCCTGGCTCAAGCCAGGACCTTGCGCCCGATCAGGCCGCGTTCGTGGAGCAACTCGGCGATCTGCACGGCGTTCAGCGCCGCGCCCTTTCGCAGGTTGTCGGCCACCACCCAGATGGAAAGGCCGTGCTCCACGGTCGTGTCGTTGCGGATGCGCGATACGAACACCGGGAACTCGCCCTGGGCTTCCTTGGGGGTCATGTAGCCGGTGGAGTCGCGTTTATCGATGACCATGACGCCCGGCGCGTCGCGCAGGATGGCGCGGGCGTCGTCCTCGTCCAGGGGCGAATGGAACTCGATGTTCACCGCCTCGGAGTGGCCGACCATCACCGGCACGCGCACGCAGGTGACCGTCAGCTTGATGGCCGGGTCGATCATCTTGTGGGTCTCGTTCCACATCTTGGCTTCTTCGTCGGTGTAGCCGTCGTCGTTGAAGGCGCCGATGTAGGGGATGACGTTGAAGGCGATCTGCTTGGGGAACTTCACCGGCGGCGGCGCGCCCAGGACGAAGACGCCCTTGGTCTGGTCCCACAGCTCGTCCATGCCTTCCTTGCCCGCGCCGGAGACCGACTGGTAGGTGGCCACGACCACGCGCTTGATCTTGGCCGCGTCGTGCAGGGGCTTGAGCGCCACCACGAGCTGGGCGGTGGAGCAGTTGGGGTTGGCGATGATGTTCTTGCGGTGGGCGAACTCGACGTCGTCCGGGTTCACCTCCGGCACGATCAGCGGCACGTCCGGGTCCATGCGCCAGGCCGAGGAGTTGTCGATGACGATGGGGCCGGCGGCGCCGATCTTGGGGGCCCAGATCTTCGAGAAGGCGCCCGAGACGCTCATCAGCACCACGTCGACGGTGGAGAAGTCGAACTGCTCGACATCCTCGCACTTGATCTCGCCGTTTTTCCAGCCGACCTCGACGCCGATGGATTTGCGCGAGGCGATGGCGTGAATCTTGTCCACGGGGAATTCGACTTCCTCGAGGATATTCAGCATCTCACGGCCCACGTTGCCCGTGGCGCCGACGACGGCCACCCGGTAACCCATGGCGTAACTCCTTCAAATGGCGAGGCGCTGCACTACCCCTTGCCGGGCATTTCGGCAAGGTTGGCGCGGCGGTCGGAACGGATATGGGGCCTTTGTACCACGGCCGCCAGCGGTACAGAGCCCCACGGTCAAGCCGCTTCGGCTGGCATTGGCGGCGGGTCTCGGTGGGTCAGGCGCAGCCAGGTGACCACGGCTAGGCCCGCCAGCATCAGCCCCGCTCCCAGCCACAGCACTCCGTGCACGTCCCGGTCGCCGACCACGAAGGAGGCCAGGAGCGGGCCCATGGCGCCGCCCAGCAGCTGGGCCCCGGCGCTCTGCACAGCCGCGCGGCGGGAGGGGTCGGCGTCGATGGTCATGGGCACCAGGAACGGGGCCAGGAAGATGGAGGAAAGGCCCAGCATGAAGTTGGTGGCGATGAAAACCGCCGCCGACGGCGTCTGGCCGAACACCCACCAGCCGGCCAGGGTCACGGCCGAGACGATCAGGAAGACGGCGAAGTAGCGGATGCGGCCGGAGACGGCGGTGGCTGTCGCCCCGCCCAGGACCTGGCCCACCAGGGAGACCCAGATGGCGGTGTGCGGGACCTCCACCGTCAGGCCGGCCTGGTCGGCCAGGGGCTCCAGATAGACCCCCACCGCGCTGCCGGCGGAGACATAGACCAGGGTGGCCAGCAGGGCGATCCAGCCGCGCAGGGGCGGGGCGCCGGTCTCGCCCGGTGCGGTGGGCAGGGGGGCGAAGCGGCTGGGGCCGAGGAGGGCGGCCGGCGCGGTGACCAGGCTGACCAAGGCGAGGGCGACAAAGCCGCCGTTGGGGCCGAACCTCGGCAGCACCCACAGGGCGAAGGCCACCGCCAGCAGCAGCTGGGCCAGGACCTGGGCGGTGAAGAACACCCCGGCCCAGCGCTCCGGGGTCACGGTGCGGGCGATCATGCCGACGGTGATCCACAGCAGCAGGCCCTCAAGGGCGCCGGCCAGACCGCGCAGGGCCATGACGCCCAGGCCGCTGGCCCGCACCCCGGCCAGGTCGACGGCGGCCAGTAGCAGGCAAAGGACGGCGCCCAGCAGCTTCAGGCGCCGCGGCTTCAGCACGATGGCCGCCAGGGCGATGGTGATCCCCATCGACAGCAGCTCGGTCATGGCCGTCTGGCCGATGCCGGCGGGGGTGAGGCGGTGCGCGTGGGCCAGGTCGCCCAGCAGCACCGGCACCACGCCCAGGACCAGCAGGCCGTTGACGCCCAGGCCGATGGCGACGCCGGCTTCGACGCCGGTGAGGGCGGGTCCTACCGCCTCGTGAACCAAGTGATCGTGTGGGTGATCGTCTGGTCCGGCGTCGTTCAAGGCTAAAGCTGCGCCAAGACAGCGTCGCCCATTTGGCGGGTGGAGAGGGTCCCGCCGATATCGCGGGTGCGGGCGCCGGCGGTGAGGGCGCGGGCGACGGCGGCGCTCAAGGCGTCAGCCAGGTCGATGCGGTCCAGGGACCAGCGCAGGGCCATCTCGAAGGACAGGATGGCGGCCAAGGGGTTGGCGACGCCCTGGCCGGCGATATCCGGGGCCGAGCCGTGGATGGGTTCGTAGAGACCGGGCGCGCCGGCGACGCCGATGGCGGCGGAAGGCAGCATGCCGAGCGAGCCGGTGCACTGGGCCGCGGCGTCCGACAGGATGTCGCCGAACAGGTTGTCGGTGACCAGGACGTCGAACTGGCGCGGGTTCTTGACCAGCTGCATGGCGGCGTTGTCGGCCAGGATGTGGATCAGCTCCACGTCGGCATACTCGCGCTGGTGCAGGGCGGTGACCACCTGGCGCCACAGCAGGCCGGTTTCCATGACGTTGGACTTCTCGGCCGAGTGGACCTTGTTGCCGCGCTTGCGGGCCAGGTCGAAGGCGACGCGGGCGACGCGCTCGATCTCGGCGGTGGTGTAGACCTGGGTGTCGACAGCGCGGCGCTGGCCGTCGGGCAGATCCTCGATGAAGCGCGGCTGGCCGAAATAGACCCCGCCGGTGAGCTCGCGGACGATCATGATGTCCAGCCCCTCGACCACCTCGCGCTTGAGGGTGGAGGCGTCGGCCAGGGCCGGGAAACAGAGGGCGGGGCGCAGGTTGGCGAACACCTGCATGCCGGCGCGCAGCTTCAACAGGCCGGTCTCGGCGCGCAGGTGACGCGGAACCCCGTCCCACTTGGGGCCGCCCACGGCGCCCATCAGCACGGCGTCGGAGGCCTTGGCGGCCTCAAGCGTCTCGTCGGTAAGCGGGCTGCCCAGGGTGTCGAGGCTGACGCCGCCGAAGGGGCGCTCCTCGATGGCGAGGCCTGGCGCCAGGCGCTCGGCGACGCGACGCACCTCGGCGGTAACCTCGGGACCGACACCGTCGCCGGGCAGGAGCAAGAGCTTGGACATACACAGACCTTCAGAGCGGACGTTCGGAGGCCGTCTCGTAGGCGAAGAAACGGCGATCGGAAACCCCGAAGCTGGGCCAGGCGGCCCGCCACGCCTTCATGTGCTCGGAGGCGAAGTGGGCGTCCAGGGCCGCCTGGTCGCGCCAGACCTCGAACACGCGCACCAGCCCAGGCTCGGCCACGTCCTGCGCGTAGCTGTATTCGATGCAGCCGCCCTCGGCCCGCGATGCGCTCAGCATGGCCATCATGTGGGGGCGGATGCCGGCCAGGTTCTCCGGCGGAACCCGGACCGTGCCGGCGATGATGAGCGTCATCCTGCTTCGCTCCTGACGGAGCTTCGCAGGACTGGCGCGGGCAATCTTGGGAAGCCTCGGCGAAGCAGGATCATGCGTGCTCCAGCCAGGGCTTGGAGAGCGCCAGGCGCTGTTCGTAGGTGTCGATGGCGGCGGCGGCCTGCAGGGTCTCGCCGATGGCGTCCAGGCCCTTGAGCAGCTTTTCCTTGCGGCCGGGATCGATGTCGAAATGGAAGGCGGCGCCCGAGGGGGCGGTGACCGTCTGGTTTTCCAGGTCGATGGAGAAGACGTGGTTGCCGCCCTTGGCCTCGCCCATCAGGGCGCGGACCTGGTCGGCCGGCAGGGCCACCGGCAGCAGGCCGTTGTTGAAGCAGTTATTGTAGAAGATGTCCGCGAAGCTGGGCGCCACCACGCAGCGCAGGCCGTAGTCCAGCAGGGCCCAGGGGGCGTGCTCGCGCGAGGAGCCGCAGCCGAAGTTGTCGCCGGCGATCAGCACTCCGGCGCCTTTGAATTTCGGGTCATTGAGCACGAAATCGGGCTTGGGCTGGCCGGCCTCGTCAAAGCGCAGGTCGTAGAACAGGCCCTTGCTCAGCCCCTCGCGCTCCACGGTCTTGAGGAACTGCTTGGGGATGATCTGGTCGGTGTCCAGGTTGTCGATATCCAGCGGCGCGGCCTTGGCGTCGAGGCGGGTGAAGGGCTGCATGGGACGGACCTCTCGGACTACTCAGATCGGCGCCTGGGGAGCGCTGGCCACCGCTAACGCCTCCGGGAACGCTGGCGCAACGATTATCGGACGGCCGGGTCCCGCGCGCCTTCGCCCACAGCTGACTTCCCGGTCCTGGTTGTGAGGGGAACGAGCCTGGCCTTCGGCTTTCCATCGACGAGAATGACAATCTCGGCGCCCGCCGAGACTTCTTCCACCAAGGTGCTGAGGTGGCGGCGCGCATAGGCGATATCGACTTCACGCATAGGAACAGGATGAGCCTCGCCGGGCTTTGGTCATGAGGTCCGGTTGAGCCCACCAGCTTATTCCCGTCATCCCGGACGCAGTCGCGAAGCGGCGGAGATCCGGGGTCGGTCGCACCGGCTCCTCGCTGGACTTTGTCTTGGAACCGGCAGGGCCGGCCCCGGCTCCGCGCTGCGCTTGGCCGGGGTGACGGAAGGAGGGCGTCATCCCTCCTCGGCCCCCGGCTCGGCGCTGAGGATCAGGCTGGGGGCGCCGGGCACGCCGGAGCGGACGGTGAAGACGGCGGTGCCGGGTTTGCGGCCCTTGCGGACTTCGGAGATGTCGAAGCCGGCGGCGGCCAGGCGAGCCTGGGCGGCCTGGGGATTGGCCACGCGCCAGGCCAGGCCGGAGAGGCGGTCGGGGTCGTCGGAAACGGGGGTCTTCAGGCTGGCGCCGATCTCCACCACCGCCGCGCCGCAGCGGAAGAACAGCAGGCGCGAACCCCAGTCCGGGTTCGAGCGGTCCAGGCGGAAATCCAGGCCCAGGCGCGCGCCGTAAAGGGCCAGGGCGCGGTCGGGGTTGGGGGTGTTGATCACCACATGGTCCAGGGCGTGGACGCAGTCCTCGTCCGCCGGCGGCGGGACGCGGGCCTCGCCGGTGCGGTCGGCGAGCGCGATGGGCACCCCGTGCGAGGCGGCCTCGTCCAGGAACGACAGGCGCCAGGCGTCTGTTGAGAGCAGGTCGGCGGGATCGGCGGTGGGGGCGCCGCGGCGCCCCAGGGTGCGGCGGGTGCCGTCCAGGTCCTCCACCGCGAAGGCCAGGCCCCACAGGCCCTCGCCGCCGGCGGCCAGGCGGGCGCGGACCCGGTCTCCGCTCTCGCCCGGCCCGTCCGGCTGGACGATGTCGAGCGCCATGTTGGAAAGCTGGAACCAGGCGTGCCGCGCGCCCGCCGCCTCCTCCCGCCAGTCCGGCGCGCGGCCCAGCAGGGCCTCGTAGGCCGGGGCGGAAAGGTCCAGGTCCTTCACCGCGATGGCGACGTGGTCGAGGCCGACGATCATGGCGGGCGGGTCCGGGAGGTGAGGGCGTGTGCGGCCCCGTTTGAGACCGTGGGGATGGGACCGTCAAGTCGGGCGCGCGCGTGATTTCCCTCCCTTCCCTTCATGGGGGGGGCGGTCCGCAGGACCGGGGTGAGGGGGTGTAATTGGGCGTTGGGGAAGCGGATATTTCGGCGACAGTTTACTTTCTTAGCTGCGCTAAAAAGTAAACTGTCGCCGAAATATCCGCCACACCGGCCGGCGGATCAGGGCGGTCGCTGATCCTGGAGCTTCATCGCCGTCCAGGTGGCCGAGAGCCAGCTGGCCCTGATGGGTAGCGGGCTGGCGCCCCCGATCTCGCCGCGCCAGGTCTAGATCAAGGCTGGAGCGTTACAGGCGCCGGCTTGTCGCCCCGGGTCTTGGCGAGGCTGGCGACCAGGGCGCCGAAGTCGGCTCCCTTGGCGTCCGGGTGTTCGGCCCGGGCCTGATGCGCGGGATTGGGTTCGTGGGTCGGCTTGGCCTTCACGGTCGCCGCGAGGGCGGTGGAAGAGGCGTGGATCGGCAGGGTCATCGGGCAGCTCCTTGTGATGAACTGGACCAAGCAAGTTCTGTGCCGGTTTGGGACAGGCGCTCGCCGGCGCCCCGCGCTCGACACTCACGTCAGCCCATGATCATCCTGGCCCCGCAGGCTCTGGGGGCGGGATGGCGGCAGACGGTTCGGAAGATCACGAGATCGGGCGCTCGGCCCTGGCCAAGGCGTCGTGGCGGCTGCTGCCGCTGATCGGGCTAGGCTACGGCATCGCCTACATGGACCGGGTGAACATCAGCTTCGCCGCCCTGCAGATGAACCAGGACCTGCATTTCAGCGCCACGGTTTATGGCCTGGGCGGGGGACTGTTCTTCCTCAGCTATGCGGCGCTGGAGGCGCCGTCGAACCTGATGCTGATGCGCTTTGGCGCGCGGCGGTGGATCGCGCGGATCATGCTGACCTGGGGGGTAATCGCCGTGGGCATGATGTTCGTGCGCACCCCGGCGCAGTTCTACGTCATGCGGTTCCTGCTGGGGGCGGCGGAGGCGGGGTTCTTTCCAGGCGTGGTCTATTACCTGATGCAGTGGTTTCCCGCCGCCGAGCGGGGGCGGGCGATCAGCCGGTTCTACATCGCCCTGCCGCTGAGCTCGGTGGTGATGGGGGCGGTGGCGGGCTCGTTGCTGGGCCTGCGGGGCCAGCTGGGCCTGGCCGGGTGGCAGTGGCTGTTCCTGGCCGAGGGGCTGCCGGCGATCATCCTCAGCCTCGCGATCCTGACCCTGTTGCCGGGCCTGCCCTCGGAGGCGGCCTGGCTCACAGGGGAGGAGAAGGCCTGGATCGCGGCGCGGCTGGCGGCGGATCGGGCCGTAGCGGGGGCGGCGGGGGACCCTGGCGTCGGCCGGGCGCTGCTGGATCCCAGGGTCTGGCTGCTGGGGCTGAGCAATGTCTGCATCCTGGGGGCGGCCTACGCCTTCAACCTGTCGGCGCCGACGATCCTGGTGGGGGCCACGCACCTGAGCCCGGCCAAGGTGGGGTATCTGATCGCCCTGGCGGCGCTGGTCTCGGCCTTCGGAATGCTGCTGGCCGGCTGGCATTCGGACCGGCGGCGGGAGCGGCACATCCATACGGCGGTGTTCCTGGTCCTTTGCGCCGGCGCCTTTCTGGCGCTGGGGCTGACAACCTCGGCCTGGGTCGTGGTGGGCGCCTATGCGCTGAGCGTGATCGCCGGCAACGCCATCCAGACCGTGTTCTGGCTGATCCCCAGCGACGCCTTCCACGGCGCCTCGGCGGCGGTGGGGGTGGCGGCGGTGGGCTCCATCGGCATGGTCGGCGCCGTCGCGGGGCCTACCGCCTTCGGCTGGGCGCGGGACTATACCGGCGGCTACCAGGCCGGACTGCTGGCGCTGACGGTTCCGTACCTGGCGGCGGCGGGGATCGTGCTGGTGCTCGGATGGCTGGCGCGCGCCAAGAACGGCGCGGCGCGGGCCATCGTCCAGTAGGCCGTCAGACGGCCCCTGCCGCGATCAAACTCCGCGCGGTGTCCAGCACGCTGTCCTTGATCGGCCGCGGCTGCCAGCCGAGCACGGCCTGGGCCTTGGCGGAGGTGTAGTCGTGCCGGTGACCGAGGCTGGGGGTCACCGAGGCCAGCTCCTTGTCCACTAGGCCGACCAGCTTGAGCACGAAATCGGGGACCTTGCGGGTGGGGACCTTGGCGGCCGCCTCGCCCAGGTTTTCGCGCAGGATTTCGGCGATATCGGCCATCCAGGCGAACTGCGCGGCGGCGATGAAGCGCTGGCCGGCGGCCTCCGGGGCGGTCATGGCGCGGATGTGCAGGTCGGCGACGTCGCGGACGTCGACGAGGCAGAAGCCCAGGCGCGGCAGGCCGGGCACCTTGCCTGACAGCAGCCGCCCGACCACCTGGACGGAGCCGGCGGCGTCGCTGTCCAGCAGCGGGCCCAGCACCAGGACCGGATTGACGGTGGCCAGGGTGGTGGCGCCGCCGGCCGCGCCGATCAGCTCCCAGGCGGCCTTCTCGGCCAGGGTTTTGGACTGCGAATAGGCGCTGACGCCGGCCTTGGCGACATCGGTCCAGACGGTCTCGTCGGCGACGTTGTCCGGCGCGCTGGCGCCGTTGGAGGTGGCGGCCACCGAGGAGGTCAGCACCACGCGCTTGACCCCGGCCCTGATCGCGGCGGCGACGGCCCGCTTGGCGCCTTCGCGGGCGGGAACGATCAGTTCGTTGGGGTCCTTGGGTTCGGCGATGCCCAGCGGCGAGGCCACGTGCAGGACGTAGTCGCAACCCTCCGTGGCGGCGTCCCAGCCGTCGTCGGAGGTGAGGGTGGCGGCGTGGAAGCTGAGGCGGTCCTGCGGGTCGACCACCGTTGCCAAGGCGGCGCGGACGCCGGCTTCGCGGTTGAGGTCGCGGACCGTGGTGCGCACCATGTAGCCCTGCTGCAGCAGGCTGGCGACGCACCAGCCGCCGATGAAGCCCGAACCGCCGGTGACCAGCACCGTGCCTTGACCGCTCATTTCCCGAACCCCGCCTTGCCGACCGTGACGTCATGTTGACGGTGATAAGATAGGCGGATTGGCCGTCAGGGGAAGAGGCCGTTTTCAATTAAGACTTGGGGGTGTCAGCTCCGTGCGGGGAAGGCGGCCATCCGCGCGTTGAGCTCGGCGAGGATGGCGACGGCGTGTTCGGTCTCGGCGCGGTCGGGGGTTTCGTTGGTGTCGTTGTAGCCCTTCATGTCGCCGCCCTCGAGGGCCTGGACGACGATGCCGTCATGGCGGGGGATGGTGCTGACGTCCCGGTAGAAGACGCCGTAGTTCAGCTCCGGCTGGGGGACCAGCCAGGCGATCTGGCCGCGCACGGGGGTGATGGACTCGTCCTTCCACAGGGCCCGCGCGCCGTAGCCGGTGCAGTTGATCACCACCTTTTCCTTCAGGGTCGTGAGGTCGGACGGGGCGTGGAACTCCCGGTGCTCGATCCGGCCGCCGGCGGCCAGGAAGTCGGCGATCAGGATGTGGCCGTAGTCGGCGATGTTGAACATCATCGTGGTGACTCGGCGCACATGGGCGACTGGGAAGGGGGTGCTGCCCGGCGCCAGGGACTGAGAGTGGGGGACGATGTCGCGGATGCGGTCGGCGTAGGCGGCGAAGTCCAGGCTGCCGGGGGGTTCGGCGGGGCCGGCGGGCGCGTCGTCGGCCAGGTAGTAGCGGTCGAACCACTCCACCGGATTGCCCGGCAGGCCGAGGTAGCGGCGGTAGTGATGGAAGGAGGTGCGCGCCATCTGTTCCCAGAGATCGCCGAACTGCGGGCCGGCGACGTTGGTCAGCGCGATGCGGGAGTCCGGGGTCCAGGTTCCGGTGGCGCGGGCCGAGCGGGTGTCGGGCAGCAGTTCGCGGGCGTAGATGGTGACCTTGGCGCCAGCGCCCTGGGCCAGGATGGCGGAGGTCAGGCCCAGCGCCCCGCAGCCGATCACCGCCACCTCGGCCGGGCTGCCCGCCATCGCCTTTTGCACCGCGACCGCGCCAGAGCCCCAGGACAGGGACCAGCCGCTGCCGCCGTGGCCGTAGTTGTGCACGACCAGGGCATCGCCGACCTGTTCGGTGTCCAGGCGCGGCCCGGCGGCGCGGAACGGGCGCAGGCAGACGGTGGTGTCGAAGACACGGTCCATGGAGGCGCGTAGCGGGGCCAGGAAGGGGCGCGGGTCGAGGCCGGGCGGGGGCGGGGCGGCGGCTGCGGTGGTCGTCGTCGCGGCCGTGGTGGCGCATCCGCCCAACCCTAGGACACCCAGGCCGCCCAGCACGGCCGAACCCTGGAGCAGGCGCCGCCGATCGAGGAGTTCCGTCTTCGCCAAATCAACCTCCGTGGGGCGCGTTCACAAGGTCCTTAGCCGACGCTTCGGGTTGAACGGAATGCGCCTTTTTTGATTTCGCCAGCGGAGCTCCTGCATGACCGCAATTGCGCCGCCGGTCGCGATGCGCTGTCATGGCGGCCAGCCGATCCGGGACGAGATCGGGCCAAGGAGGTCGATGGATGACGGATCGGTTTGGGCCGGAGCACCTGGCGGCGTGGCGGCGCGACGGCGGGGTGCTGATCGAGGACTTCTTCACCCCGGCGGAGGTGGAGGCCGTGCGCGCCGACTTCGTGCAGGTGTTCGGGCGCACCGAGGGGGCCGACGAGGGGCTGGTCAAGACGGCCGGCGACGATACCGGCAAGTTCCACGCCACCCAGTTCGCCACCCTGGAGGCCATCCCCTTCGACTGTTCGCCGGCCCTGAACCTGATCGGGGTGCATCCGGCCCTGATCGCCTTCGCCCAGCAGGCGCTGTCGACCACCGACGTGCATCTCTACCAGTGCCAGGCCTGGGCCAAATTCACCGGCGACGCCGACTACGACCAGCCCTTCCATTGCGACTTCTCGAACCACACCCTGGTGGCGCCGGCGGAGGACGCGGCGCTGAATTCGGTGACCATTCTCTGCTACTTCAGCGACGTCAGCGACGCGCACGGGGCGATGCACTATGTGACCCGGCCTGACAGCGACAAGGTGGCGGGACCGGAAGCCAGCCTGGACCGCGAGCCGGAGGCCAGCAGCCGGCTGCAGCAGGCCCTGCGGCCGTACGAGCGCTCCAGCGCCGCGCCGGCGGGTTCGGTGTTTCCCTACAGCATCGACGTCTATCACCGCGGCACCAACATGACCGCGCCCAAGGGGCATCGCTATGCGGTGATGGCCTGCTTCAAGGCCGGCGCCAACGACGCCATCGGCTTCCATGCCTGGGCCTTCCACCACCAGAAACCCTGGGCCCGGATCTTCGATCACGCGACGCCGGAGCAGTTGGCCTGTTTCGGGGTCAAGCCGCCCGGCCACCCGTACTGGACCGAGGTAACGCTTTGCCGCGCCCAGGCCCGCTATCCGGGGTGGGACCTGACGCCCTATAGGCTGGCCATGACGGCCTGACGGGCCCTCGTCCCTGTATATTCCTGGTTAAGCTTGCGGCAACGTTATGCGGTATAACCGCATAACGGAATCCGGGATTTCGCCGCCAAAAACCTACCAGGGGAATGAACTATGTCTCACCTATCTTCGCCCGCGCGCGCAGCGCGGCTGTCAGCTCTTGCCGTGCTGTTCACCGGCGTGGCGGCCAGCGCCGTGGCGGCTCCCAAGGTTGATCCGCGCGACGCCAAGATCGAGCAGCTGCAGGCGCAGGTGCAGCAGCTGATGGCCGACCACCAGAAGCTGGAGGCGGAAGACCAGCAGCTGCTGGCCGCGGCCCAGCAGCTGGCCGCGGAGGTGGAGGCGCTGAAACAGGGGCAGAGCGCCCAGGCCAAGGCCGTGCAGACGGTGCAGACCGCCCAGGCCGCCCAAGCCCAAGCGCAGACGGAGGCCAAGAAGCCGGCGCCGTCCTCGATCGTCACCACCATCGCCGCTGGCCGGCCGGTGTTCGCCTCGGCGGACGGGCGTTTCACCACCACCTTCCACGCGGTGATGCAGCTGGATGCCGGCGCCTATTTCCAGGCCGCGCCCGGCCCGCTCACCTCCGACTTCCGCCGCAGCGCCGCCATCGGCGCCACCGCCGACCACGCGCGTGAGCTCAAGGACGGCGTCGATTTCCGCCGCGCGCGCCTGGGCATCGACGGCACGGCCTTCGGCGACTGGGACTATCGCCTGACCCTGGATTTCGGCGGCAGCGGGGTGGAGAACACCGGCCAGCTCTATGAGACCTGGATCCAGTATAGCGGCTTGAAGCCGGTCAAAGTCCGCGTCGGCGCCTTCTCCCCCTCCATCGGGATGGAGGACCAGGCGTCCACCAACAGCATGCCGTTCCTGGAGCGGTCAGTGTCGTCGGACCTAGCGCGCGGCCTGGCGGCGGGCGACACGCGGGTGAATGGCGAGGTGTTCGCAAACGGCCCGCACTGGCTGGTCTCCGGCGCCGTCACCGGCCGCACCATCGGGGTGATCAACACTGGGACCGCCGCGGCCGTGCCGCAGACCTATGGCGACCCCCTGGCGTTCGTCGGCCGCCTCGCCGCCACACCGTTGCACGGCGACGACTGGCTGGTGCACGTGGGCGCGCACGGCAGCTATGTCGACCGCCTGGCCAACACCCTGGGCCCGGGCGCCGCCGGGCCGGTTCCGCTGAACAGCTATGCGATCGGCTTCAGCAACACCCAGGAGCTGCGGGTGGACGGGACCAAGCTGATCAACACCGGCAACCTGCAGGCCGACCACGCCAGCACCGCGGGCCTGGAGTTCGCGGCCCAGAAGGCCAATTTCCTGATCCAGAGCGAGTACGAGCACTTCGCCATCTCGCGCACCGACGGGATCGCCAGCCCGCACTTCCACGGCTACTACGTCGAGGGCCTGTGGATGCTCACCGGCGAGCAGCGCAAGTACAATCCCCAGACGGCCGCCTTCGACGCCCCGCCGGTGGCGCATCCGTTCAGCTGGAAGGACGGGACCTGGGGGGCCTGGGAACTGGGCGTGCGCTATTCGGACATCGACCTGAACTACCACGCCGGCGTGCTGGGCGTGGCGCCCACGGCCGACGCCGTGCGGGGCGGCGAGGAGCAGAACATTGCCGTGGGGCTGAACTGGTGGGCCAATCCCCTGGTCCACTTCATGTTCGACTACCAGCACGTCCGCATCGACCGCCTGTCGCCCAACGCGGCCACGTTCCAGACGCCGACGGGGGCGCAGATCGGGCAGAGCTACGACACGGTGGCGGTGAGGTCGCAGTTCGCGTTCTGAGGCTCTGACGTAGGCACAGGTCCCTTCTCACCTTGCGGGACTGCAGCGAAATACGGCGGGACGCCCCGAAAGCCCCCTTCCCCCTTGCGGAGAAGGGTTGGGGATGGGGGTGTCAGCTCAATCGCTATTGATTTCGCTACGTAAGTTCTCGCGTAAGTCAGCCACCGGTGGTGCTTGCC
>DASVMY010000336.1:0-2556 GCA_036384135.1 Caulobacteraceae bacterium | reverse complement strand
TCTGCACCGAGTTGCGCCGCCCTCCCGCTACGTCACGTAGTGTATGGTGCCATCGGCCTCGGCCAACGCCAGCTCGATCCCCGCCAAACCACAGCGGGCGACCAGGCGGTGCGCAAGGCGGCTTGTATCGGGCGTGTTCGGGAGGACGGCGACCTGGCGGGCACCATCAACAGGCAGGACCATAAGCTGCCCGATCAGCTCGGATAAGCCTTTGCGCAATCGGGATTTCTGTCCCGCGTGCGTGGTGTTGATCACGCCGCCCTTGCATTCCGCGATCACTCGCCGGCCTGCCACCTCGCCGAGGACATCGCCAAGGCCAGAAGCTGGTCGGACCACGATGGTCTGGTCACCGTTGACATAGCGACCGCCGTAAGCGGTCGTGCCGAGGGGTTCTGCGAGCGCGAAGCCGGCTCGGCCGAGAAATCCGACGATGTCAAAAATCTTCGCGTGTTCGCCGTCCGGGTGAATGTAGACCAGACGAATTCATTGCCTTCGGCCACCACCACCCAGGACCGTTGATCGTCGAGCCCCAGGTGGCGTTTGACCGCCGCGGGTATCTCCACAGCGTCGCCGACGCTGGCCGGGGCGCTGTGGGTGATCGGCAGGACGGTGACCATCGTCGCGCCGTCCCGTTCGCGCTCAACGGCCAGGACGATCACGGTGGGGCGATCCTTCAGCCCTTCGTCCTGCCCCGCCCGGTGTTCCCGGCGCCAGAGATAGGCATAGGCGACGACAAGGCCCGCTTCGGGAGTCGGGATCGCCGCCACGCTTCTTGATTATTTCGGATCGAGGAGGGCGTCGAGGTGGGCGTGGCGGGGGTCCATACGCGATCCGGCGATGGCCTTGATCTTCTCGTCCGAAAGCTCCGCGGTCGCGAAGCTGTGGCGCTGCTCTTGGAAGCGTTTGAATTCTTCGTAGTCGTCCGGCCCGATGAAGTAGCCGGTGATCTGGCCATGGCTCGACACCGCCACGGCTTCGCGCTGCGCCTGCATCCGGTAGCGGCCAAAGTTGCGGGTGAACTCGGACGCGGGAACGGTTCCTGCCATGGGCCAGGCTCCTTTTCGCGTCGAAATATGCGCGAAATACGCAAAAAGCGCAAGTCGCGGAGGTCCTGCAATCGTCGGCGTTGGCGCGACGAACGTGAGACGGGTTATCCCCTAAGCCGCGCTCTGCGACCCCGACCAGCGCCCGGCGTCGACGATCTCCGGGTCTTCCAGCGCCATGTCGTCCCAGTCCAGTTCCGGCGGCGGGCTGGACGCGGCGGCGATCACGGCCTGCAGTTCAGCCGCGGTGGCGGCGCCGACGATCACGGTGTCGGCTTCGGGGCGGGAGAGGGCAAAGCCCAGGGCGGCTTGCAGGGGGTCGCTGCGGCCCTCGGCGATCATGCGGCGGGCGCGGGAGAGGCGCGCGGCGGCGCCCTTGTACTGGCTGGGCACGCGGTCGGGGGGCAGGAAGAGCAGGCCGTTCAAGAACACCGAGCGCAGATGCACCTCGACGCCCATTTCCCGCACCGCCGCCAGGCTGCCGTCCATCAGCAGGCGCTGGTCGAGCAGGGAGACGGGGGCCTGGATCAGGTCGGGGCGGAACCGCCGGGCCAGGCCCGCGGGGTCGTCGGAGGCGTAGGCGGAGATGCCGACGCGGTTGAACAGGCCGGCGTCGCGCAGGGCCAGCAGCCGCTCCCACATCGCCATGCCGTAGGGGGAGAAGAGGTCGCCGGCCGACTGCACCACGATGGCGTCGGCGCCGGTCATGCCCATGCGGCTGAGCGAAGCGCGGGCCTCGGCCTCGACGAAGTCGGGGCCGCGGTCGCCGCGGGGGGCCTTGATAGTGACGCGCAGGGACGAGGGCCGCGGGATCAGGGCGCCCAGCACCGCCTCGCCGTGAGGGGAGGCCGCGCCGGTGTCGAGCACGGTCAGGCCGGAGCGGGCGGCCACGCTTAGGATATCGCGCACCTCCAGATCGGCCGGGCGGCCGCGCGCGGCGCCGCCGTCGAGACCGAACTGGGCCGTTCCGAGACCGAGCTTGGAAACCAGTGGATGCATGGAGCGGGGACTGATCCGGGCTGAATTGGCTTACGACTCGGTAACCGTCCTAAACCCAGACCCTAAAGAACCCGTATCCAGGACGTTGCCGACAAGTTAATCCGGTCCAATATCTGACCGATGCCCAACACCCCTTCCGACACACTCCCCGATAGCCTTCCCCAGGGCCTGCCCGAGTGGCCGCTGTTCGGTTTCGCCGACGATGCGCGCCCGGCGCTGCGCCTGGCGATGGAGGCTGGGACCCCCGCGGCCCTGGCCACCATCGTCGCCCTGGGCGACGGCGGGCCGCGGCCGGTGGGGACGCAGATGGTGCTGGCCAGGGACGTGGTCTCCGGCTTTCTCTCCGGCGGCTGCCTGGAATCCGACGTGCTGGGCCACGCCCGCCAGTGCCTGGAGGACGGGGCGTCCCGGCGCCTGGTCTATGGCGAGGGCAGCCCCCGGCCGGACATCCGCCTGCTGTGCGGCGCGCGCATCGAGATTCTGCTGGAGCGCATCGCCCCGGACGACGCCGCGG
>DASVMY010000335.1:0-6295 GCA_036384135.1 Caulobacteraceae bacterium | reverse complement strand
ACCTCGCCGCCCATGGCCTCGGCCAGCCGGCGGGCGATGGCCAGGCCCAGCCCGGCCCCGCCCAGGCGCGCGCCGTGGGCCGGGTCGGCCTGGGCGAAGGCCTGGAAGATATGCTCGCGCTCGGCCTCTGGAACGCCCGGGCCGGTGTCGGAGACGGTGAAGCGCAGGCGCTCTTCCCGACCGGGGGCGCCGCCCCGGACCGCCTCGGCCAGGACCAGGACCCCGCCGGTCTCGGCGAACTTCACGGCGTTTCCGGCCAGGTTCAGCAGAATCTGCTTGAGGCGGACCTCGTCGGCCAGGATCGGCGAGACGCCAGCGCCGGCGGCCCAGCCGATTTCCAGGCCCTTTTCGTGGGCCCTGGGGCTGAGCAGCTCACAGACCTGGCGCAGGACGTCCTCGACCTCGATCGGCGCGGGGCTCAGATCGACCCGGCCGGCGCCCAGCTTGGCGTAGTCCAGGATATCGTTGACCAGGCCCAGCAGGTGCTCGCCACTCTCGCGCAGGGCCTCCACATAGGCCCGCTGCTCGGCGGTCAGGCGGGTGCCGTCCAGCAGCCGGGTCATGCCCAGCACGCCGTTCAGGGGCGTGCGGAACTCGTGGCTCAGGGCGGCCAGGTGTTCCGGCGGGATGCCGGCGCGGGGGTCCGAAGGGGACTTGCTCATGGCCCCCAGCCTACGCGCCGCGGCTTAACGGGCGGTCAAACCGCCGCTCGCGCCGCTTGACCTGGACCTTGCTTGGATCAACCTCCGGCTTTACTGCCTGATACCGCCCCTCGGGAGCCCCTCTGCCATGTCGGCGTTTGAACGCTACTTCAGCTCGGCGGGGTTCATCCCGCACGGCTACTGCCTGCTCTGGCGCCCCGACGTGCTGGGGCTGCACGTGGTCTCCGATGTGATCATCGCGGCCTCCTATTTCAGCATCCCCCTGGCCATCGCCGCCTTTGTCCGCCAGCGCCCGGACCTGGCCGCCGAGCACCGCAGGGTGGCGGTGCTGTTCGCCATCTTCATCCTGGGCTGCGGCCTGACCCACGTGTTCGGGGTCATTGTCCTGTGGCGGCCGCTCTATGTGGAGGACGGCCTGGTCAAGGCGTTCACGGCCTTCGTCTCCCTGGTCACCGCCGCGGCCCTGTGGCCGATGCTGCCGCGCCTGCTGCAGATCCCCTCGCCAAGCCAGCTCTCGGCAGCCAACGACCAACTGCAAGCCGAGGTGGCGGCGCGGCGCCAGGCGATCGAAGACCTGGAGGCCGCCCGCGCGGGGCTGGAAGGCGAGGTCGCCCGCCGCACCAAGGAGATCGAAGCCCTGGCCCGGCGGTTCGAACTGGCCACCGAGGGGTCGGTGATCACCCTGGCGGAGGTGGACAGCGAACTGCGCTTCACCTGGCTGCACAACCCCCGCCCGCCTTTCGACCGCCTGGTGGTGGGCCAGGTGACGGATGGCCGCCTAGGCCCCAGCGCGCCAGCGATCCTGGGCGCGCCGGCGCGGAAGGTGCTGGCCAGCGGCGAGCCGCTCAGCACTGAAGTCACCCTGACCGTGGACGACAGCGAGCACAGCTTCGAGGTCAAGATGACCCCAACCATCGCCCCGGACGGACAGCCGGGCCTGCTGGTGGCGGCCGCCGACGTCACCGAGCAGAAGCGCCAGCAGGCTCACCTGCAGGTGATCATGCGCGAGCTGGCGCACCGGGCGAAGAACCTGCTCAGCCTGGTGGACGGCATACTCCGCCAGACCGCGCGGGCGGAGGAGCTGCCGGTGGCGCTGGTGGACCGCTTCGGCGCCCGCCTGGCGGCCCTGGGCGACGCCTACGACCTGCTGATCAGCGACGACTGGAAGGGGGTGGACCTGCGGGCCCTGATCGACGCCCAGCTGGCCTTCATCCTGCCCGAGGCGCGGGGGCGGGTGAGCATCGAGGGGCCGGCCGCCACGGTCCGTCCGGAGGTGGCGCAATACATGGCCCTGGCCCTGCACGAGTTGGCCACCAACGCCACCAAGTACGGCGCCTTGAAGGACGCCGAGGGGCGGTTGTCCGTGGCCTGGACCATCGAGCCGGCCGAGGGCGGTCAAGAGGTGAGTTTCGCCTGGGTGGAGGATGGCGCGCCGGTGGCGGCGCCGACGCGGACCGGCTTTGGCCGCACCCTCCTGGAGCGGGTGGTGCCCAGGGCGGTGGCGGGAGTGGGCGGCCTGACTTTCCAGGACACAGGCGCGTGTTGGCGGGTTGTCTTCCCGATTTGAAGGTGCGACACATTACCGCAGGGTGGCGGCCATGCGTCGCCCGCGGGTCCGGGCAAACAGCGATGGCGCGCGTACTGGTCGCCGAGGATGAAGCGTTCACGGCCATCGCTCTGGTCGATACGCTGGAGCGTCAAGGCCACCAGGTTCGCGACGCCGCCGATGGGGCGCACGCCATCGCTGTCCTGGCCGACTTCGAACCAGACGTCCTGGTCACCGACCTGATGATGCCCAATGTCGACGGCGCCGAGCTCATCCGCCACGTGCGCGCCCAGCCGGGCGCCGCCCTACCGGTGATCTTGATCACCGGGGTGCCGGAATCGAAACTGCCCCACGGCCTGACCTACGACGCCTACCTGGGCAAACCGGTCGATCACGCCGAGCTGGGCCGGATGGTGGAGGATCTCGCCAAGCGACGGGGGTAGGGGGCTTTCCCTCCCCTCTGGGGAGGGTCGGTCCGCAGGACCGGGGCGGGGAACACCTGCCAAGCCCACGAACGCCCTCTTGAGAGAACGCCCTCTTGAGAGCCGTGGGCTTCACCGGACTCCCCCACCCTGACCGCTGCGCGGTCGTTCGTCGCCGGGATCGACAAGCATTTGTCGATCCCATGCCGCTGCAAGCGGCGGCGGCTCCTCACCTCCCCATGAAGGGGAGGGATGAGTCACAACCCCCCGATCACGCTTTCGAAGGCGTCGGCGATGCCGTCGGCCTGGTCGTTGGTGAGGATCAGGGGCGGGGCGATGCGGATGGTGTGGTCGTGGGTTTCCTTGGCCAGGAAGCCGCGGGCCTGGAGCTGTTCGCAGACCCGGCGCGCGCCGCCTGCCTCGGGGATCAGCTCCACCGCCAGCATCAGGCCACGACCGCGAACCTCCCTGACCGTGTTGCTCCGGATCGCGGCCAGGCGTCCGTGCAGGCGGTCGCCGACGCGGGCGGCGTTCTCGATCATGCCCTCCTCCACCAGCACCTTCAGCGCGGCGCGGGCGACGGCGCAGGCCAGGGGGTTGCCGCCGAAGGTCGAGCCGTGCTCGCCGGGCTTGAGCACGCCCAGGGCCTCGTCGTTGGAGAGTACGGCGGAGACCGGGTAGAAGCCGCCCGAGAGCGCCTTGCCGATCAGGGTCAGGTCGGCCTCGATGCCTTCGTGCTCTTCGGCCAGCAGCTTGCCGGTGCGGCCAAGGCCGGTCTGGATCTCGTCCAGGATCAGCAGCACCCGCTCGCGCGTGCACAGCTCCCGCGCCTTTTGCAGATAGCCCGCCGGGGGGATGATCACCCCGGCCTCGCCCTGGATCGGCTCGACCAGGAAGGCGACGGTGTTGGGGGTGATGGCCGCTTCCAGGGCCGCGGCGTCGCCGAACGGGATGACCTTGAAGCCCGGGCCGAAGGGGCCGAAGTGGCCGCGCGACTGCGGGTCGGTGGAGAAGCCCACCACCGCCAGGGTGCGGCCGTGGAAGTTGTCGGCGCAGACGATGATCTCGGCCAGGCCGTCCGGTACGCCCTTGACCTCATAGCCCCACTTGCGGGCCACCTTCAGGGCGCTTTCCACCGCCTCGGCGCCGGAGTTCATCGGCAGGGCGCGGTGCGAGCCGGTCAGGGCGCAGAGTTCTTCGTAGAACGGCGCCAGCTGATCATTGCGGAAGGCGCGGCTGGTCAGGGTCAGACGCCCGGACTGGGCGATCATGGCCTCGCGGATCTTCGGGTGGCAGTGCCCCTGGTTCACCGCCGAATAGGCCGACAGGCAGTCCAGGTAGCGGCGCCCCTCCACGTCCCAGACATAGACGCCCTCGCCCCGCGTCAGGACCACGTCCAGGGGCTTGTAGTTGCGCGCGCCGTAGCGGGCCTCGACGTCGATCAGGGCGGCGGCGCTGCGGCCGGCGTCAGACGGCGAGTGGCCGGCGCTCTTGGGGGCGGTCATGGTGACGGTCATGGCGGGTTTCCAGGCTGGGGTGGGCGCAGAAGTGGCTCTTCAGGTCGAGCCTCAGGGTCATGCAGAAGGCGGCGCCGCCCGACAGGATGAAGGGCGACAGGTCGATCTCGTGGACGCGGTAGCCGCGCTCGGCCAGGCGCGCCTTCAGACGTTCCGGGGCGCGGGCCATGACGATGTCGCCGTTCAGGCTGATGGCGTTGACGCAGAAGGCGGCGGCGTCCGCGTCCTCGGCCTCGATCAGGTCGTCGGGAGAAACGCGGGCACGGATGGCGTCCAGGGCGGCGGGGCCGAAGGCTGGCGGGTAGTAGAGCACCGCCCCGCCCGACAGCGGGCAGAAGCAGGTGTCCAGGTGGTAGAACCGCTCGGTGGCCAGCGCCAGGGGCACGACCTCGGCGCCGAAGGCCTCGGCGATGCGGTCGGAGGCTTCGCGCGATGAGCGGGGGCCGTGGCCGGTCCAGAACAGGCGCCGCGTGCGGTCCCAGATGCCGTCGCCGGCGCCTTCATGGAAGCAGCCTTCCGGCAGGGTGACGATGTCGGTGATCAGGCCGCGGGCTCTCAGGGCCTCGAAGGCGGCGGCGAAGCGGGCTTCCTCGCCCTGGCGCTGCGGCTTGCGGAACCGGGCCAGCACCGCCTTGCCGTCCAGGACCACGGCGGCGTTGGCGGGGAAGACCAGGTCGGGCAGGCCGGCGGCTGTGGGGACCCAGGTGATCTCGGCGCCCAGGCTTTCAAGCGTTCCGGCCAGGGCGGCGGAGGCGGTGCGGGCGGCGGCCGCGGCGTGCGGCGTCCAGTCTTCCGGCTTCATCCAGGGATTGATGCGGTAGCTCACGGCGTAGTTGGCCGGATCGGTCATCAGGAACTGGGGACGGGTGGTCATGCAGGGCTCCGGGCGCGTCGATCGCGACTGAGAGGATGATCCCGGCGGCTGTCAGCGAAAAGCGGGACAACTGATCGAATTTTGCAACTATCCTGGACAATTTGCACAGTGTGGAAGACATACTGCCGACATGGATGACCTGGACCACCGCCTGATCGCCCTGTTGCGCGAGGACGCCCGCGCGCCGGTGGCGGGCCTGGCCAAGACGCTGAAGGTGTCGCGCGGCACGGTGCAGGCGCGGATCGAGCGGATGCAGGCGCGCGGCGACATCGCCGGCTTCACGGTGCGGGTGCGGCCCGAGGCGGAGGCGCAGCGGGTGCGGGCGGTGATGATGATCGCCGTCGAGGGCGAGCGTTCGGCCCCGGTGGTCAAGGCCCTGAGCGCCTTGCCGCAGGTGGCGGCGGTGCACACCACCAACGGCCGCTGGGATCTGGTGGCGGACCTGGACACCGACAGCCTGCCCAGCTTCAGCGCCACCCTGGACGCCATCCGCCTGATCGACGGCATCGCCTCGACCGAGACCAGCCTGTTGCTGTCGACGCGTAGGTTCTAGCATCGCCGATGGGGGTGAGACGTTGTCTTAAGCGGAGGCCGCCATGCGGGCCGGAACCACAATTGCTGTTGTCGCCACCTTGGCTCTGGCGGGTTGCGCGGTCACCGATCCGCTCAACAACGACGTGGGCGGGATCGGCTACCGCAGCGTGGTGATCGGCTCCCCCGACGCCAGCGCCTTCCTCTATGTCCCCGCCGACCGGTGGACGGCGCTCGGTCCCGACGACGGCGCCCGGCAGGCGGCGATGCTGGGCGACCACAGCTTCAGCCCGGTGAAGGCCAACAGCCCGGTGCGGATGACGATTGGAATCCGCTACGTGGTGATCCCGGTCTGCGCCGGCCAGCCGCGCTGGGACAAGGCGATCCGCCCGGTGATCGAGGACCAGAAGGCGGTGACGGTGGGGTGCTGAGGGGAAGAGAACGGGAGCGGGCCCCATCAGCCCCACCCTATCCCCAGACCCTGAACCGCGCCGGCGCCTCGCCCACCCCCTCCGCCGCCGGCCCGACGCGGCGGTAGATCAGCGCTTCGGCCACATGCACCCGGCGCACGGAAGCCGCGCCTTCCAGGTCGGCGATGGTGCGGGCCAGGCGCAGGGTGCGGGTCCAGCCGCGGGCGGTGAGGCCGCCCTGCTCGGCGGCGCGGGTCAGCAACGACCGGGCCGGTTCGTCGAGGCCGCAGATGGTCTCCAGCCAGTCGCCGTCGGCCCTCGCGTTCAGCGCTT
>DASVMY010000334.1:0-12469 GCA_036384135.1 Caulobacteraceae bacterium | reverse complement strand
GGCGCGGGGCGACCGGGCGCCGCTGCTGGGCGTGCCGATGACGGTGAAGGAGGCGCACAACGTCGCCGGCCTGCCCACCACCTGGGGCATGGCGGCCTACAAGGGCTTCATCGCCACGCAGGACAGCGTCGGGGTGCAGCGGTTGAAGGGCGCCGGGGCGGTGATCCTGGGCAAGACCAATGTGCCGCCGATGCTGAGCGACTGGCAGAGCGCCAACCCGGTCTATGGCCGCACCAACAATCCCTTTGACCTGACCCGCTCGCCCGGCGGCTCTTCCGGGGGCAGCGCCGCAGCCCTGGCGGCGGGGTTCGTGCCGCTGGAGTTCGGCTCCGACATCGGCGGCTCGATCCGGGTGCCGTCGCACTTCTGCGGAACCTATGGGCACAAGCCTAGCTACGACCTGATCCCCCAGCGCGGCCATGCGCCCCCTGGGACCGACGGCGCCGGCATACCTCTGGGCGTGATCGGGCCGATGGCGCGCACGGCGTCGGACTTGCGGCTGGCCCTTGACGTGCTGGCCGGGCCGGCGGGGCTGGAGGCGGTGGGCTACCGCCTCGACCTGCCGGCGCCGCGGCGCGCGCGGCTGGCGGATTTCCGGGTGTTGATCCTGGACCGCCATCCCGCGGCCCAGGTGGACAGTGAGATTCTCGGCGCCGTCGAGGCCCTGGCGCGCAAGCTGGAGGCGGCGGGGACAAGGGTCGAATGGCAGAGCAACCTGCTGCCGGACCTGGAGGCCGCGCACCAGACCTACCTGGCCATGCTGCTGACCGCGATGTCCCGCGGGGCGCCGGTGCAGCGCGATCCGCCCGTGACGGCGCACGAATGGATGGGGCTGGTAGACCAACAGATGGCGGTGCGGCGCAAGTGGGCGACCCTGTTCGAGACCTTCGACGTGGTTATCGCCCCCACCTTGGGCGTCCTGGCCTTCAAGCACATCGCCGACGACGGCGGTGACTGGAACGCGCGGACCCTGGAGCTGGACGGAGCGCCAAGCCCCTTCGGCGCCCAGCTGGCCTGGCCCGGCATGGCCGTCCTGGCCAACTTGCCCTCTACGGCGTTTCCCATTGGGGAGAGCAAGACGGGGCTGAAGATCGGCGTCCAGGCCATGGGGCCGTACCTGGAGGACCGCACGACCATCGCGTTCGCGCAGATGGTGGAGGAGTTGGGGTAGGGGCGAGACCATTCTCTTCCCCCACCGCTACGCTCGGGAGAAGAGAGTAGAGACTACGGCTCCAGCAGCTTCAACCGGAATAGCGCCCCGCCGATCACCGCGCCCACGGCCGGGGCGACGAAGAACAGCCACAGCTGGGCCAGCGCCTGGCCGCCCACCAGGAGGGCGGGGCCGAAGCTGCGGGCCGGGTTGACCGAGACGCCGGTGACCTGGATGCCGACGATGTGGATCACCGCCAGGGTGATGCCGATGGCCAGGCCCGCGAAGGCGGCGTTGGCCTTGGGGCCGGTGGAGCCCAGGATCACGGCCGTGAAGAGCGCCGTCATCACCACCTCGAAGGTCGCCGCCGCGGCCATGGGGTATGCGCCAAGGTAGCCGGGACCCCAGCCGTTCTGGCCAAGCCCGTGCGCCGTGCCGCCGGCGATGACCATCAGGATCGCCGCGCCGGCCACCGCGCCGGCGAACTGCGCCACCCAGTATTGCAGCATCTCCATCAGCCCCATGCGGCCGGCCACGAACACCGCCAGGCTGACGGCCGGATTGACGTGGCAGCCGGAGACCGGGCCGATGCCGTAGGCCATGGCCACAATGGCGAAACCGAAGGCCAGCGCGATGCCCAGCTGCCCCACATGGTCGCCCCCCAGCACCGCCGCGCCACAGCCAAACAGGACCAGCGCCAGCGTGCCAACGAACTCGGCCAACATCTTTTTCATGTCGTTCCTCCCGGGCAGCGTCGATTGATCGACTCAGGGGAGGCTACGCCGGTGGCGCGCGATAGCAACTGAAGGGCGATCACCCGCCGGGGTTCGTCTCAAGGCTCGTCTTGGAATATCGCCTCGATCGGCATCTCGAACAGCCGCGCAATACGGAAGGCCAGCGGCAGGCTGGGATCGTACTTGCCGGTCTCGATGGCGTTGACGCTCTGACGCGAGACGTCCAGCCGCTGGGCCAGGTCCGCCTGGCTCCAACTTCGTTCGGCCCTGAGGACTTTCAGGCGGTTGTTCATCGGTAGCGCCAGGCCAGGAACGGCTGGGAAAGGCCCATGCCCGCGCAGAAGGCCGGGAAGACGTAGAACATCGGGATGTGCGGCGCATCGGCCATCCCCTCCAGGAACCCCCAGACCGTCGTCACCGCCAGTATGAAGGCCAGGCCCCAGAGCATGGACTGAACGGTGAGCATGCGGCGGAACTCGTCCGTCTCCTCGACCAGATAACGCCCCAGGATGGCGATCACCGCCAGGGTCGGAACCGCCGGCGCCACGGCCAGGGCGTATTTCGTCAGCCCCGCCGGATGCCCGGTCTGGAGCAGGTGGATCGCGCCCCACAGCACCAGGGCATAGACGATCATGGTGGGCCAGAACCGAGCCTGATAGCGCTTCAGGGCGGGCGACCACTGGGCCTTGGTCATGTGGGTCTCCTCGGGGCTTGTCGGGGGCAGTGTGTTTTCATGACGTCAGATCCCCTTGTCATTCAGTCAAGTAAGCTTGTCATGCTCCGGCCGGCGATGTCAAGGAAACAAGACACTCATCTTTCTTTGGAGTGCACCCACCAACGCCGGGTGGCGACCACGGCCCACACCCCCTCGACCAGGCCGAAGGGCCAGGCGCCCTGCAGAAAACCGTAGGCGCTGCCAAAGACGCACGATCCCGCGAACGCCAGGGTCCACCAGGGCGAGCGGGCCTCCAAGGCGTAGCAGATCAGCATGGCGGTGACGGCGAAAAGGCCGAAGAGGGTCAGGGCGTCCATAGGCGGGGACCGACGCCCCGGATCACGTCCACGTCCGGAAGTGCTTCGACAGCTTCAGTCCCTGGCGCTGGTAGTGGGAACCGTCTTCGCCGTAGAGCCGCTTGGGCCGGGCGGTGAGCGGTTCGAAGACCAGGCGGGCGACGGTCTGGCCGTCCTCCAGCAGGAACGGGGTCTCGTGGCTGCGCACCTCCAGCACGCCGCGGGCGCCGACGCTGTCGGTTTCCGGGGTGCCGAAGCCGGGGTCGAAGAAGCCGGCGTAGTGGACGCGGAACTCGCCCACCGAGGGGTCGATGGGGGTCATCTCGGCGGCCTCCAGCACCGGGATCTCGATCGCGTCCTTGGAGGCCAGGATGTAGAACTCGCCGGGGTCCAGCAGCAGCTCGCCGCGGCGGGGCTCAAGCGGCTCCCAGAAGTCGCGGGGGTCGTGGCCATCCTCATGGTCCAGGTCGACCACACCGGCGTGGCGGCGGCCCCGGAAGCCGGCGACGGCCTGGGTCAGGTCCACCCCGACGCTCCTGACCCGCAGCAGCGGCGGGGCGCCGCGCTTGAGGCGCAGCTGGTTCAGCCGCGTGCCGGCCCGCACCAGGACCGAGAAGGTCTGCGGCGCGATCTCCAGGTACATCGGCCCCTCATAGCCCTCGACGACATTGTCGAAGGCCGGTTGTCCGTCGGTGAGCAGCCGCACGAAGACGTCGACGCGGCCGGTGGAGCTCTTGGGGTTGGCGCGGGCCGAGACGCCCATGGGCAGGGCCAGGCGCTCCTGCAGCTCGGCGATGTAGACACAGCCCTTTTCCAGCACCACGCCCTGGGTCAGGTCCAGCTGGTGCATGGCCACGTCCGTCAGGCGCTCGGAGACCTTCTTGCCGTGCCGTGGCAGGAACGAGGCGCGCACCCGCCAGACGCGGGCGCCCAGGCGCAGGTCCAGGCTGGCCGGCTGCACCTGGTTGGCGTCAAAGGGGGTCTGGGCGGTGATGGCGCCCTGGGCCACCAAATCCTCGATGGACTGGCAGGGCAGGATGCCGGCGGCTGTTTGGGGAGGGGTGTCACTCATGGACCACCCAGCCTTAGCCATGATCGCGCGGTTGGCAAGTGGCCAACCCTTGACCGGACGCCCCCCGGCGCCTTCTATGCCGCCCCTTTCGACCTTGCCCCCGGAGGCCCGCCATGGCCGATGATCCCGCCGCCGAAGACCCCCAATCCTGGGAAGTCGCCACGCGCCTGATCCGGGGCGGCGTCATGCGCTCGGGCTTCGGGGAAACGGCCGAGGCGCTCTACCTGACCCAGAGCTTCGTCTACGACAGCGCCGAGGCCGCCGACGCCCGCTTCGCCGGGACGGATCCGGGTTTCATCTATTCGCGCTACGGCAATCCCACCGTGGCGATGTTCGAGAACCGTCTGGCCCTGTTGGAGGGCGCGCAGGCGTGCCGCGCCACGGCCTCCGGGATGGCGGCGGTGCACCTGGCCATGACCGGCCTGCTGCGCGCCGGCGACCATGTGGTGGCGGGCCGGGCGCTGTTCGGCTCGTGCCGCTGGATCCTGAACAACTGGGCCCCGCGCTTCGGCATCGAGACCACCTTCGTCGACGGGCCGGACACGGCGGCCTGGAAGGCGGCGGTGCGGCCCAACACCAAGCTGTTCTTCCTGGAGACCCCGGCCAATCCGCTACTGGAGATCTGCGACATCGCCGCCATCAGCGCCATTGCCCGCAGCGCCGGCGCCAAGGTGGTGGTGGACAACGTCTTCGCCACTCCGATCTTTCAGAAACCCCTGCAGCTGGGGGCCGACATCGTGGTCTATTCGGCCACCAAGCACATCGACGGCCAGGGCCGGGTGATGGGTGGGGCGGTGCTGGGCGAGCTGGCCCTCATCGACGAATCCTACCGCGACTTTATCCGCCACACGGGACCATCACTGTCGCCGTTCAACGCCTGGGTGCTGCTGAAAGGCCTTGAGACCCTGGACCTGAGGGTGCGCCGGCAGAGCGAGACCGCCGCCGGTTTGGCCGACCGCATCGCCGCCCACGCCAAGGTCAAGACTGTCCGCTATCCCGGCCGCGCCGACCACCCCCAGCACGAGATCGCCGCGCGGCAGATGACCGGCGGCGGCAACGCCATGGCCGGCGGCGGCTCCCTGGTGGCCTTCGACCTGGGCAGCCAGGAGGCGGCGTTCCGGTTCCTGAACCGTCTGGAGTTGCTGGACATCTCCAACAATCTGGGCGACGCCAAGTCCATGGCCACCCACCCCACCACAACCACCCACCGGGCCATGACCGAGGAACAGCGCCTGGAGATCGGCCTGACCGCGGGCTGGGTGCGGGTGTCGGTGGGCCTGGAGGGCGCCGGCGACCTGGCCCGCGATATCGAGCGGGCGCTGGATGCAGCCTGAGGAGGGCGCGGCCTGATGGGGGACGCGGCATGAGCAGGGGTCCGCCCCGGGACGTCTATGTCGCCCGCACGCGGGACGTCCTGGTGCGCGCCGCGCCGGTCTATCAGCCGGAGCAGTCGGACCCGGCCAACAACCAGTTCACCTGGTCCTACACCATGGAGATCGAGAACCATGGCCAGGAGACTGTGCAGCTGGTCTCGCGCCACTGGATCATCACCGACGCGATGAACCGGGTGGAAGAGGTGCGCGGTCCGGGCGTGGTGGGCGAACAGCCGACCCTCAAGCCCCGCGAAGCCTATCGCTACGTCTCCGCCTGCCCGCTGACCACCTCGTCGGGGGCCATGCGCGGCAGCTACCAGATGGTCACCGACGGCGGCGAAGTCTTTGAGGCGGAGATACCCGAGTTCTCGCTGCACATGCCCGAGGCGGTGAAGCGGATGAACTAACCCACCGCTTCGGGGGTCAGCTCATAGACCCGCGAACAGTACTCGCAGGTCACGCGGATGCGGCCGTCGTCCTCGACCATGCTGGCGCGGTCTTCGGCCGGGAAGGACTGCAGGACGCTGGTGATCCGCTCCTCGGAGCAGCGGCAGAACGCCTTCAGCGCCCGAGGTTCGAACATCCGCACCCCATCCTCGTGGAACAGGCGGAACAGCAGGGTGTCGCTGGAGATGGTCGGGTCGATCAGCTCGTCCTCGCCCACGGTGATGAACAGGGCCTGGGCGGTGATCCAGGCCTCCTCGGTGGGACCGCGGGCATCGTCCTCGGCGATGTTCTGAATGATCAGGCCGCCGGCGCGCCACTTCAGCCCCTCGCCGGTGTCGGCCTGTCCGACCGCCAGGCGCACGCGGGTGGGGGTCTGCTCGGACTGGGCGAAGTACTGCTCGGCGCACAGGGCCAGCGTCTCGCCCTCGATCGGCGTGACGCCCTGGTAGCGGTCCATGTCCGCCCCCTGGTCGACGGTCATGATAAACACGCCCTGGCCCAGCAGGGTCTTGGCGCCCGGCGCCATCAACCCGCCGGAGACCTCTGTCACCCGCTCGGGGTCGTAGCGGCAATAGCCGCGCAGGGAGCCCTCGGTGTCGTAGTCGACCACCACGTAGCGCACCGGCCCGTCGCCCTGGGCCTGGACGATCAGCCGGCCCTCGAACTTCAGCGAGGCGCCCACCACCGCCGCCAGGGCGCAGGCCTCGCCCAGCAGATTAGCCACCGGCAGCGGATAGTCATGCCGCGTCAGGATCTCATCCACCGCCGCGCCCAGGCGCACGATGCGCCCCCGCACGGGCTGGTTCTCGATCTGGAAAGCGGCGACGAGGTCGTCACGGGGGTCGTCTTTGGGAGGGGTCATGTCGGGCACGGCGGGGATATAGGGGATCGGGCGCCGAAATCCAGCGCGCCATTTCCCCGCGCCCCTAGACCACCCCGCCGAAGCACCAGGCCAGGATCGACTTCTGGACGTGGATGCGGTTCTCGGCCTCGTCCCAGACCAGGGAGCGGGGGCCGTCGATGACCTCGTCGGTGACTTCCTCGCCGCGGTGGGCTGGCAGGCAGTGCAGGAACACCCCCCGCGGATCGGCCAGGTCCATCAGCGCCTTGTCCACCTGATAGGGCTCCAGGGCCTCGACGCGCTGGTCGTGGTCGATGTCGCCCATGGAGACCCAGGTATCGGCCACCACGCAGTGGGCGCCGGCCACCGCCGCGCGGGGGTCGTCGGTGATCTCCACGCGGCCCTGCTCCTCGGCCGCGCGGGCCAGGTCGCGCAGGTCGGGGTGGTACTGCGGCGGGCAGGCCACCACCAGCTTGAAGCCCAGCTTGGCCGTGGCGTGGATGAAGCTGGCGCAGACGTTGTTGCCATCCCCCACCCAGGCGATGGTCTTGCCCGCCACCGGCCCGCGGTGTTCCTCAAAGGTCATCAGGTCGGCCATGATCTGGCAGGGATGGCTCTTGTCGGTGAGGCCGTTGATCACCGGCACGCCGGAGGCCAGGGCGAAGCGTTCCACGTCCTCGTGCCGGTCGGCGCGGATCATCACCGCGTCGACCATGCGAGACAGCACCTTGGCGGTATCCTCTATGGTCTCGCCGCGGCCCAGCTGCATGTCGGTGGACGAGGAGATGATCCCCTGCCCGCCCAACTGCCGGATCGCCGCGTCGAAGGAGAACCGCGTGCGCGTGGAGTTCTTCTGGAAGATCATCGCCAGGGTGCGGTCCCGCGCCGGGGCGTCGGCGTCCACCCGGGCGTGGCCCCAACCCCGGCGCGCGGCCTTGCGCGCCTTGGCGTCCTCCAGGATGGCGCGCAGGGTCCCGCCATCCATCCTCCACAGGTCGAGGAAGTGACGGGGCGCGGTCACGCCGCCGCCTTCTTCCGCACCGCCTCGCACGTGCGCTCCAGCTTTTCGACGGCTTCGCGCGCTTCCTCGGCGGTGAGCAACAGCGAGGGCAGCAGGCGCACGCAGTTGTCGCCGCCGCCGGCGATCAGCAGCTTTTCGTCGCGGGCGGCCTGCATAAAGTCGCGGTTGTTGGGGATCAGCTTGATGCCGATCAGCAGGCCCTTGCCGCGGATGTCGGCGATGACGTCCGGGTAGCGATCCTGCAGGCCCTTGAGGCCCTGAGTGAAATAGCCGGCGATGGTGCGCACGTTTTCCAGGGTCGCGGGGCTGTTCAGCTCCTCGAACGCCGCCAGGCCCACCGCCATGGCCAGGGGGTTGCCGCCGTAGGTGGACCCGTGCGAGCCCACGGTCATGCCCTTGGCCGCCTCGGCGGTGGCCAGGCACGCGCCGACTGGGAAGCCGTCGCCCAGGGCCTTGGCCACGCACATGATGTCCGGCGCGGCGCCGTCCGCCCACTCGTGGGCGAAGAGCTTGCCGGTGCGGCCAAGGCCGCACTGGATCTCGTCGTAGATCACCAGCACGCCATTGGCCGTGCAGTGGTCGCGCAGGGCTTTCAGGTCGGCTTCGGGCAGGGCGCGAGCCCCGCCTTCGCCTTGCACCGGCTCGATGATCACCGCCGCCGTGGTCGGGCCGACGGCGGCTTTGAAGGCCTCCATGTCACCGAACGGCAGGGTCTTGTAGCCGGGCAGGGCCGGGCCGAAGCCCTCGGTGTAGGACGGGTTGCCGGCGGCGAACACGGCCGCGTAGCTGCGCCCGTGGAAGGCGCCGTCGAAGCCGAAGATATCGATCCGCTCCGGCTGGCCGTTCACCCAGTGATACTTGCGCGCGGTCTTCAGCGCGCACTCGATGGCCTCGGTGCCGGAGTTGGTGAAGAACACCACGTCGGCGAAGGTGGCGTCGGTGAGCTTGGTGGCCAGGGCCTCCTGGCCAGGGATGCGGAAGATGTTGGAGACATGCCACAACTTCTCGGCCTGGTCCTTCAGGGCCTGCACGACCTTGGGGTGGGCGTGGCCCAGGCCCGTGGTGGCGATGCCGGCCAGGCAGTCCAGGTATTCCTCGCCCTCAGCGGTATAGAGGCGCGCGCCTCGGCCTCGTTCGAACGCCAGCGGGGCGCGGTTGTAGACGCCCAGGATGTGGTCATTCGGAACGGTCGGCGAGGTCGGCTGCGCCATCGTAAGGGCCTCCCAGAAAGCGCGAAATCCCCACGCCAACGGGCGCAGGGACGGGAAGCGTGGCGTTTTCGTCTCAAGGGGCGGCGCTGTCAATCGTGGGGATGTGACAGTTGCGGGCTGTTCGTCGTCACGCAGCCCTGCCCTCCTCCCAGCTGTCATCCCGGAAAGGCGCGCAGCGACTTATCCGGGACCGCCGCAAGCGCTACCATTCCGACCATGGCCGAAGAGCACATCTATGCCGTCTACATCATGACCAACGTCCAGCGCGGCGTGCTCTATACAGGAGTTACCGGTGACCTTCTGACGCGTGCTCAACAGCACCGCGACGGCGAGGTCCCGGGCTTTACCCGCACCCGGGGCTGCAAGACGTTGGTGTGGTTCGAACTCCATGGCGACATCAGCCAGGCCATCGCCCGAGAGAAGTTGATCAAGCGATGGCGGCGAGGCTGGAAGTTCGACCTGATCGAGGCTCTGAACCCGGGGTGGCAGGATTTGTGGCCGGGGCTTGTTGGGAGCGAACCCTATCCCTGGGAGGCGATGATCGGGGATACCGGTGCGGGCGCTGCAAAGGATTTGTGGTCCAGTGAGGGCCGTCCGCGCGGGTGAGGGATGCGGCCAGATCGGCGTTTCCGGCGGTCCCGGATAAGCCGCTGCACGGCTTTCCGGGATGACAGATAAGAGAAATATGTGGAGACCGCCCCCTACCCCGCCTGGAACAACTCCACCACATTGCCGGAGGGGTCATCGACCAGGATCTGCCGGCCGCCTGGGCCCGTGACGATCTCGTTGCGGAAGGTTGCGCCCGCCGACTTAAGGGACGCGACCAGGGCGTCCAGGTTGTCGGTCTCGACGACGAAGCGGTTCCAGCCGCCAGGTTGCGGCTTGGCGCCGTCCGGCATCGGGCGGGCGGCGGAGGCGTTCGGCCCGGCCAGCCAGACGGAAAGGTCGCCCTTGCGCACGATAGCCATGTTCGGCCCGAACTGCTGGACCAGCTCGAAGCCCAGCGGACCGGCGTAGAACGCCACCGACGCATCAACGTCGCTGACCAGATAGCGGAAGGTCGCCATCGGCCGCCTCCTCGGTGATTTCACGATCCTGAGGTGCGTTTCTGCCAGCCGATCGCCGCGGCGACAATGCCTGGCGGGTCAGATCGCCGGGGCCAGCGGCAATGACAGTTCGCAATGGAGCCCTTCGGGCCGCCAGTCGAAGGAAACCCCGCCGCCCAGCTGGGCCATGGCCACGCGGATGACCCGGCCGCCGACGCCTTCTCGTGCGGGCGCCTTGGCCCGCGGCCCGCCTTCTTCGCGCCAGCAGACGACCAGACGGTCGCGGCGGCGAGCCCATTCCACGACCACGCCGCCGGCCTCCAGCGCCAGGGCGCCGTACTTCGCCGCATTGGTCGCCAGTTCGTGCAGGGCCATGGCCATGGACTGGGCCTCGGTGGGCCGCAGGGGCGTGGCCGGGCCAACGGCGCGGACCCGCGGCGCGCGCGGATCCATGTAAGAGCCTAGCTCGTGGGCGACGAGGCGCTCCAGGTCCGCGCCGGTCCACCGCGACCTGGCCAGCAGGCTGTGCGCGTGGGCCAAGGCGCCGACGCGCCCCATCATGGCCGCCCGGAACCCTTCGACTGTGTCCGCCTGGGTCATCCGAAGGGAAGCCTGCACCACCGCCAGCAGGTTGTTGGCCCGGTGGTTGACCTCGTTGGCCAGCAGGGTCTGACGCGCCTCGGCTGCCTTGCGGGCGGTGATGTCCACCAGCATGTTGACCGCGCCCACGATGGCGCCGGTCTCGTCCTTCAAGGGCGTGGGATAGGGCATGAACCAGACCCGGCTACCGTCCGGCCGCTCGGCGATCGCCTCCACGCCCCTTATGGACCGCCCTTCCTTCAGCGCAATCGCCGTGGGACAGACGTCGTGCGGAAGGGGCGAGCCGTCGGGGTTGTAGAGCTTCCAGGTCACGCACCACTCATCGCTGCCCAGCACCGGGCGGCGCCCGGCCAGCGCGACGGCGGCCTCGTTGTAGAAGGTGATCCGGCCCGCTGTGTCGATGGTGTAGATGGCCGCCGGCAGGGCGTTCAACAGGTCTCGGTGCAACAGTTCGCGCGCCTGGAATTCAGCCCGGGAGCGCTCCAGCCGGCGCACCTTGCCCCCACCATCCCTGACGGGGTCCGCGATGCGGACGCGCGTGGCGCCCTTCCCCAAGACGCCCAAAGGCGGCTCCGCACCGTCCTCGACCGCTGTCAGATGTCCCATGAACCCAAGCCCTCAGCCCGCCACAGTGCGTTCCACGCGGCTTGGTACGCTGAACGCGAAATGGGCAGACGGGTTCCGGAACTGGGCTTAGGTCTTAAGCTTGTAGCCGGTGGCGAACATACGCCAGCAGACACCAGTGAGCAGAACCACCAGCACCGCCGTCATCGCCGCGCCCACCGCGATCGACCCGTCCGCCGCGCCGATAAAGCCGTAGCGGAACCCGTCGATCAGGTAGAAGAACGGGTTGAAGTGCGAGACCGTTCGGAACGGCTCGGGCAGGCCCTCCACCAGATAGAAGGTCCCCGACAGGAAGGTCATGGGCATGATTACGAAGTTGGTCACCGCCGCGATGTGATCGAACTTCTCCGACCAGATGGCCGCCACGATGCCCAGCAGGCCCATAATCAGCGACGCGCCGAGGCCAAAATAAAGGATGGCCCAGATGTGGGCGATCTGGACCGGGGCGAAGAACAGCACCGCCACGGCGGCCACCGCCCCCACCGCGATCCCGCGGGTGGCCGCGCCCAGGGCGAAACCGGCCACCTGTTCCATCGGCGACAGCGGCGGCGTCAGGAAGTCGCCGATCAGGCCGTTCATCTTGGCCTGCAGCAACGACGAGGAGGAGTTGGAGAAGGCGTTGCCCAGGATCTGCATCATCACCAGGCCCGGCACGATGAAGGTCCCGAAGCTGACCCCCTCCACCACCCGCCGGTTCGGGCCGACGGCGGCCACGAACACCATCATATAGAGCAGGGCCGTCACCACCGGGGCGGCCAGGGTTTGGGTGCCGACCTTCCAGAATCGGCGCACCTCGCGCAGGTACAGGGTCTTGAGGCCCTCCCAATTGACGCCCTGGTAGTCGCGGGGCGGCGGGGGAACGACGACGGCGGCAGGCATGTCCTTCATGGGCCTTGATGTGCGCCCCCGCACGGCCCGGCGCAAGATGCACGGCGTTCACTCAACATATTGATCCTGTGGACAGATCATGGGGCGCCTATTGTGTCTCTTAAGGGTTTGTGCACGATATGTTGTAGGCCATCGGGTGCGGTGGCCCTCGGGGACACAAGATGTGGGTTGGCGCGTTTATGGGGAACGCCTTGCCCGCCTTGCAGCAGGGGTTGGAGGGTTTCTGTCATGGGTTGGACCGACGAACGCGTTGAAACACTTAAGAAACTCTGGCTCGACGGCCTCTCGGCCAGCCAGATCGCCAAGCAGCTTGGCGGCGTCACCCGCAATGCGGTGATCGGCAAGGTGCACCGCCTGGGCCTGTCCGGCCGCGCGGCGCCCTCGCAGCCCACCCGGCCGGTCTTCAAGCCGGCGCGCCCGGCGCGACCTGTTGCCGCAAGTCAGCCGCCCG